>CAINMU010000016.1 GCA_903850885.1 uncultured Opitutia bacterium | reverse complement strand
GCCAGAAGTCTTGGGCATTGTCACTGATCACAGCGACTTCCTTCATTTTTATATTTCCTCATGCGCCTCACCTTGCCCCTTCTTCTCATCTCCAGCCTCCTCTTCGGCGCGGATTCGATTTCCGCTACGGTAACCATTCACAGCGACCAGCCAGGCTTGGTGATCCCAAGCGATTTCGTCGGCCTGAGTACGGAGAAAAAACTCATGACGCGGGATTGCTTCAACGGCCAAAATACCACGCTGATCAATCTCTGCCGCACGCTCGGGCCGGGCGTTTTACGTATCGGTGCCAATAACGTCGATTCGACTTTCTTTAAGCGCGACGCCCATCCGCCGCTCGAATCCATGAAGGACAACAAGTATGTCGTCGACCCACGCACCATCGGGCCGGCTTCGGTTGATGCGTTCTTCGACTTCGCCCGCAATACGGGCTGGAAAATTATCTACGGCGTCAATCTCGGGGCCAACGACCCGGCGATGGCGGCCGACGAGGCCGATTACGCCTGGAAGGTCGGTGCGAAAGAAATCCTCGCGATCGAGATCGGAAATGAGCCAAACCTTTATCCGAAAGGCCCGAACCGCGAAGGAATCCGCCCAAGCAAATGGGGTTATCCGGAATATAAAGCTGAGTTCATGGCTGTCGCCGACGCGATCAAAGCCAAGAATCCCCAGATTCTCATCACCGGCCCCGCCGTCACCAAGGGCACGAAATGGATGCCGCTCTTCATGGCTGACTTCAAGGATCGCATCGCGCTTGCCACTTCGCACGTCTACCCGCTTTCCGCCAAGGAGGCCGACCCCAAGGGACAGCGCTTCACCTCGATCGAAAAAATCTTGGGCGAGAAATATCCCGATGACTGGCTTATCAAACTGAATGACGCCAAAGCCGTCGGCGTGCCGTATCGCGTCGGCGAGTGCAATACCGCGTCCGGCGGGGGCAAGCATGGCGTCAGTGACGCTTTCGCCGCGGCGCTGTGGTCGATTGATTTCATGTTCGACGTCGCCCGCCACGGCGGCGCCGGAGTCAATTTCCACGGCAGCTTCACCGCCAATAATTATTCGGCCATCGTCTTTGACAAAAAAACCGAGACGTATGTCCCCGCGCCCCTTTACTACGGACTGCTTTTCTTCAGCCAAGCTGCACAAGGACGTCTCGTCGCTTCCGAAATCAGCGGTAAGACGAATCTGATCAGTCACTCCGTACTCGGCACCGATGGCAAACTACGCGTCACCTTGCTCAATAAAGAACTCAACCCATCGATGCAAATTCAGGTTAATGCGGGCGGTAAATTCTCCAAGTTTACCAGCCACAGTCTCAACGCCCCCTCTGCCGCCTCGACCAACGGCGTCCTGTTTGCCGGAGCGGCCGTCGACGCTAATGGGAAGTGGTCTCCGCAAACCGCTGAGAAAATCGACCTCTCGGGCGGACAAATCACGGTTATGCTGCCTGCATCGAGCGCGATTTTACTTATTTTAGAATAAGAATGGGCGATTTAGGCCTAAGTTAGCTCTTGGTCGCATCGGCTTGCATCCTCCGCCGATTTAATGCCAATTTCATAGGAACCCCGACCACCCCATCATGCCCCTCTACGGAACTGCCCTGCTTGCCGGATGCCACCTCACCGGCATCCTCCTTGGTGAATTACTTGGCCGCGCCCTAGGCGTCCAAGCCAACGTCGGAGGCGTGGGTATTGCGATGCTCCTGCTCATCGCCGTTCGTTTTCATGGACATAAGCACGGATGGCTCCAGGTGAAGTCCGAAGAGGGCGTCAATTACTGGGCGGCGCTCTACATCCCGGTCGTGATCGCGATGGCCATGCAGCAGAACGTCGTCAAGGCCCTAAGCGGTGGCCCCATGGTTTTACTCGCGGCGATCGCCACCGTCACGGCATGCGCCGGTTGCGTCTCATTCATCAATCGTCGCGAAGTCATTACGGCGGACGAAGCCCCTAAGAACTAAGAGCCATGAATACGCTCCTGCAAAAGCTTGCCGTCGATAACGGCCTGATTCTTTCCTTCGCCATCGTCGGATTGGTCGTGTTCTGTTCTGGTTTCCTCTCCCGGAAATTGACCTTTGGTCGCGTCCAAGGCTCCGCCATTGCAATTCTCATCGGACTTACCCTCGCCTATGTCGGTGGGCGTATGACCGGAGGCAGCAAAGGCCTCGCCGACCTGACATACTTCAGCGGACTTGCGCTCATGGGCGGGAATATGCTGCGAGATTTCGCCATCGTCGCCACGGCCTTCGAAGTCCAACCCGCTGAAGCTAAGCGTGCCGGCTGGATCGGCGCGGTCGCCCTTCTCATCGGCACTTTCCTACCGTTCATCATCGGAGTCAGCATCGCGTATGCCTTCGGCTATCGCGACGCCATCAGCCTGACCACGATTGGTGCCGGCACGGTCACTTATATCGTCGGCCCGGTCACCGGTGCGGCCATCGGCGCCAGTTCTGAAGTCATCACGCTGAGCATCGCCGTCGGGGTCTTCAAAGCCATCTTGGTGATGGTTACCACCCCGATGCTTGCGAAGTTCATGCGCCTGAAGACTCCTCGCTCCGCCATGGTCTTCGGCGGCCTCGCGGGCACGGTCAGCGGCGTTTCGGCCGGGCTCGCCGCGACCGACCGCAGTCTCGTTCCTTACGGCGCGCTCGTCGCAACCTTCCACACCGGCCTCGGCTGCCTGCTCGCTCCTTCCCTACTTTATTTCATCGTGCGCGCGCTCGTCTAATCGACCATGCCCGACCTTCCGCTTATCGCTCGTGCCAAGCAATATGGCAGCGCTGTCGCCTTTCGCAGCCCCGCCGGCACGACTTCTTATCAAGAGCTGCTCACGCGCTCAGCGTCCTTGGCGTCTACCCTGCTCGCCGGGCAGCCTGACCTCAAGGAAGCCCGCGTGGCTCTACTTGCTCCTGCCGGAGCCTCCTACGTCGCCGCCCAATGGGGTCTCTGGCGCGCCGGAGCCGTCAAAGTTCCGATCTGCCTGACCGCGACCGAGCCTGAATGGGAATACTCCCTGACGGATTCGGGGGCCAGTGCGGTCATGGCGGATTCTGCCAGTGCTCTTAAAATCGGGCCACTCTGCCGACGCTTGGGCATTCGCCTTGTCGACATCGATGCTGCCAACGATTCCGCGGGCCCGCTGCCCGAGCTCACGCCAGACCGACGGGCGATGATCCTCTACACCAGCGGCACGACCAGTAAGCCGAAGGGCGTCGTGACCACCCATGCGCACATCGCAGCCCAAATCGAAAGCCTCATCCAGGCCTGGGAATGGACCAAAGAAGATCGCATCCCCTTGTTCCTGCCGATGCACCACATCCACGGCATCATCAACGTGACCTGTTGCGCGCTTTGGGTCGGAGCAACCATCGAGCCGTTCACCAAATTCGATCAACCGGCCATCCTTGAGCGCGTCAAAGCGGATGCCTATACGCTCTTCATGGCGGTGCCTACGATTTACGTGAAGCTGATCCAAGCGCTTGAAAGCAGCGATGCGGCCGAACGAGCCAAGGTCGTGGCCGGCTTCGCCCGCCTGCGGCTGATGGTATCAGGCTCCGCCGCCTTACCCGCCTCCGTGCACTTACATTGGACGGCTTTGACGGGGCAGAAACTTCTTGAACGCTACGGCATGACGGAAATCGGCATGGCTATTTCCAATCCACTCCGCGGAGAACGTCGTCCGGGCGCCGTCGGCCAAGCCCTCCCTGGCGTCGAGATCCGCCTCAAAGCCGAATCCGGAGAAATCATCACCACCGAAGACACCCCGGGAGAAATCCAGGCCCGCGGGTCGAATGTCTTTGAAGAATATTGGGGCAAACCCACCGCCACGGCGGAGTCGTTTGACGCCGAAGGTTGGTATCGCACCGGCGACATGGCCGTACTCGAAACCGGCTACTACCGCATCATGGGACGGCTGTCCGTGGACATCATCAAAAGCGGCGGGTATAAACTTTCGGCCCTTGAAATCGAAGCCGCCTTACTTGAGCACCCCGACATCGCGGAGTGCGCCGTCATCGGTCTGCCCGATGATACCTGGGGCGAAGCCGTCAGTGCGGCCATCGTCGTCAAAGGAGAAGCAAAACTCGAACTTCCAGCGCTGCGCGATTGGTGCAAATCGCGGCTTTCCGTCTATAAGATTCCGCAACGCCTCTCCGTCGTGAAAGAACTCCCCCGCAATGCCATGGGCAAAGTCACCAAGCCGGCATTGAAGATCATGTTCTGAGGTCTGGCTCAAGGCCTATTAAAGACACTCCCACCGCCTTACCTGCGCATCAGGGATGCGGGCATAAAAAAGCCGCCGCTCCCTCGCGAGAACGGCGGCTGATCTGAACGTAAGAGACTTAGAACTTACGACGAACGCCGAGGGCCCAGATGTCGGACTTGAATGTGCTCACTTCTGCCCGAGCGTAGCTGAGGTCGAGCGAGTAATCATGGGTCAGCATCTTGCTGACCGTGAAGCCCAACTGATTGTCGTCATGCTCACGGACATAGGAAAACCAAGCGCCAAAACCCGCGCCGAGGGCCCGGTGTAGAGCGACGGTGTAACGCTCATTGGAACCGATGGCGACAGCGGCATCCGCGATGCTGGCCACGTTCTTAAAACGATAGCCAACCTGGATGAGGTCGTCGCCATTGCCCAAGTCTCCGCCGAGATTAGTGGCAGCCTGCACGAAAGCTTCGGTCGTACCAAGGTAAGCGCTCGCGCTTGCGGACCACTCATTCATATGACCGGCAACCCCGGAAGTGCTGACCTGAGCGTAGGTTAACGACACGTTGTTAGCGAACAAGGTCGAAGGAGCGACCGCGGTCTGCCCGAAAGCAGAAGCAGCCGTGAGGAGGGTGACGAGGGGGAGGTATTTCATAGGGTAATAATGAGGTAGGGCTATGACAGGGCCGAAAGCAAGAGGTTCCACGCTTATTGGCCACTTTGAGGGGGGGTACGAAAATATACAGGCAGGCAAAGAGGTTGCAAAATTAGCGCCGCCGCATTCATCGAGTTAATCACGCCGATGCCGAATCGTCGAACGCTGCTATCCTGGAATGGCCGAAACCATCCTGGCGTTCGAAGCCCGCTTCGGCCATGGGTAAGAGACGGAAGGTGAAGTCATAGTCATAAAAAAGGCCTCCCGGTGATAGAGGCCATTTTTGTCTAATCAATAACCTTAGTCTACGTTTTGAGCCGTGAGAAACATACTCTTACCGAGCGAATTAAAGAAAGCTTGGTAAGGAGCAGGATCGCTTACCGCAGCTTCCTTGAATTGAGCATTTGCACGCACGAGCAGCTGCTTGGCGTTACGCGGACGGACGGTTACCGACATCCGCAAAGCATAGCCGTCAAGTTTCGTGGCGGTGATGGAGCCTAATTCCAAGTCGGCCTTATCAATCACAAAACCTAAATCTTGAAGGGTGGAGATAACCGTACGGAGTGTCTTGGTCTTGTCCGTGGTATCAAAAGCACGACTCTGAATTTGACGTAATTCAACCTGATTGGCGCCGGCATCGAGGGCCGAACTGGTAGAATTTGCCACGCAGCCTCCGAGACTTAAGGCCAAAATAAACATAAGAATAGAACGGGTGATCATAAATTAGATTTTTTGGGCTTCAAGAAAGACGGATTTAGAAAGTTTTTCGAAGAACTGCTGGTAGAGTTCCGGCTCACGGAGCCCCTCGAGGCGATTGAGCTGACCGTAACTATTCCAAACCATGCGCTGGAAGGTGGCACGCACCACCCATTCCGTCCCCTCTTTCCCGACTACCGGCTTAACGACGATACAAAGACGAATCTTCTGTGATTTATCCATGGAGTTCGCCGCATTACCGCCGGCTAACAAGGCGACCATGAAGCGAGAGCCCGCTTCGCTGGCTTCGCGGGTCTTGGATGCTACTAAGACGCCGAGCTTGGTTTCGGACTCATCGATCGTGAAACCCATGTCTTGGGCAACGCCCGCGCAGGCGGACAGGATGTCACCTTCCTTGCCGCCGACAAACCGGCGCGACTCAAGCTGCCGACGTTCTAAAGTATCTGGCTTGATTGCCAAAGCATCCTCCGGAATGCCTTGCTGACAGCCCACGATGAAACCGGCCGTCAAAAGTAAAAAAAATGGGCGCATGACTTAGAACTTCGAAGTGTGGTAAGCCAGGTCGCGGACCTTGCCGAGCTTGTCGAACTTGACGATAATCGTCAGGGTGCTCTGAGAGCGCTCGACCGCCGCCGCCGAGCCACCGACAAAAAGCGTCAAAGGGCCGTTCGCAGCTGAAGCACGCACCGATGACGTCACCCGGTCATAAATCCAGACCTCGCGACCTTCCTCGTCCGTAGAAACGATATTCGGCGAACCCAGCACTTCGGCGACACCCGCATTAGCCATTCCCACCTTGATGCTACGCTGGGCGACACCGACCGAAAGGGTGGCCTTATCGTCTCCCCTTACGCTATCGTGAACGGCTTGGGGATTAAGGCAGCCGGAAAGGACGAGGACGGCGAAGAGGAGTGAAAGGCGTTGGGGTAACATGGGTCATACCCTGCCGCCCTTTCTCCCCAGCGCAAGGAACATCTTATATTATAACTCTATATAATTTTATATTACACAGGCATAAAGAAGCCCGGCCTCCCGGCCGGGCTTCGTCGCTATGAATGAATCCTAAAACTTAGAAACTATACCCGACGGAGAGACCGAGGGTGTTGGCACCCGTGGTACCGCTCTGGAAGAGGTACGCGACGGTCGCATCCAAATTCCGCGTGAAATTGTAGCGGGCGGAGACGGTGAAGAACGTATCGCTGCTCGTTGCAGCGCCGGCATAGACATAACCGCCGACGATGGTCAGCGCTCCGAGATCAGTGCTGGCACGGTCGACACCCAAGGAAAACTCGAAGCTATCGGAAAGGGCTTGGCGATAATGCAAGCCGAAGGAGGTCTGTTCCGCCTGGGCGACACCGGTGGAGGAGTCAAACTGGCCTTGAGCGTAAGCCACCGAGGCAATTAGGTCACCAGGACCAACGGCGAACTTATAGCCCAGACCGAAGCCGGTCATCTTGCCGCTATAGCCGGCCAAGGTACCCTTCCCTTTGACGTCGGCATAGGAGCCGGAAATGAGCAACCCGGAGCCAATGAGGCCCGTGGCCGTCAAATCCGTGGACTTAAGCGCATCATTACTGGAATAGCCGACGGCGATCCGGTCATAGCTCAGTTTCGAGCCGCCGTTGTTGGAGTTAGATTGGGCGAAGGCCGAAGCCGAAGCCGCCACGAGGGTGAGGAGTAACAGGGGGGTATGTTTCATACCCCGCCCATTCAGCCCACCAGCCGGATAGTGTCAAATATAAACTTATAAGAATTTATAAATTACTTATACTATAAAGTTTTGCGGCCTACTTGGAGTAGGCGAAGAAGCCTTCACCGCGCAGGAGTTCGGTCACCTGGCGTTCGCGGGCGGTGGGTTCGCCCTTATTGCGCTGGGCGAGGAGAAAGATCTCTTTCACGATCTGTGCGCGCACCCCTCGTAGCTCCGGCACCCACCGGTCAAGCACGATAAGCCTGACCCCGAATCGCTTCACCCAGGAGCTCGCATTGAATCCGGCCTGGTGATTCTGATAGCGATCGGCCGCTTCGTGTCGCGATTGTCCGACGTAAAAGACGCGAGCCTTCTCCTTGGCCTGCGGATTAAGCTCCTGAAGTTCGCGCTGCTTCCCGATGGGTAGTTTGGCGAAAGGCTGGAGCTCCACCGCATACACGATCCATCCCGGCGGCGTGCCCTTACTGAGCTTGATGGCCCCCGCCGGCAAAGGCTTCTTGGCTTTCTTCTCGGGGCGGGGCGAGGGGGTCGATTCGGGGGACATGGGAGCGGAGTGTATCATGGGTTTCCAGATTCCACCAAATTTTGGACCGCGCCCCCAAGGCCCCTACGGGGATTTTAAGAATTTAAGGCTTGATGGGGTTAAAACCCAAAATCGCATAGGCAACCTAAGGCCAGACCCATCCCACGGGCCGAATGACCTGTTCTACCCATAAAAGCCCTAATTAACCCTCAGGCTTGACAGTGAACAAGTTTTCATAGAACATCCGTTCACTATGGAAGAACTCACCAAGAGACAGGCCGCCATCCTTGAATACATGAAAGGTCACGTGGCGGAGCACTCCTACTGGCCGAGCATCCGGGACATCCAGGCGAAGTTCCGTTTTGCGAGCACCAACGCCGTTTTCGGGCATCTCCAAGCCCTTGAGCGCAAAGGCGTCCTACAACGCATCCCTGGCGCCGCCCGGGCCTATAAGGTAGCCCCGGTCGCCGTGGTCGAAGACCTCTCCGAAACCATCATCCGTTACGAAGGGCCCGACGAGAACGCCATCCTGCTAGGGAGCATCCCCTTCATGGGTTCGATTGCGGCCGGCTTGCCAGATTACACTGAATCATCGGGCGTGGTCGCAAGTATGCAGGCCCCGATCACAGAAGGCTCCCGCCGACGCGCTCCCCAGTCCTTTGCGTTACGTGTCCGCGGAGATTCGATGATCGATGCCGACATCCAGGATGGCGACACGGTCATCATTGAACCCGGCCACCCCAAGCATGGCGATATCGTCGCCGCCTTGATTGACGGGCAAACCACTCTGAAGCGATTAGTCAAACAAGGGTCCAAGACATTCCTAAAAGCCGAGAATGCGAATTATCCTGACTTAGTTCCGGTCACCGAGTTGGTCATCCAAGGGATTGCAAAATCGGTCGTGAAGCCGATCTAATTAGGAAAGCAGGCCAGCGAGAAATCTGCGCGTTTCACCTCAGCCTCAAAGGCCCCAAGACTTCAGTTGCGCATCGATTGCTGCGCCCATAATCTCGTAGCCTTTATCCGTAGGGTGAAGAAAATCGCCCATGATGTCCTTGGAGATGCGTCCATCGCTCACGAGATACTTGCTGGAAAGATCAATAAATTTATCAGCGCACTTCGTCGCCCGATCCTTCAGCGAACTATTGGCATCAATCGCTTTCTGACGCATCGCATCAGGCCTTTCGGAACGAGGGAGAATGCCCAGCAAGAGGATTTTGGCTTGGGGGAATTGCTTACGAATCTCGAGACAGACTTCCTCCACCCCTTCGACGGTCTCCGGCACGGAATTAACGGAGAAGTTATTCGTACCAATGAGTACAACGAACGCTTTGGCTTTCAGGCCAGAGACTTCGCCATGACGCAGGCGCCAGAGCACGTTCTCGGTGCGATCCCAGCCAAAGCCCAGATTGATGGCCTGGTGGGGGGCGATATACTTCTCCCAAGAAAGCGGCCCGGCGATACGCGTAGCCTTAGGTTCGCCACCCCAGAAATGGGTGATGGAATCTCCGATGAGTACGACCTTAGCCGAAGAGGCTCCGGGCTTGTTCAAGGCCAAGATCTCCTGATGGCGCTGCACCCAATCATAGGTGCGGTGGTCGCGGTTTTGGGTGAGTGGAAGCTCGGCCGAATTAAAGAACTCGGCCGAAGGGACGACCAGAGAACGCGTGGCGACCTTACCGACCAACTTCGCGCCTTCAAATACCGCGGCCTTCACGGTGGCGCCCAAAGGAGCGACGATCGGGGCCAAATAAACGCCTGAGGTGAAATCAGGATCCTTGCCATTCAATGTATAGCGAACGACGTCGGTCGCCTTATCCGGCAAAGCGGCGAACGTCTTGGTAGGCTTGTCTAATTCGATATCGAGTGCGAAAACCGGAGCGACGATTAGGATCAGAGCGGCCAGCCGTAAGCTGAGACGGTAAGGAACGAATAAAGCGGTTAGCGACATGGAGGTAGGCTGACGCAAGCCGTAGTAAGTGACAAGGATAAGCAAAGCCAGTCGGCTACGTCGCGAATCCTAGCTTTTACGCAGGACGAGGATGATATCCGAATACTCCAGGTTAAGTTTCCGTGTCGACACAAGGTCGTAATGGAAATCATGCATCGCCATAAGTTTAAGCGAAGGAACTTTAGCCAGCAGCGCCCGGACCTCGGCCGGAGAATAAGTGCGGAAATCCCAACATGTTTCCTCAATCCGCGTCACACCCTGTTCGGTGATCCGCATCTGGGTACGCATGGCTTCGGTGCGGCTCTTCTGATTCGCTGGTTCAGACCAAGTGTCACTGACGACCCGGACCCCAGGCTTACGCCCGGTCGAGCGCTCGTGGTCAGGCGGGCTCTTCTTATAATCCGTCAGATGAATGCCGAGCAGCAGTAACCCACCCGGACGGAGCGCCGCGGCCATACGACGCAGCGAACTGACCGCACCCGCTTCGGTGTCGACATATTTAAAGGTACTGACGAAACAATGGGCCACATCGTAGACGGCGCCCTTCGGTACGGAAAAATCCTGTAAACGATCCCGCCACACCCGGCCCTTCAGTTTTTTCTCCTTCAGCCGATGTTTGGCGAACGCAATCTGGTGCTTGTTCAAATCAAAACCATGGACCACGTGGCCGCGGGCAGATAAGGATTCGAGTAGCCGACCCGAGCCACAGGCCGGCTCGAGCACGCGCATCGGTCCCGTCAGCTTTGGGCCATGTCGTTTCATGATTCCTTCAATGAAACGCGTCTCCCTGAGCGTATAATCGGCATAAACCATGTCATAATATAACGGCGAGTCATACCAGGCAGTGGCAGATTTCTTGGCGGGCGCGGAATTCATCGGTGAGAAAATGGGAGAGCAATCCAGCAGGTTGGACTACGTAAACGTAGGCCACCCTGCCAGCAGCGCTTCGCGCTGATTACAGGTAGATTTCTCCGCCTTTTTCGCGGAACTCTTTCGACTTTTCTTCCATCCCCTTGACAAGGGCTTCGTCGTCGGTGACCCCTTGGGCGTCAGCGAATTTACGGATGTCATCGGAGATGCGCATCGAGCAGAAATTAGGACCGCACATTGAACAGAAGTGGGCCGTCTTGGCCGACTCCTGGGGCAATGTCTCATCGTGGTATTCTTGCGCGCGCTCCGGATCCAAAGCTAAGGCGAACTGGTCGGCCCAACGGAATTCGAAGCGAGCCTTCGAAAGCGCATTATCGCGGATTTGCGCGGCGGGATGCCCCTTGGCCAAGTCGGCGGCGTGGGCGGCAATCTTATAGGCAATCACGCCCTCGCGGACGTCATTCTTATTGGGAAGCCCTAAGTGTTCCTTGGGCGTCACGTAACAAAGCATGGCCGTACCGAACCAACCGATCATCGCGGCGCCGATGGCGGAAGTGATATGATCGTAGCCCGGAGCGACGTCGGTCGTGAGCGGACCGAGCGTGTAGAACGGCGCCTCATGGCACCACTCCAGCTGCTTATCCATATTCTCCTTAATCATATGCATCGGCACGTGGCCGGGGCCTTCGCACATGACTTGGACGCCGCGTTCCCAGGCACGCTTCGTGAGATCCCCTTGGGTCTTCAGCTCGGCAAACTGAGCCTCGTCATTGGCGTCCGCGATGGAACCGGGACGAAGACCGTCACCGATGGAGAAACTGACGTCATAGGCCGCCATGATGTCACAGATATCATCCCAATGGGTATAGAGGAAATTCTCCTTATGATGCGAAAGGCACCACTTGGCCAAGATCGAGCCGCCGCGGGAAACAATCCCCGTCACGCGACGCGCGGTCATCGGGATGAAAGCGAGCCGCACGCCGGCGTGAATCGTGAAGTAATCGACGCCCTGCTCGGCCTGTTCGATGAGCGTGTCGCGGAAAATTTCCCAAGTCAGGTCTTCGGCGCGTCCATTGACCTTTTCGAGCGCTTGGTAAATCGGCACCGTTCCCACCGGGACCGGACAGTTGCGCAGGATCCATTCGCGGGTCTGGTGGATATTCTTACCCGTCGAAAGATCCATCAGCGTATCGCCCCCCCACTTGATCGACCAACGCATCTTCTCGACCTCTTCCTCGATGGAAGAAGCCACGGCCGAATTACCGATGTTCGTATTAATCTTAACGAGGAAATTTCGCCCGATGATCATCGGTTCTAATTCCGGGTGATTGATGTTGGCCGGAATGATGGCGCGGCCGCGGGCGACCTCTTCGCGGACGAATTCGGGCGTAATTTCCTTCGGCAGAGCCGCACCGAAAGAGTGACCTGCATGCTGAAAATTGAGGTCATGGCGACGGGGCGCGATATCGGAACGGGCGGCCTGCAACCGGAGATTCTCCCGGATCGCGATATATTCCATCTCCGGGGTAATGATACCCTTCTTGGCATAGGCCAGCTGGGTCGGACGCTCACCGGGCTTGGCCTTATAAATCTTCCGATCGCCGCGAGCGAATTGCACCAAACGGCTGCGGGAAGTGGCACGCTGAGCTGTCTCCGCATGTTTCCATGAGAGATAGCCGTCGTCTTCGGGCTTCAATTCGCGACCCGCGACGACTTCGACATCGCCACGTTCGAGGACCCAAGGCGTACGGATACCCGGAAGCCCCAACTCGACATCGCCATGGAAGGCGGGGTCGCCCCAGGGGCCGGATGTATCGTAGATCCGGACGGACTCATTCGGAGTCGATGCGCCTCCGGGCTGGGAAGTATCGGCGAGCTTCACCTCGCGCATGGGCACCAGGAGGTCGGGCCGGGAACCCGGCACGTAAATACGCGTCGAGTTCGGGAAAGTGGAAGGTTTGTTATCGGAGACCATGGAAGAATAGAAGATAGGAGGAAGAGAGGGCCGAAGGGATGGAGGAAAGACTGTCCGCGCGGACCTGGGAGGTTCGCGGAAACGGGGATGTTATGACTGAACAATCCGCTTCCTACGGCGCCGAAGCGCATCAGGTACGAGGGTTCGAGGCCAAGCCTCATCTCAGTCCGGTCGCGGACTCCCCTGGGAAAGACTATGAAGGAACTTCTTTATGAAGACCGACCTCCCGTTGGAAGCAAGTCCATGCTCACGTTTGCCAGAAAGACTCGCCCAACCGTCGCCTTGTAACTTTAAAAGACCCATGGAAGCCCCATCTCTGCCCGCCGACCTCATCCCCACCCAGGACGAAAAGAACCTTGGAATCATCATGCATGTGCTGAGCTTGTGCGGCTTCTCGCTCATCGGCCCCCTGATTGTCTGGTTAGTAAAGAAAGACGAAAGCGCCTTTATTGATGCCCAAGGCCGTGAACTGCTGAATTTCCAGCTGAGCATCCTGATTTACGCTCTTATCTGCATACCGCTATGCTTCCTCTGCATCGGAGTCCCGCTCCTCATCATGATCGGCATTGGCTCTGTCATACTGACCATCATCGGCCTGGTGAAGGCCACCGAAGGAAAGGTCTATAGATTTCCCCTCACCTTTCGGATGCTCTGACACCTTTTAATCTGAACCCAAAAAAGCCCGATAGAACATCGGGCTTTTTTCGGTCATGAAAGACGGCTTAACGATTCATCGACAACTGAGCGCGCAGATACTCGACGGTGCGGCGGACGTTGGCGTCGACTTCCATCTGATTCACCACCGTCTTACGGGCGTGAATGACGGTGCCGTGGTCGCGACCGCCGAAAACTTGGCCGATTGATACGAGGGACATACCGGTGAGCTGCGTCGAGAGGTACATGGCGACCTGACGCGGGAAAGCGATATTCTGCATCCGGCGCTTGGAAGTCATGTCCGACATTTGGATGCGGTAGTGCTCGGCGACCTTACGCTGAATCACTTCGGCGGTAAGCGTATGGCTGGCTTCTTCGACCAGAATGTCGTGCAGGAGTTTTTCGACCTGGGCGATTTCGAGCGGTTTACGGGTCATGCCCATCAGACCGACGATACGCGTGACGGCACCTTCGAGATTACGGACGTTACGGGAAACGCGGGAAGCAATGAACTCAGCTATTTCAGGCTGAAGTTCGAGGCCGCGAGCCGCGGCTTTCTTGCGCAGGATGGCGATACGGGTTTCGAGGCCAGGGGCCTGAATGGAAGCCACCATGCCCCACTGGAAACGAGAAACCAGACGTTCCTGGAGTTTGGCGATTTCCGAAGCGGGGCGATCGCTCGTGAGTACTACCTGCTTATGGTTATTATGCAGCTCGTTGAAAGTGTGGAAAAATTCGTCCTGCGTCGACTCCTTGCCAGCGAGGAAATGAATGTCGTCGATGAGCAGCAGATCTAATTCGCGGTAACGGCGGCGGAACGGAGCCACGCTGCCGGACTGCAGGGCCGTGATGAAATCGTTGGTGAAAGTTTCGGAAGAAATATAAGCGATGCGGGCCTGAGGATTGGCAGCATAGACCGAATGCGCGATCGCGTGCATCAGGTGCGTCTTACCCAGACCCGTCGGACCATGGATGAACAGCGGGTTGTAATAGTGACCAGGCTCTTTGGCGACCGCGAGCGAAGCGCCGTGGGCCATTTCATTTTCCGGACCGACGATGAAATTCTCGAAAGTATTATTGGCCTTGATGGCCGGAGGCGGCGAAACCGAAGTTTGGCGCGAAGCCCGAGAAACCGGAGCGGCCACCGACGGCAGTTGACGCGAAGCATCAATCGATGCCGTCAAGCGGTAGTCCATGTTACGGCCGGCGACGAGCGTCAGTTGACGACGGAGCACCTCGCCGTAGTTGCTGTTCACCCAAGCCTCCGTGAGGACGGAAGGAGCTTCGAGCACCAGCACATTGCCCTCGGCGATCTCGAGCGGCTGTAAGGTAGAAATCCACGTATCGTAGTCGGCACGGGAAAAAGTGTTACGAAGTTCGGATTTAGCGGTCTCCCAAAGGGAAAGATGACTGTCAGGGCTGGCCATAGGAAAGGGGGAAGGTTGAGGAAGGTTGTTCACAGGCGATTTGGAAGCCTGAAAGTGGTTTAATTTCGTAAAAGGGAAGTTAAAGAGGGTGGAAGGTCGAAGCTACAGGTCTCGGGCCGGCAAAAGCGCCCAGTTTAATCAATCTGTAAGTCGTTGTTATTATGAAAGTTAGGTAGTGTATTTAAGTATTTAAAATAAATGACCGTCACCGACGGCTTTTTTTGATCTGTGGGGAGACAAATCTGACCCCATTGATGAAGGCGCGCCGGACCCGCACAAGTTCAAGCCCTGCACAGGTTATTAACACTTAGCCTGTAGATAAGAAAGTGAAGTTTTTGTTGCACAGATGACACACAATTACCGATGCCCTATGAATAGGGTGAATCCTTCATGCAATAGATTCAGAAAGATGCGCGTCCCGAAGGCGGCGTAAGTCGTCAAGCGTTAAACAGTGGCGAAGTTGATCCCGTAATTTACGCGAACCAGGCAGGCCATGCGTCAAAGGATGCAACCGATCGAGCATCCACCGCACATCGCGCGAGCCAAGTCGCGAGGCGTGAACGTCGATGGTTAATTCCGCCAAGCGGAGCATGCAATCCCAGCGCTGGGCGGTACCGATCACGGGCAAGTCGTCCGCCGAACCGGCGAGGGCGGCTTTGATTTGCCCGAAAATCCAAGGATTTCCTAAGGCGGCTCGTCCGATCATCAACCCGGACACACCGGTCTCGCTCTGGCGAAGAAGCGCCGAAACGCCGTCTTTAATATCCCCGTTGCCGATGACGGGGATTTTTACGGCCGCGGCGACCTGCGCGATCCAACCCCAATGAGCTGCGCCGGAATACCCCTGCTCCTTGGTCCGACCGTGGACGGCGATCGCCTCGACGCCCAGCTCCTCCAAGCGGCCGGCCACTTCGACGGCGACGATGGTCGAATAATCCCAACCAATCCGCATCTTGGCGGTAAGTGGCACATCGGGAATCGAATCCTTGACCGCTTTTACCAAATCGTAGAGCAACGGCGGGCAGCGTAAAAGCCCTGAGCCCGCATTTTGTTCGATGACCTTATGGGCGGGACAGCCAAAGTTCAGATCAAGGAAATCCGGCTTCATCCGGTCGCAGACCAACCGGGCCGCCTTGGCCATGGAAGCCGGCGTCGCTCCGAAGATTTGTACGCCCATCGGCCGTTGGGTTTCGGTAAAATCAACCATCTCCCAAGCTTTAGCATTATCTCGGATGAGCGCCTCAGATTGGACGAACTCGGTCACCATGACGTCGGCCCCTTGCTCCTTACAAAGCTGGCGAAACGCCACATCGGTATGCCGCGCCATCGGGGCGAGATAGAGGGGGAACTTACCTGGGCCAAACCAAGGCAAACGGGGTGCGAGCTTGCTCACGGCTGCCCTTCCCTCTGGCGGATCGAGGCCTTGAGGGCCCGCCAACGGACCAGACGTTCGGCAATCTGCGCTTCGGCCCCCGCTTCGCCGGGTTGATAAAGGGCCAAGGGTTTGGACAGATAATCCTGCCCGCTGATGCCCTCGGCATAGTCGTGACTATAACGATAAGTACCCCCCTGCCCTAAGCGCTGGGCGACTTGCGTGTGAGAATCCTTCAGATGCAAAGGGACCTCCTGGCGAGGTTGGGTACGAACGGCCTCTTTGGCGGCGGCGATACCGGTCGTCGCACTATTACTCTTAGGCGAAAGCGCCAAAAAGAGGGCCGCATGGGCAAGTGCATATTCGCATTCGGGAGCGCCCACCATCTCGCAAGCTTGGAAGGCGGCTACGGCGACGCCCAAGGCGCGCGAATCCGCGAGACCGATATCTTCCGATGCGCAGATCACCAGACGACGGGCGATGAACCGGGGCTCTTCGCCGCCTTCGAGCATCAACGCCAACCAATATAAAGCCGCATCGGGATCGCCCCCGCGGAGAGATTTGATGAAAGCCGAAGCCGTATCGTAATGATCATCGCCGCCATCGTCATAACGGATGCGACGCTCGCGGGCGAATGAAGCGACCGCTTCATCTGTCACCGTCCCCAAGGCTGGGGCGGACAGCACCAAAGTCTCCAGACAGTTAAGCGCCCGCCGAAGATCACCCGAAGCCATTTCAGCCACTTGCAAGAGCACCTTATCGGAGGCCTTGATACCCAAAGCGCCTAACCCGTTATCCTTGTCCGTCAAAGCGCGCCCAAGGAAGGCCGCAATTTCAGGTACCGAAAGCGGGTCGAGGCGAAAAAGGTGACTGCGACTCAATAACGCTGGGACGACATAAAGCCCAGGATTATGAGTGGTGCAACCGATGAGGCGAACCACGCCGGATTCGACATCGGGCAGGAGGAGATCCTGTTGGGCTTTGTTGAAGCGATGAATCTCGTCGACCACCAAGACCGTCTTGCTCTCAGGATGTCGACGGGCTTCGGAAAGAACCTCACGCAACTCAGCGGCCCCGGAAAGGACTGCGTTCACCCTGACCACCTGCGATTGCGTCTCGGCGGCAATGACTTCAGCCAGCGTGGTTTTACCACAGCCGGGAGGGCCGTAAAATATCAGCGAACCAAAATTATCGGCTTTAATCAGGCGAGGCAGCAAAGCCTCACTACCGAGCAAGCCCTGGTGCCCTACGACTTCGGCGAGGCAGGTCGGACGCATGCGGGCGGCCAACGGTCTGCGACGCAGAGGCAAAGCTTCGTCCGCCTCTTGCTCAAAACCAGGAAGCGCACCCTTGGAACCTGATCGCCGTTCGGCCACGAAATTTACTTCTCCTCGGCGAAGGGCACGAGATGACAATAGGGGCGCGATCCACGCAGTGCGTAATGCTTCTGATGGTAGGCCTCGGCTTTCCAGAAAGTAGGCGCCACTTCGATTTTGGTCGCGATGGGCTTGGCGAAAGTCTTGGCCGCCGTGAGGGTGGCTTTGATTTCGTCAGCGACCTTCTTCTGCTCTGGCGAATAGGTGAAAATCACGGAACGGTATTGATCCCCGATATCTGGCCCCTGACGATTGACCTGCGTGGGGTCATGCATGATGAAGAAATATTCGACTAACTTGCGGTAACTGATCTTAGCGGGATCAAACGTGACTTGAATCACCTCGGCATGTCCGGAGGTGTGGCTGCAAACATCTTCGTAGGTCGGGTTTTCGATACTACCACCCGCGTAACCACTGAAGGCCTCCAGGACGCCCGGAATCTTCGCATATTGATATTCGACCCCCCAGAAGCAACCGGCGCCGAACATGGCCTTTTCAAGTTTAGGAGGTGTCGTCATAGGTTTGGAGTCAGCAGCGAAGAGTTGAGCGATCAATAGACCCAAGAGGGCAAGGGCCTTAAGAGGGTTTGGCAGGGTACGCATGGGAAACATCGTAAAGTTAAGCCACTTTCTCCGGAGATGCAAGGGACAGAACGGGTCATGACACCACCTCCCGTAACGCCCCAGCCAAAGCCTCGACCGGATGCGGGTCGGTAACTAGGCCACGCTCCGGGGTAAGGTAGAAAGTATCGATGGCAAAACCTTGTTCAGTCGCGACGTTGGCGAAAGTAATCGCATAACCAGCCTCGCGGATGGTGCGCCCGACCCGGAAAAGCAGCCCCAAGCGGTCGTTGCACTGCAACTCGATCACGGTGCGGTCGAGATCTTCCTCGAAATAGACTTCCACCTTAGCCGCCAAAGGCACGTAAGCCTTACGCCGCGGCGCAGTCAGCAGCACGTGCGCCTCTTCCTGGGCGACCTCAGCCAGCAAATCAGAACCTTCAATCAAAGATTTGGCCAGAGCTTCGGTAAAACGTTGCTGCGCTGCCAACTCCTTACCGGGAGGTAAGACGACCTTAAAGAAGTCGATGGCCACGTCATCCGTCCGGGAGAACGCCCGACACGAAATAATATTAATACCCGCCACAGCGAAGGCGCCGGCCATACGACTGAAGAGACCCGCGCGATCCCAAGTCACGACGGTCACCGAAGGCTGGGAAGATCCGACATCATCGAACCATTCGACAATTGGACGAAGGGAGATTTCGCCATCAGCCTCGGACACCGAAGCAATCAGCTGGTGAATCATCAACAAATGGTGGGCGGCATCCTCCGGCGAGGCGTGCAGGAAATAACCCTTAGGCATTTCGGTGAAATGCGCTTCGATTTCATCAATGGGCAAACGATGGCCCAAGATCTTAGCGGTCGCCGCCCGGAGTTCGTCGGTAATGGCGGTAGCGCTGAGTTCATCTTCACCCGCCAACTTAGCTAAAGTGCGGCGATAGAGAGTCCAATGTTGGCCGTCTTTGAAATCAGTCCATAGGTCCGGCGAAGTCGCCCGGGCATCACAACGCGTATGCACATGGAGGCTTCGCAAAACCTGTTCATCGCCCATCAGTCGGGCGAAACGCTCGATATTGACGGGGTCATCGACGTCATGCCGTTGCCAGTAGAGCCCCATGACCAAGTGATGCCGGATGACACCACTGGCGATGAGACGTTCACGGGCATCAAAGCCCAATCGCTCCAAGATGATATCGGCGATGGGTACGCCTCTTTCCGCATGGCCTTCGATACCGCCCGATTTCGCGATATCGTGTAGGAAGAGAATCGCATAAAGCAACGAGGGGGATTCCGAACCTAGAACGACCTCACGGTATTTTTGATCAATCTCAGATTTGCCCGCGTAAATCTGATCAAGCTCCCACAGACAGCGCAGCGTGTGGACATCGGCGGTCCAGCGGTGATAGAATTCGAATTGAACCAAGCAGTGCAGACCGGCGAATTCGGGAACGAGGCGGTACAATAGATCATGTTCCCGCAAGGCATTGATCGCGGCATGAACATGTCCGCCGGCGGTAAGCATGGCACGAAAGGAACTGGCGGAGGCCTCGGAAAGGGCGACCTCTGGGGTAAGCAGGTGGGCGCGCTCGCGAACCAAAAGAGATAAAGTCCGTCCTGGGCGAGCTTCGTGGATTTGGCAAAGTCGGAACAGCCTTACCAATCGGCCGGAATCTTCTTCAAAAACGAGCCGATGTTGGGCCGTTGCCGTCCCACCTGGCACGATGACAAAACCATCTAGAATCAGAGGCTCGCCCCAGCCCACCGGCTCAGGTTCGCCCATCACCGTCCCCTCGATAATTTCAACGCACCGACGGACATGGTCTGCGGCGTCGAAGTATTCGCGCATCATGGCACCGATGCGCTCCGTCAAGCTTCCCTGATAACCCAGAGCGGCGGATACGGTATCTTGGCGTTCAAGGGATAAGTGTTCCGTGGGACGGGTGACTTGGAAATGGAGTTCACAGCGCAGGCGGAGCAGGCAGGCCCGAGCCTCGAGAAATTTCTGAAAATCACCCGCGGGCAAAAAGCCGGTTGAAGCGAGACCAGCCGGGCCCGAGACGCCACGAGCAATCCGGGCTAACCAAACGCAACCTTGGACGTCACGAAGGGCCCCGACGCCCACTTTCAAATCAGGCTCCTGCAGGTAGGCACTCCCACCCGTCTTTTCCCGCCGACGACGTTGAGATTCCACGATCAACTTCGCGAACGGCTGCCAAGCCTGTCCGCTCAGCATCAATGATAACTTGGCTTCTAATGTATCGAACAGCTTAGGGTTTCCGCAAAGCAAACGTGTCTCCAGAAGTGCGACCCGCATATGCAGATCGTCGAGCGCAAAACTGGTCGCCTCCGTCACCGTCCGGACAGATTGACCAACCTTAAGCCCCAGATCCCATAACGGGTATAAGATCGCTTCGACCAGGGTTTTGATTTCGGCCGAATGTGCCGGCACCAGGACTAAGAGATCGATATCGCTTAAGGGACAAAGCTCGGCCCGCCCATAGCCACCGGTGGCTACCAGGGAAATCTGAGACGCCGCTGGACCGGCCCTTAGGAAAAGCGCGTCAAAAATGATATCGATGGCATCTGAGCGTAATCGAGCGACTTCGCCCCCTGGTGCGCCTGCCCGATGGGCGGCCAATTGAATCTCGCGAGATTCCAATAAAAAGGCTTTGGCGCGGGGCAGAAATTCATCAGCCAGCGAGGCCTCCCCCGCCAAACCGTGCTGTAAGGCGGAACGGCGGAGGTTGATGGCAGCAGATTCGGATTCAGGCGACATGCGACGGCCCTACCTTGCAGATAATTTGGCCCACTTTCAAGGTGATTGCCATTCTCGTCCCGCGGCACTCTTATGCCCCATGGAAACTTGGTTCGCAGAACTCATGAAAGCGCTAGGTTCGATGTCGGATGTCGAGGCGATGATCAAACTCGGCGGCATTGCCGTCATGACCTTGATCGTCTTCGCTGAAACCGGATTACTCTTCGGTTTCTTCCTTCCCGGCGACTCTATGATTGTCGTAGCCGGCGTACTCACGACCGCGAACGGCGAGCGACCTGCCCTATTAAACCCCTGGGCTCTCTGTTTCTGGCTAATAGCCGCCGCAATCATTGGTAATCAGCTGGGGCGATGGCTTGGGCTGAAATTCGGCAAGCAGGTCGAAAAGTGGTCAGATGGTTGGCTTTATAAGAAACGCTACCTTGAGGTCGCGCGCGACTATTATGCCGATAAAGGCGCAGTGTCATTGGTCATGGCGCGCTTCATCCCAATCGTCCGGACCTTCGTGCCGTTCGTCGCCGGAATGGGACGCATGCCCGCCGCGCGCTTCCTCTACTGGAACATCTTCGGCGCGATTCTCTGGATCGTCTCTTTAGTCGGCCTTGGTCACATGATCGGCGGGACGAAATTAGCTAAAAATCTCGTAGTCGTGACCGGCACCGTCATCGCCATTTCCTTCCTACCCGTGTTGTGGAAGGTCTTCCAGAATTGGCTTACTTCGCGACGGGCATCCAAAGCTTGAACACCGTGCCGGCTGGACCGGTCGATTCGACGATGATATCACCGCGGTGATCGCGCATGATCCGCTTGACGATCGCGAGACCCAGACCGGTGCCGTCTTCGCGCGACGTGAAGAAAGATTCGAAAATCTTCGGTAAAATCTCCGGCGCGATACCGGTGCCCGTATCGGCGATGCGGATGACCACGACCTCCCCTTGCGGACCAGGCTCTACGCCCACCTTAACGACTAAATTTCCTCCGGTGGACATGGATTGCACGGCATTCAACATCAGGTTGAGAAAGACTTGTTGGATCTGACCGGGGTTACCTTCGACCAAAGGAATCTTCGGTTCGCCTTCGACGGCGAACTTTACGCCGAGCTGTTGTAATTTAAGCCGCAGGAGGACCATCGCCTTATCCGCCGACTCACGCAGATTGATCGGCTTAAAGGCTCCGGATTGCGCCTTGCTCATACCCAAGACGCGGGAGACGACGCCCTCCATATGGGAGATTTTCTCGCGCATCACGCCGAGGTCTTCAAGTCGCGGATCATTCGCATCCATGCCTTGCGCGAGCGTATCCGAGAGAAGTTTCATCACCGTAAGAGGATTACGGATCTCATGGGCAACTTCCGCCGAAAGCATGCCGAGGGCAGTCAGACGCTCGCTGCGCCGCAACCCCTCTTCCACCGCAAAAACCTTAGCGTAAAGCCGGGCATTCTGGATCGAAGAGGCTCCGAAAGAAGACAGGGCCGTGACGAGATGCTTGTCGTCATCCGAAAAGCGGTATGCACCCATCGCCACGCAGACCAGGACGCCGAAGGTATCGTCCTCGTAGCGGACCGGCACGGCCAGAAGCGAAGAACTTGCGACTGGATCAATCAGTTTGGAAAAAAGGTTCTCTTCCGTCTTGCCCGCGATCGGCACCACCAACGTGCGACGACGCGTGGCGACCGTCCCCAGCGAAGTCACGTCGACCGATAGTTTCGGGATGAAGACGCTGCCCGCACAGTCGCCGTCGAGACTCGTCAGGATCAGATCTCGTCCTTCTAATTTAAAATAAGCGCAAGCCCGGGCACCCAGCAGCGCCCGCGTGTGACGGGCCAAGTCCAAGGAGATGCCTGGCTCATCACGCTCACGGGCCAGACCTTGCGCGGCACCCACTAGGGCCTCGAGCTGCGCGGCTTTTGAGCGCAGCTGCCGGAGCAGCCAAATGCGACCAACGGCTTTGGAGGCCTCGTTGGTTAATAATGATAAGAAAGCCACGTCTTGCTCCGTAAAAGCATCCAACCGGTCGGAATCGCAATTCACGACCCCGATCACATTCCCCATGAGTTCCATCGGGACGGCGAGTTCGGAGCGGATACCTTGGCGGATTTCGACGTAACGCTGATCCTTGGAGACATCAGGGATGCGTTGCGGCTTCGCATAAAGGGCGACCCAACCCGTGATGCCCTGCCCTTGATGGATGATCTGCTTGGCGGACTCGGCATCGAGGCCATTACTCACCTCGATTCGCAGCGAGCCCGTGGCCGGTTCCACCAGCGCAATGGATGCACTTGAAGCCCCTAACGTCTGGACGATTTCGGCTAAGATGAAATCGAGCGCTTCCCGCGGATCTTCGGTCGCATTGACAAAAGCCCCGACGCGATAAAGGCAATCTAAGACGCGAGCGTCGCCTGGACGTTCTTGCGACTTAAAAGAATGGGGCATGACTTAGAGTGAATGATCCATATCGAGCGCGGGCGCATCGACATTAGTCCGGCCGATCATCACCGCCGGCACGCCGGCGACGCTTGTGTGGGCGGCGACATCCTTCAGCACCACGGAACCGGCGCCGATCTTGGCACCTTCGCCGATGGTGATATTACCAAGGATCTTAGCACCGGCACCCACCAAGACGCCGGAGCGAATCTTAGGGTGGCGGTCGCCCCGAGCCTTGCCCGTGCCGCCCAGAGTGACCTCGTGCAGGAAAGAAACGTTGTCATCGACCACCGTCGTCTCGCCAGCGACGAAGCCCGTGGCGTGGTCGAGCAAGATCCCTACGCCAAAACGCGCGGCGGGGTGGATATCGACGGCGAGGTTCTCCGAGGACAATGATTGCAGATACATCGCCACGTCGCGACGTCCAGCCTTCCAGAGCACATGGGCTAAGCGATGAGCGGAGATGGCGTGAAAGCCCTTATACCAGAGAAAAGGAATCAGTGCATGCTCGGTCGCCGGGTCGCGCTCCAAAGTTGCCCGAATGTCGGCGCGCATCTGAGCCAGCACTTCGGGGTCGGCGGCCACGGCTTCCGACAACACCCGGACGATCAAAGTCACATCGTGACCGGACGAGGACAATCTCTCCGCCAAACGACGCACGATTCCTTCACCGAAGTTCTTCGGTTCTAAAACATAACGCTGGAGCAAAGGAACCAACGCAGGTTCAGCCTTCGCCACGGCCATCGCGCGTACGCCGAGCTCCTCCCAGAGAGAAATCTCCGTGGCGCAAACCAGAGCGATAGAGCGTGCATCGGCCATAATCAGGTCAGTTAATTCCCCCTTTTAATGCATTTTGGCAACCCATGAGTCAAAATAGGGTTAAAAACGACCTAAAACCTACCCCAAAGTAACTCCATCCATCCGTCGGGGTTGTAAGCAGGTAAGCCCATCGTATAACTAACCCCCTACCCTAAACCTCACCCACATGCGTATCGCCTCCACCCTCCTCGCCTGCTTCGCCGCTGTCGCCGCTTTTGCCGCGGCTGAAATCGGCCAGCCAGCTCCTGCCTTCACCGCCAAGACCCTCGACGGAAAAACCGTCAGCCTTTCGGATTACAGCGGAAAAATCGTCGTACTTGAATGGTATAACCCAGGTTGCCCGTTCGTGAAGAAATTCTACGATACCGGCAAGATGCAGGAATTCCAAAAAGATGCTATCGGTAAAGGTATCGTCTGGCTGGTCATTAACACTGGCGGCCACAACCTCGAGAACGCAACTTACTACCCTGGCACCGTCATCCAAGACGAGACCCAGAGCATCGGACGTGCCTATGACGCCAAAGTAACCCCTCACTGCTTTGTTATAGATACCAAGGGCGTCCTTGCCTACAAGGGTGCAATTGACAGCGATGCAGACGACAACAACGGTCGTGCTTCTACCAACTCGGCTAATATAGACAAAGCGAACAATTATGTCCTGGCAGCTGTCAAGGCGCTGAAGGATGGAAAGAGCCCAGTTAAGACAGAGAGCAAGCCGTATGGCTGTGGAGTTAAGTATAAAAAGTCTTAAGAACCAAGACCCCGTCATAAAAAAGGGCGTCCAATCGGACGCCCTTTTTTATGCGACGGATACCCGGCCTTAAGCCGAGAGCCCCATGGCCTTAAGTAAGATCGCGTGCACTTCATCGTTACGCAAGTAGGGCGTAAAGAGGCCAGAGCCGGGACCGTAGGCGCAGAATTCAACCATTTCGCTGGTGTGATTACGACTCGTCCAACTGATGCCGATATATTTAGGGAGAACACTTAAAAGTGACTTTACGTCCTTAATCGAACTCAAGTCGGCGGCCTTAAATTCCAGCCCAGTCTTTTCCACGACGAGCCCGGCCAAGCCCTTGGGTCCGAATTCCTTCAAACGGCGCATCATCATTTCGTGTGACATGGTAAACTTGGTCAGACGCATGAACGCGGGCGTACTTTCGCTGTAAGCGGACCCCTTACCCACGAGATCTTCGGAGCCTATGCCGTTCAGCTGTAATCCGCCAGTACCGTGGTCGGTCGTGATCACCAGCAAAGTATCGGGATGTTTCTCAATGAAACGCAGGACGGTCGTGATGGTTGCGTCAAACGCGATCTGATCGTGAATCGCCGCCGCCGCGTCATTATCATGAGCGGCGTGGTCGACGCGACCCCCTTCCACCAGCAGGAAGAAACCGTCCGGAGAATCCTGCAGACAACGCAAGGCCGCGTCGGTCATCTCGGAGAGCGTCGGGGTATGGGCGGCGATGGCTGGATCATTAAGCCGGTCGATTTCAAAAGGAATATGACTCTTATCAAAAAGTCCGAGCAAAGGCGTGCCTCCCTGATAGGCCAATAATTCGGTACGATTAAGGGCGATAGCGTAACCCGCCTTACGGTAATCCCCCATCAGCGCATCGCTGAAAAACTGTGTCCCGCCGCCGAGAACAACGTCGACGCCGCGCTCAAGGTACTGCGGAGCGATTTCGTCCTGATTGGCACGAGAAGCAATGGTCGCCACGAAGCCCGCCGGAGTGGCATGCGTCGCCGTGGCGGTGGTGACCAGCCCGGTGCGCTTCTTAGCTTTGCGCATCTTCTGCATTATCGTGACGGGCTTCCGGCCGTCGGGCGTGATATTGATCACCCCATTGGTGATACGCTCGCCGATGCCCCAGCAAGAAGCGGCGGCGGCGGAATCCGTCACCAGGCTGCTGGCTGATTGGGTTTCACAAAGCGCGCGAACGACCGGCAGTTCGCGGTAAAGTTTCATCCATTGACACGTCCGGTTCTCTGTCCGTTGGAGATAAGTATGTGCGAGCGAAAGCGCCGCGATATTCATCCCGTCAGCGACCATGAAGATTACGTTCTTGGCCTGAGATTGGGCGGCATTCGCCGCAGCCTCCCGCGGAGCGGCACTCAGCGCAGGCGTGGCGGCAGCCCCAAGGGCCAAGCCCCCCAAGCCAGCCATCTTAAGAAAATTACGCCGAGAGGAATCGCGGGAAGAGGACATGATAGTAATTAACCCTGCACGACCGCCTGAAGCAAGAGTCGTTCCCTCACATCATCTCTGCCTAAGCTTATCGTTGCCGCTTAGGCACCCTGTCGTCGCTATCAGGCGCCAGGAGCGGCGGGCGAACCGGAGGCCGGTGCGACGGGAACGTGAGCCTTGAGCCGACGTTCCGCGACTTCGGCCGTGATCAGCGAGATGAAGTCGGCGAGGGTACGGTTACCCTCGAAAGATTTATCAGCCCGGGAGCGGACGTTCACCACGCCGGCTTCCTTCTCCTTCGCCCCGACGACGAGCATGTGCGGCACCTTGGACATCTCGGCGCGGCGAATCTTCGCTCCCAGTTTATCTGAAGAGGCGTCGACGGAACAACGAATCTTCGCGGCCTTCATCTTTTCGGCCATCGCCTCGCAATCGGCATTCATATCATCGTTCAAAGGAATCAGACGGACTTGTTCAGGGGAAAGCCAGGTCGGGAAATCGCCGGCGAAATGCTCGATCAGGATGCCCACGAAACGTTCCATCGAACCGAAAGGCGCACGGTGGATCATCACGGGGCGGTGCGGTTTATTGTCTGGGCCGATATAAGAAAGCTCGAAACGTTCGGGCAGATTGAAGTCGACCTGGACGGTGCCTAATTGCCACTCACGGCCGATGACATCGCGCACGACGAAATCGATTTTGGGGCCGTAGAAAGCGGCCTCTCCGGCCTCTTCGGTGAAAGCGACGCCTAAGGTGGCGGCAGCGGCCCGGCAGGCGGCCTCGGCCTTATCCCAATTCTCCGAAGAACCGGTGTATTTATTCGAATCAGGATTCCGCAGTCCGACCCGGACGCGATAATCATTCAGACCCAGGGTCTTGAGCACGACCTTCACGAGTTCGAGACAGCCCAGCACTTCCGGTCCGACCTGATCTTCGGTGCAGAACAAGTGACCATCGTCTTGGGTGAAACCACGGACGCGGGTCATGCCATTCAGCTCACCGGATTGCTCCCAGCGATAAACCGTGCCGAACTCCGCCAGACGTACAGGCAGATCGCGATACGAGTGCGGCTGCGAAGCGAAGATCCGGATGTGGTGCGGGCAATTCATCGGCTTCAGCAAGAAGCCTTGGACGGTACCGTCCTCGAGCTTGTTGGTCAGTTCACCGCAGGCGCAACCTTCCTTGGAAAGCAGCTCCATCGCCTCGCGTTCGACCAACGGGGGGAATTGCGCGTCCTTATAATAAGGGAAGTGCCCCGAGGTCCGGTAAAGGTCCAAGTTGCCGATGTGGGGCGTGAATACCTGCTTATATCCGGTCAGAAACAACTGCTCGGAAATGAAATTCTGCAGCTCTTGGCGGACGATGGCACCATTGGGGACCCAGAGCACGAGACCTTGGCCGACCTTTTCGTCGATATGGAAAAGCTTCAGCTCCTTGCCGAGTTTGCGGTGGTCGCGCTTCTTGGCCTCTTCGACCCGCACCATGTGCTGCTCCATCTCATCCTTAGTAGCGAAAGCCGTACCATAGATACGCTGCAGCTGTTTATTCTTTTCATCGCCGCGGTGATAAGCCCCCGCGATATTAAGCAACTTGAAAGCCTTGACCTGGGAGGAATAGCGAACGTGCGTGCCTGCGCAGAGGTCGACGAATTCGCCGTTCTTATAAAATGAAATCGTCTCGCCGGCCGGGATGTCCGCCAGACGTCCGAGCTTATAGGCGTGCTGACCGCGTTCACGGAGCAGCTTATCTGCTTCTTCGCGGGTGCACTCAAAACGTTCGAACTTCTGGTTCTCCTTTGAGATACGACGCATCTCTTCTTCGATCTTCACGAGGTCGTCGGCCGTGAACAAATGGTCCACGTCGAAGTCGTAATAGAAACCATTGTCGGTGGGCGGCCCGATATCCAGCTGCGCCTGCGGAAAGAGGCGGAGAACGGCCGCACCCAGCATATGGGCGGCAGAGTGTCGGATCTCCTCAAGGGGAGTCATCGTCGGGCGGGTGGACATGTCGTAAAAAGGTATCCTTTCGCTAGGGACTCCCGAGGCGGAGGGCAAGGACGGAGGCAAAACCCATGCCCTATTATGCTTTCTTCAGGTCGTAGCCGTCTTTGCGGTCAAGCATCGTCCAGCCGAGCGCAGCGAGGTCCTTGCGGAGCTGGTCGGCGGCGGCGAAATCCTTGGACTGTTTGGCGGCCCAGCGACGGGCACCGAGGTCGGCGACGTCCGCCGGGATGGCCACCTCGGCCTTGACGACGAACAGATGCAGCCCGAGCGCGAAGAGGATTTTGGCGAGGCCGGAGACATCCTGACAGGCCTGCTCAGCGGAAGGCTCATCTTTTTCGGCGAGCACGGTGAAGACCTGACCAAGGCATCCGGGGATGTTGAGGTCATCCTGCAGGACTTCCCAAGCCTTGGCGAAGCGACCCCAAGAGGTCTGGACTTCCTGAGCGACCGGCGCGGCGAACTCGGCGCGGGTGAAACCGGCAGCGGCGAGCAGGCGGTCGGCGCCACGCTCGATTTTGGCGAGGGCGGAACGTGAATCGTCGACGCCCTTCATGGTGAAGTTCAGCGAGCTGCGGTAGTGACCGGAGATCAAAGTATACCGGACCTCCATCGGCGAGAAGCCCTTGGCGACGAGTTCGTCGAGCGTGTAGAGGTTGCCCTTGCTCTTGGACATCTTCTCGCCCTCGACCATCAGGTGGGCGCTATGGAACCAGTGCGCGGCGAAGCCCTTCACACCGGTGGCGCATTCGGACTGGGCGATCTCGTTCTCATGGTGC
>CAINMU010000015.1 GCA_903850885.1 uncultured Opitutia bacterium | reverse complement strand
CGCAACCCGCAACGGCTGCATCAACCTTTGCACTTTTGCACGCGGCTTCGCCGCATTTGCACCTTTGCACATTCTGTATCCCCTCGCGGCCTTGGGCCGCGCTCAGAACCTCCAGCGCGAACCGAGGCTGACCAGGAGGCCTGGGGCGAGGTCGTATTCGCTTTCGACGCCGCCGACTTGGCGACGGGCCTGCGCGCGGAAGGCCCAGCCGAGAGAGAGTTCGTCGATGCGACCATCGGTAGTGCGACGCAGGCCGAAGAGCGCCGCGACGCGTTCGCTCTCATAATCCTGACGCTGTCCCGCGAGATCCGCGAGGCGTGGAATTGGTCTATATCGACGAGAGCGGGGATCCGGGTGCAATCAATTCCCCGACGGCATCATATATCTTATCCGGACTGAAAATCCCGTCTGAGCATTGGCATGAAGCTCAAGCACGCTTGGTGTCGTTCCGGCAACGCATGCGCGACCAATTAGGCCTGAAACTCTCGGCGGAAATCCATGCAGCCGAATTCCTTGGCGGCGCAAAGCGATTTCTCGGACTGGAACCCCGCCAGCGCCTGCGCATAGCGCTATGGTTGCTGCGAGAGCTTCGACAAATCGAAGGTCTCAGTTCTTGCTCGGTGGCTTGCCTGAAACATAGCGAGTCAGAGCCATTGCAGGCCTGTTGGAAAGATCTAGCGGCTGATCTCAGCGCAACTTCGGACCGCCCAATGCTCCTCATCGCGGACGTTGGTGAAGCCGCAGCCATCAAACAGGCCATCATGGAGTTTCGCTCCAGTCATCCACGGCAGGCCTTAATCATTGAGGATCCCTTCCACCGGGATTCCCGACATTCCTATTTTCTACAGGCCGTCGACTTGATCGCCTACTTACAACGCCAACGCCTGCATCCAAATGCTTTATTCAGGGACAAGCGGCCGGAGGAAGTTTTTGCCGAACTAGATAAGATATCCCCACCCGCCCGCTGGTTGGCTTGATAAATAGGGAGGGGCCGCGTTTCCGCGACCCCTAGGGAGTGCTACTCACGCGACTGGCGCGCTCTCGGACTCGTAATCAATTTTCATGCACGGCGGGCTGGAGGCAAGACACAAGTAGGGGCAGCACGCGGTGCTGCGCCTACCGGCGCGGCGGAGCCGCGAGGTGGTGGCGGTTGGCGGTAAGCGGGTGGGAGGCGGACTAGGACAGCACGTGGTGCTGTCCCTACCTTAATACCTGGGGGGTTCCCAGGGTTGAGGGGGCGAGGGAGATGAGGAGCGTCGGGGTGTGCCGACTATGAAATCAACCATTCAACCCATCAACGGATCAACGGGCGTCGAAGACGCTATTGCTATGCGTACGCTTTTGCGTACCTTTGTGGCTATGACGACGATTTCCGCCACCCGGGCCCGCGCGCAGCTCTACAAGCTGATCGAGGCCTCCGTCCACGAGCCGATCCAGATCACGGGCAAACGCGGCAACGCGGTGCTGGTCAGCGAGGCGGACTGGGCCAACATCCAGGAGACGCTTCATCTGTCGGCGATCCCGGGCGTGGGCGCGTCGATCCGCCGCGGCATGAAGGAGCCGCTGAAGAAGTCCGCCAAGAAGCTCCGCTGGTGAGCTGGGAACTGGTCTATACAAAGCAGGCCCAGAAGGACGCCTTGAAGGCTTCCAAGGCGGGACTACGCCTGAAGATCGAGACGCTGCTCGCGGTGCTCGCCAAAAACCCGTTCCAAAATCCCCCGCCCTATAAGTCGCTCGTGGGTGATTTGAGCGGCGCGTATTCGCGCCGGATCACCCTGCAGCATCGGCTCGTCTATCAGGTCTACGCGAAGGAGAAGACGGTGAAGGTGATGAGGATGTGGACGCATTACGACTGAGTTTACGGAGTAAACTCAGTCGTAGGGGAAACGTG
>CAINMU010000014.1 GCA_903850885.1 uncultured Opitutia bacterium | reverse complement strand
CGTGAGATTGCTTGGTTCGTTGACGACGACGTTACCGCGGAGAATGGGGTTGTCCTTGTTGTATTCGGGTTCGTCGGACTTCAGGTGATCGCTCAGAACCAGACGGCCATCTGGCGAGGTCCAGCGGCCCATGGCGCCATCAGGCAAGTTCTTCCGGCGTAGCCAAGTCGTGTTGCCCTTACCGGGTTCGGGCTCGAAGTAGCGGCCTTCGTGGAGGAAGCCGAAGAAGTCAGCGAAGCCTCGCTGTTGCGGGTGGAAGGGGGCGGTGCCGCCCAGATGCCATTTGCCGACCAGCCCCGTATGATACCCGGCGGTGCGTAGCCGATCGGCGATGGTCGGTATGCCGACGGGTAGGCCGATGCCAGGCTCCAGGTTCTTGCTGCCGATCGGGTTGAACTCGAAACCGAAGCTCGTCTGGTATCGTCCGGTTAGCAGAGCGGCGCGAGAGGCAGCGCAAAAGGGTGCTGTGACATAGCCATCGGTGAAGCGGGCCCCCTTGGCGATGAGCCGGTCGATGTTCGGCGTTGGGATGCCGTTGCCGCCATAGCAACCCAGCTCACCGTAGCCAAGATCATCGGCGACAATGAACAGGATGTTCGGCTTCTTGGTGTCGGCTGCCTGCAGTCCGACCAGAGGCAGGAATAAGAGCACGAAGAAAATGAGCGATTTCATGTTAGGTCTATGAAAAGGTTATGCGTTTGAACTCAGGGCCAGGTTTTAAGCACAGTCCCCTTTACGTCTTTGAGCTGGAGGGATTCGATGCGGACCTCGCCTTCGCTGGCGCACGGGTCGAGGCGCATGCCGAAGAGCGTTTTGGCTTCTGCGATGGTCAAGGTGACTTCCTGCCACTGCCCGTCATGCGTGACGCTGAAAGGTTGGAGTTTTCCTTTGGGCAGGATGGTCGCCGCATCAGTAGTCCAAAGGAACTTACCTTCACCGCTTGCCTTACTTTGCACGCGGAAGGTGAGGGTGTAGGGGCCGGGCGCGCTGACGCCTAGTTTATCGAACGCGAGACCCGGGTCCTTACTCGAGCAAGTGAGGACGAGTTGCTTCCCCTCTACCTTAAGCTTGGTGCCAGCGCGTGCGCGTGGAAGGGTGCCGCTTGTGGACTCCGTCTTGACCGTCGATTGCTTTCCTTTGCCTCTGATTTTTCCGGCGGTAAGAGGGGCGGTGTAATCGGTCCATCCAATGTGGGTTTTCGGGATGACTTTGGTCGAGACCGGCTTGTTGTCTTTGCCGGTCGATAGGAGTACATTGGCGGTGAGGTCATGCCATTGTTTGACCATGCGGCTAAGGATGTCGGGGTGCTGTGTGGCGAGGTCGTTCAGTTCGGTGCGATCCGTCGACATCTGGTAGAGTTCCCAGGGTTGGCTTTGGAAACTGACGATCTTCCATTCACCGTCGCGTAAGCCGCGATCGCTGCCGAACAGCAGATGAATCGGCGGACGCGATTTGATTTCCCCGCCGGCTAAGATCGGCGCGAGTGAAATGCCTGCCAGGGGCGTAGGTTGACGGCCTGGGAAAGTCTCCGGTGATTTTGTCCCAGTGATCTCGGCAAAAGTGGGGAGCAGATCGACGAGGTGGGCTGGGCTGCTGACGATCGACCCAGATTTCGCCTTCAGTCCAGCTGGCCAATGCATGATGGCGGGCGTGGAGATCCCGCCTTCGAATTGGTTCTGTTTATAAAATCGGAACGGCGAATTGCGGGCCCAGGCCCAGCCGGTGCTGTCCGACCATGAGGTGTCAGGGTCGTAAGGATGGGTGCCGATCTGGGGGCGGCCGCGATCGTAAGGACAGGCGCCGTTATCGGAGACGAAGACGATGAGGGTATTATCCATTTCCCCAGCATTTTGAAGGTTGGCCAGTAGGCGCCCCATCTCTTGGTCGATGCGATCGATGAGCCCGGCGTAGGCAGACATGCGTTGCGACTCCCAGATCTTTTGTTCGGAGGGCAATTTATCCCAGGCAGGGATATGCTCCGGACGCGGCGATTCCACGGTGTCAGTCGGAAGCAGTCCGATATGTTTCTGCTTGGCAACACGGGCGGTGCGGACGACATCCCAGCCCGCATCATAGCGTCCCAGGTATTTCTCGTAATCGACCTTTAAGGGCTGCAGGGCGCCATGGGGTGCGTTGAAGGCAATGTAAAGGAACCAGGGTTTCTTGGCCGTACGAGCGGCATCAAGGAAATCGATGGCGTGATCCACGTTAGCTATCGTGGTATAGAAACCTTGCGCGGGTACCGTCCAAGGCTTGCCGTCGAGGCGGAAGGTTTTGTCGCCTCTGTAGTAGTTGGTCGCGCCGGAAAGATGTCCGAAGTAGCGATCAAAGCCGAAGTCCGTCGGTTCCTTGTCCAGGTGCCACTTACCCGTCATCGCCGTGTAGTACCCAGCCGGATGGAGAACCTCGGGGATCGTCACCGCCCGGCTCATGCCTTGGTCGCCCGCTTGTTTGCACCAGCGACCCGTGAGCAGGCTGACGCGCGAGGAGTGGCATTTGGCCGTGTTGTAGAATTGCGAGAAGCGAACGCCGTTGGCGGCGAGCTTGTCCATATTGGGCGTGGCAATCTCGCTTCCGTAGCAGCCCAGGTCGGAGAAACCCATGTCATCGACCATCACCAGCAGGATGTTGGGCTTCTTGATGTCAGCCGCCTGTAAGCCAGCGAAGGGCGCAAGCAGGAGGATGAGAAGGGCTAGGATTTTCATTAAAATGGGCTCTAGGGGTTATCTAATAAAGTAACCCCGACCCCAAGCCAAAGTTAGTTTAATGCCCGCCCATTTCCAGTCATTAACCTTAATCGCGGCGGATCACTTCTTTTTGGCCGGAGCGATCTCGAGGGCTTTAATTTTATGTTCCGCTAGGCCGGAGAATTCAGCGAGATCCAAGTTTCCATCCTTATTGGTATCTGCGCTTTTAAAGTGTTGTTCGGTGTGTGCGCCCATCTTGGAGATCGGCCGGAACTCTTTCAGGTCGAGCTTGGCGTCTTTGTTCGAGTCGAGACGGCTGAAGCAGGCTTCGGTTCCTTCGCTGAGGATGGCATACCAGGTCTGGCGGCTGAGCGCACCCGCGAGTTCGTAGCTATCGATGAAGCCGTCTTTATTGGTGTCGCTCTGTGCGAAGTGGTCGTCGCCGTGATGCGTCGCTTGGACGTCCAGCGTCTTGTATTCGACGACCGAAAGTTTACCGTCCTTGTTCTTGTCCGCCGCGTTCATGATCCGCTGCAGGAGGAGCGGCTTAGGCTGAATGACTTCGGCGGCAGGGAGTGCGGCCAACAGAATGAGTATCAATAGAAAGAAGGAGGATGGTCTCATAGCGTGGTATCTCAGATGACTCGGGCGGGATCGACGTAAGTTCAGTTTCCTTTGATCACGTATTTTTCGTCGAGCACTTCGCCGTTTTCCGGGTACCACTCTTTGAGAAGACGACGATGTTCCGTGAGCACGGAGGCGAAGGCGGGGTCGAGGGCCAGGTTTTTCATCTCGCCCGGGTCTTCCTTCATGTCGGTGAGCATCTCATTTCGTTTCCCGGTGGCGTAGACGACGTATTTATAACGCGCCGATCTGAGCATCCGGCTTCCGCCGTTTTCGGTCACTACGGTCTGGCGCCATGAGGAGGGGGCGCGCCCTTCGGCCAGTGCGCGAACGCTGCGACCTTTGAGTTCGGCGGGAATCGGGATTCCCGCGAAATCACACAGGGTGGGAATGATGTCGAGTCCGGTCGACACGAGGTGTTCCTTGTCGATTAGACCGGCTTTGGTGACGCCTTTCCAACTCACGATGAAGGGGACGCGCGAAGCTTCGTCGTAGAGTACCGATTTATGTTCCAAGCGATGGGAGCCGTCCATGTCCCCGTGGTCACTCGTGAAAACAACTAATGTATTTTCATCCAGGCCAGTTTCTTTCAAGGCCTTCAGCACTTCCCCGATTTGCGAGTCTACTTCTTCGGTGAGACGGGCATAAGTCCATCGGTGCATGCGCCATTCTTCCTCGGACCATTCATTTCGGGCATGGACGCGAAAGCCTCGTTGATCGGCGGCGAGGATTGATTCTGGCTCGCCCAACGGGATGGCGTGATTCGCCGGTAAGGGTGGGCAGAGTTTGGCAAAAAAATCTTCACGGGTCACTCCAGCAGGTATCTTCATTGCATCCATCATCGGCTTGGGTCCCGTGATAGTCCCGGGTTTCTTGGCGGAGGAAATTGCCATGAAGCAGATGTCGTGAGGGTTGATGAACGAACTCACCATCAGGAAAGGCTTAGCATGAGGTTGGCGGATGAACTGCACGCTGTTCTTCGCAAGGCCTTTCCCGGCCAGGTCTGTTCCGTTTTTACG
>CAINMU010000013.1 GCA_903850885.1 uncultured Opitutia bacterium | reverse complement strand
GGCCTCCTGGTCAGCCTCGGTTCGCGCTGGAGGTTCTGAGCGCGGCCCAAGGCCGCGAGGGGATACAGAATGTGCAAAGGTGCAAATGCGGCGAAGCCGCGTGCAAAAGTGCAAAGGTTGATGCAGCCGTTGCGGGTTGCGGGCGGCGGGCAATCGGGCAGGGTAGGTTCATGGCTAAAAGAAAAAGCACCGCTCAGCGCATCGTCTACGCCGGTCTGCTGATGCCTTTGAAGCACTTCACGCCGGCGGATAAGAACCGGGTGTTGCGCGCCAACGAAGGCGGCAAGAAGTCGCCGAAGCAGGTCATCTATGTCGGCGAGACGGGCCTCCCGACCGAGGAGCGCTACTTGCAGCATCTTCTCAGGTACAAGTCGCAGCGGGGCTGGATTTATAAGTATGGCATCCGCCCGATCGAGCTGTCCAAGCGCTTGGCTGACCTTGATGGGCTCAAGCCAGCCGTGAAGAAGGAGATCTACATGCTCGCCCGTCCGTTGCGCACGGATTCCAAGGAACGCGAAGCCGCCGTAGCTGCGGTCCTTCGCCGCGAGGGGTTTTACGTCGTCTCGGCGTAAGGTGGTGGCGGGAGGGCTGACCGCCCGGGTCAGTCACGCGGAGGACAGCACGTGGTGCGGCCCCTACCTTCTGGTTGCAGGGTGGAAGGGGTTAAGTATGGTCGGCGCATGCAACGGATCGCCCTCCTTCTCGTCCTGCTCGCCGGCGTCTGCCTTTCCGCGGCGGAACCAACAATCACATTGCCAATCCGTTTTCATATCACCCAAGGCGCGAAGATGACCGTCAAAGGGAAGGTCATGGAAAATTGGGTACTACCAGCCGACTTAACCGGGCCGGTGCTCGCGGAAGTGAATCGTATCTGGAAACCAGCTGGCATCCAGTTCGTGGTGGAACGCGCCCAGGCCGAGGCGCTGCTGAAGCCGGCTAATTTCGCGGAGCTAATCCAGGTCGTCGAGAATTCGAAGCGCGGTGAGGAAGAGATCGCCGGCTCCGGTCGCACCGTCGCCATCGCCAAACTTCTCGACCCAGCCCAGCGACATCCGTCCGCGATGAATGTCTACCTGCTGCCGTATATCGGCGCTACCTATCAGGGGTATGCGAACATCGGCGGAAAGCAGGCCGTCATCGGCGTCTGGACGGACAAGGCTTCCGGCGCTTCGAAGACGCCGGTGAAGGCCTTGCTCGTCGAGCCCGAGCCGATGAAGGTCGGCTCCTTGGCTCGCACCATCGCCCATGAGCTCGGACATAATTTGAGCCTACAGCATCCCGACAAATCTGAGGTGTCAAAGGTCGGCCGTCTGATGGGTGGTGGGAAGCAAGGGTACGCGTTGACGGAGGAAGAGATCGCCAAGGCCCGCAAGACCGCTCAGAAGCACGCCGCCAAGTGACCCGGTGGGATGGGGCAGGGGTGGCTTAGCCCAGCAGGCTGAGACGCCCGACCTCTTTCCCATGTTAAGCATCCCTGCGGGGACTGACGTCTTGCAACCCTGCGGCCGGATGCGACAAATAGAGTCACCCCACGTGATACCCCGTCACACCGTCTTCCTGTTTGCGTTGTTGGCTCAGCTTCCCGCTCAAGCGGCCGTGGATTTCGCCAAGGACATCAAGCCCATCTTCGAGGACCGCTGTCTCGATTGTCATAGCGCCGAAGAGAAGAAAGGCGGCGTCGTGCTGTCGTCTTATTTCGGAGCCCATCGTCCCGGAGACAGTGGCGAGGTAATCCTGACGCCTGGAGCCACCGGAGAGGCGCTGCTCATCCATGTCATCAGCGCCACCGATAAGAAGCGGCGGATGCCGCCGAAGGGCGCGGCATTGAGCGCGGACCAGATTGCGACGCTGAAGCAATGGGTGGCCGAAGGCGCCGTGTGGCTGGATGACGGTTGGCGGCCGACTCCGCATTGGGCCTATGTCGCCCCTCGCTTGCCGAAGGTGCCGGCACAGACCGGTAGCGGCGCCCGTAACGCCATCGACGCGTTCATCGACGCCAAGCTTGCCGCTGAAAAACTGACGCGTGGTCCCGATGCCGATCCGGCCGTCCAGTTGCGACGCGTGGCGCTCGACCTCACCGGTCTTCCGCCCACAGTCGCGCAGGTCGATGCTTTCCTGGGGGATCCTTCTGACGCCCACTATGCACGGCTCGTCGATCAATTCCTGGCGAGCCCGGGTTTTGGCGAACGCTGGGCCCGCCCATGGCTGGATGCGGCACGCTATGCGGACTCCGAAGGCTACCAGCGCGACGCGGAGCGCTCCCTCTGGCCTTGGCGCGATTGGGTGATCGACGCGCTCAACCAGGACATGCCGTTCGACCGCTTCACGGTCGAGCAGCTCGCCGGCGACCTCCTGCCGGCTCCCACGCTCGCTCAGAAGATTGCGACCGGCTTTCAGCGGAATACTACGCTCAACATCGAAGCCGGCACGGATCCGCTCGAGGATCATTACAAGCAGGTAGTCGACCGCGTGAACACCCTCGGAGCGGTCTGGCTCGGCACGACGCTGGGCTGTGCCCAGTGCCATAATCATAAGTATGACCCGATTTCGATCGTGGAATATTACCGCGTCTTCGCGTTGTTCAATCAGACGCCAATCGAGAGCCGGCAGCAGGGATCGAAGATGGGGATGGCCGGCATGGTGCCGATTGGTCCGACGGTCAGCCTGCCGATGGTTGAAGCGACGAAGAAGCGATACGTGGTCCTCGAGCAGGCTTACAAAAATAAAGAAGCCGCGTTGCTCGCTGCCCTCGAGCCGAAGTGGGCCGCTCTCGTGGCGGATACGAAGAAATTCGATCGCCTACCAGAGGCGACGCAGGCTGAGTTAGAACTGGACCCTTCCGAGCGGACCTTCGACACCTATCAGACGGTCGTTAAGGCCGCATTCCGCACGGATAAGGAAATCCAAGCCCTTTGGACGCCCGTGGCCGCCAGCCACACCTTGTTACTCGGCGTCCAGCCGGCGACCACACGCGTGATGCAGGAACTTTCCGAACCCCGGCCAACTTATGTCGCCAAGCGGGGAGATTTCCTGGCTCCCGGCGAAAAGGTTTCAGGCGGCATTCCGTCGGTGTTGCCGGCGTGGCCCACCCAGGCGCCGGTGAATCGGCTCGGCTTGGCGCAATGGCTGGTGCATCCCGATCAGCCGCTGACGGCCCGCGTTACCGTCAACCGCCTTTGGGCCGAGTTATTCGGTCGAGGCATCGTCTCCACGTTAGAAGAATTCGGCACGCAGGGCGCACCGCCAAGCCATCCGGAGCTGCTCGACTGGCTGGCTGTCACTTTTGCCTCCGAAGACCATTGGTCGATGAAGCGGACCATCCGGCGCATGGTGTTGTCGGCGACCTATCGACAAAGCGCGGCCGTCAGGTCAGAGGCCGAGGCGCGCGACCCGGCTGATGTCTGGCTATGGCGGCATCCTGGGCAGAGGCTCGACGCGGAGACCATTCGCGACAACGCCTTGGCGATCAGCGGACTCCTGAGCCTAAAGATGGGCGGTCCGCCAGTCTTCCCTTGGCAGCCGGAAGGTTTCTGGCGGCCGACCGCTGGGGCTTCGCTAAATAAATACCGGATCTCCAAGGATGGTGACCAGTTTCGCCGCGGCATCTATACCATATGGCGACGGACCGCGCATTATCCCTCGTTCTCAATCTTCGATGCGCCGGATCGGAATACCTGCAGCCTGCGTCGTGGCCGGAGTAGCACGCCCTTGCAGGCGCTCGCTTTGCTCAATGACAAGGCCTACGTCGAAATGGCCGCCGCATTTGCGGGACGGATGAGCGGAGAATTTTCCGGCTCGGTGGATCAGCGCATCGAGCAGGCCTTCCGCACGGCATTGGCACGCAAGCCGACGACTTCCGAGCAGCAGCAACTCCGCAAAGTCTATGATGCCGCAGTCAAGGCCTCCGGCAAAGAGGCCGACGGGTTCGTCGATGTCGCCACCGTGATTTTGAACCTTTATGAAACGATCCACCGCGGCTGAGGCCCCCGACCCGCAATGAGTTCCTTGCTTCATCGACGTGCCTTCCTTGGCGGCCTTGGCTTCGGCCTGGGTGCTACGGCCTTCAGTCGGCTGCTGGCCGCGTCGCCGGTGCGACCGCACTTCACGCCCAAGGCGAAGAGCGTGATCTTCGTCCATCTCGTCGGGGCGCCCTCGCAGCTCGACTTATATGATTACAAGCCGGCCCTGCAGAAACTCGACCGGCAGCCCGCCCCGCTTTCTTTCTTCGAAGGCAAGCGCTTCAGCTTCCTGCGTGGCCATCCCAAGCTCCTCGGGACGCCTTACGAATTCAAGCAACGCGGCCAGTCAGGCGCGTGGATGAGTGAGCTCCTGCCCAATCTCGCCGGCGTCGCCGACGACCTGACGTTCATCCGGTCGATGCACACCAAGGAGTTCAACCATGCTCCCGCCCAGATGCTTTTCCATACGGGCCAGAATCGACCGGGCTACCCGGGCTTAGGCTCATGGGCTGACTATGGTCTGGGAAGTGAGAACCAGGACCTGCCGAGCTATGTGGTATTCATGACGGGTAATTCGCCCGGAGCTGGCTCGAACCTGTGGGGCAGCGGTTTCTTGCCCAGCGTGCACCAAGGCGTCGAATTCCGTAGCACTGGCGAACCGGTACTCTTTCTCGATAATCCAAGCGGCGTCGATGCCGCACGCCGCCGTCGCGTGCTGGATGGCGTCACCGCGCTCAATCAGGAAAAGCATGGCGAACTCAAGGATCCGGAGATTCTCACCAAGATCAGCCAATATGAAATGGCCTTCCGGATGCAGTCCAGCGTCCCCGGCCTGATGGATTTGAAGAGCGAGCCGGAATCGGTCCGGAAACTTTACGGTGAAGGAGATTTCGCCCGGCAGTGCCTCTATGCCCGCCGCTTGGTGGAGTCTGGAGTCCGGTTCGTCGAACTTTTCAATGCCGACTGGGACAGTCATGCGAACCAAGACCGCCGCCTCCGGGCCGGCTGCAAGACGGTGGACCAGGCGTTGGCGGGGTTGATTCGCGATCTCAAGCAGCGCGGATTACTCGACCAGACGTTGGTCGTGTGCGCAGGCGAGTTCGGGCGCACGCCGATGCTACAAGGCAACGAGAGTGCGGCAGGCTGCGGGCGCGACCACCATAAGGATGCGTTCACAATCTGGATGGCCGGCGGAGGCCTTAAGCCAGGCGTCCAATATGGAGCCACGGATGAGACCGGGTATAACATCGCCGAAAACCCCGTCGAGGTCCGCGACGTGCACGCCACGCTCTTCCATCAGCTCGGCATCAACCACGAGAAGCTGACCTTCCGCTACCAAGGATTGGATCAGCGACTGACCGGCGTTGAGCCGACGCGGATCATCAAAGAAATCATTGCATGAACGCTGGTAGGTTTTTGGATGGGTACCAGGCATGAAACGAAGCCCCCTCGTCGTCGGCTTATTGCTATTCCTTGCGACGGTTGCGGCGCCAGGACAGGAACCCCGTCGCGGCATGGTTGCCGCGGTGCATCACCTGGCCAGCGAGGCTGGGGTCGAGATCATGCGCCAGGGTGGCAACGCGGTCGACGCCGCGGTCGTCACGGGACTGGTGCTCGGCGTGGTCGACAGCCATAACTCCGGCATCGGTGGCGGATGCTTCGTGCTTATCCGCCTGCCTTCTGGAGAGATCGTGGCGCTTGACGGACGCGAGACCGCCCCGGCCGCTTCGACGCCCGACATGTTCGTGCGCAACGGCCACGCGGTGCCGGAGCTGAGTCGCACTGGCGCGCTCGCCGTGGCGGTGCCCGGCCAAGTCGCGGTCTTCCATGAGGCCGTAACGCGCTACGGTAAGCTGCCGTGGAAGGTCCATTGCGAGATGGCCGCCCAGATCGCCGAGGACGGCTTTCCTATCCCGCGCGCCTATGCGAGCCGGCTTGCGAGCGTCGCGGAAGACATCGCGAAG
>CAINMU010000012.1 GCA_903850885.1 uncultured Opitutia bacterium | reverse complement strand
GGAGGAAATTGCCATGAAGCAGATGTCGTGAGGGTTGATGAACGAACTCACCATCAGGAAAGGCTTAGCATGAGGTTGGCGGATGAACTGCACGCTGTTCTTCGCAAGGCCTTTCCCGGCCAGGTCTGTTCCGTTTTTACGATCGTGTTGCTTGAAGCCGGCATCCTCGATCGACATCGGAAAGTGTGCCTTCCCCCCATAGATTGTCTCATAGCCAGCCTTGGAGAATATTTGCCCCATTGTATTTTGAAGCAGCGCTGGGGATACTTTACTTTTGTTTGAGTCCTCGTTGGTTTCCATGCGGACGCGGCTGGGCATGGTGCCAGTCATCATGCTATAGCGGGAAGGGACGCACACGGGGTCGGCGCAGTAGGACAGCGTGAAGCGTGCCCCCGATGCGGCTAGACTATCCATCGCGGGGGTTTTGAGGTTGGGGTTGCCGGCGCAGCTCAACATTTCCGCGTGCTGTTGATCTACGATGATGAACAGGATGTTGGGACGGGTGTCGGGTTTCTTGGCTTCGGCTGCGTCGAGGGCGGTCAGTGACATGAGGACTCCTCCGGCAAGAACGGCGCAGTAGCGGCATAGGATGATATTCATCTACCCTATTAGACCCCGCCCTGCAGTGGAAGTTTCGCTTAAAGGCGGGCGATTTCAGCTATCGAACGGACGATGGCGTGCCCTGAAGCCGTGACAGCATCAACGCTTCATCGGCAGCCACTGCACGGCGTCGACGATCGCGTAACCATCGGTGCCGGCGTTGCCGATCTCGACCCAACTGTCTTTACCGGCGGCGAAGTCAAAGGTGCCGACGACATGAAAGAGGCCGTCGCTCGGCTTGAGTTTCTGGTTCACGTGGACCTTGGTCTCGCCCTTGGCGTGATGAATCGTGACCGGGACGTTCGTGGCGCGATTGGCGTTGATGCTGTACGAGACGGCGACGCGGTAAGAGCCGGCGGCTGGCAGGGCGGGGGTGAATCGCGCCGTCATCGCGCCTTTCTCGGTATTGCCATCGTGGCGATAGCCATCGCCGACGAAGCCAGCGGAGGTGGAGCCGGTCGTCTCGAAGCCTTTGAGCGTGGCTTCGTTGTCATCGACGATGATACCGGCTAACTTCGCCTTGCCAGTGCCGCGGCCGGTGCCAGCCGCTGGGTTCGTCGTCACGAAGTCGAGCATCTGCCCGCTGGCGAGGAGGCGTTCCTTGAGCGCGCCGTAATCGACAGCCTGCACGGAGGTATTGCCTTCGATGGCGAGACCGGCGGCGGTGGCGGCGGACTGGCCCATGACCATGAAGACGGGCTCCATGCGGATCGAACCGTAGGCGATGTGGCTCGCGCTCAGGCAGACCGGCACGAGCAGGTTGGTGCATTCGGAGGCCTTGGGACGGAGGCTACGGTAGCTGACCGGGTAGGGCCTGCTGCGGACCTGGACGTCGCCCTCGTTGCGGACGAAGCCTTCCTTGGTCACGAAGCGCTGGATGTGGTGTGAGTCCATGTTGTAGGCGCCCATCCCGACGGAGTCTTCGATGACCTCGATGCGGAGGCAGTTCTTCTCGGACATCACGTAGTCGGCAATCATGCGGCGGGCTTCGCGGACGTAGAGCTGGCGGGGCCAGTTGCCGTGTTCGAGGAACTCGTCCTTAGCCAGACCGAG
>CAINMU010000011.1 GCA_903850885.1 uncultured Opitutia bacterium | reverse complement strand
TCGCATCCGTTCGGGTAATGGGTAGGGACGGTTCTCCGAACCGTCCAATCGGCGGGCTCGGAGAGCCCGCCCTACCTCATGAGACACCCCAGCAAATCATCCGGTCTCCGGTTTCCCTTTGAGTCAGCTCGCTGTCTTCCTTGCCCACCGGCCAACTTGTCAACCTGCCAGCTAATTTACCTCTCTGGCCAACCGGCCAACTAATCAACTGATCAACTAATTAACCGGCCTCTGACCTCCCTTGCCCACCGGTCAACTTGTCAACCGGCCAGCTAATCCACAATTCACTTTTGCACCTTTGCACAGGAGCTCCGCTCCGATTTGCACCTTTGCACTGAATCTAGTCAGCCCTCAACGCTTCGCGTTTCGTGCATCTCCTTTATTTCCATCAACACTTCGCCACCCCGCAGGGAACATCAGGCACGCGATCGTATGAATTCGCCCGGGCTTTGATCGCCAAAGGGCATACGGTGACCTTGATCTGCGGCGCCAGCAAGCAAAGCGGCTTAACCCTGCCGTATGAACCCGCACACGATTGGCATCGCGGCTCGGTCGACGGCATCGATGTCATTTCGCTGCCACTGGCCTATTCTAATCGCGATTCCCTGGTTCGGCGCGGTTGGGCTTTCGTTCGTTTCGCGATGCGGTCGATGAAGTTAGCGCTGACTTTTGAGTATGATCTCGTCTTTGCGACCTCCACGCCGCTCACGGCGGTCATGCCTGGTCTGGCCGCCAAATGGTTTCGCGGGAAGCCCTTCGTTTTTGAAATCCGGGATCTTTGGCCCGAACTACCCAAAGCTCTCGGGGTTAAGAACCCTTTCATCCTCGGGGGGATGTCTTTGTTAGAGTTTGCGGGTTATCGTTCGGCCGACGCTTGCATTGGCCTTTCGCCCGGCATTGTCGAAGGCATCCGTCAGCGTTCCACGTCCCGCCAGACGATTGTGATGATTCCCAATGGCTGCGACCTAGAGGTTTTTCACCCTCAGAAGCGCGCCCCTCTGAATCTGCCAGGCATTTCTCCCGGAGATTTCGTTGCCGGGTTTACTGGGGCGCATGGTGTCGCTAACGGATTGGATGCGTTGCTTGACGTCGCGCGCGAACTTAAGCGGCGGGGCGATCAGAAGATAAAGATAGCGTTCATCGGAGACGGAAAAGAGAAAGACCGCTTATCGGCGATCGCGGCGCAAGAAAGCTTGGTTAATTGCCTGTTCTATCCCCCGGTACCGAAGACGGAACTCGGTGCAATCACTGCCTCACTCGATTGCGGTTTAATGGTCCTCAAAAACGTACCGGCTTTTTATTACGGAACCTCGCCGAACAAGTTTTTCGATTATGCGGCCGCGGGCATTCCCATTATCAATAATTATCCCGGCTGGCTCGCCGGTTTAATCGCCGAAAATGAAGCCGGACTTGCGGTCCCCCCCGATGATTTCGCTGCCTTCGCTGATGCGCTGCAACTGCTCGCCAAAAATCGCGGGATGTGCGAACGCTATGGAGCGAACGCCCGACGCCTAGCCGAGGCTCGATTTAGCCGAAATCGGCTAGCTGGGAATTTTGTCGAAGCGCTGGAGCAGGTCGCTCGCGAATAATTTACTCTGCGAAAGACATAAGCAAATGAACATCCTCATTACCTCGGCCGGCCGGAGAAACCAGCTGCTTGAATGTTTCCGTCAATCGGCGGCAAGGCTTAAGCTGCCGCTTCGCATCTTGGCGGCTGACCTGAACCCAGAGATGAGCTCGGCCTGTCAGTCGGCTGATGCGTGCTTTAAAGTGCCGGCCTGCGGCGAAGCGGGTTATGCGGACGCTTTGATCGAGCTATGCGCCCGGGAAAAAGTCGTGCTATTGGTGCCAACTATTGATCCGGAGTTAGCGCCGCTTAGTCGTGCAACCGGCCGCTTTAAAGAAATTGGCACCACCGTGGTTATTTCAGATGAAGCTACAGTTGCCATGGCGGGAGACAAACTGGCGACAGCCCAGCAACTTGTTTCCGCAGGAGTTCCCACCCCGAAGTCGGTCCGGCTGGCGGACTACCTGAAAAATCCCGCGACTCTTGGCGGGCCCTTAATCGCGAAGCCGTTGAACGGAAGCTCCTCAGTAGGAATCGTTTTCGCCACGGGAGTCGACGAATTAAAAACTTTGGCTACTGATCGTTATGTGGTTCAAGAGAGATGGGTTGGACAAGAGTTTACCGTTAATATATTTTTTAACAGCGCGGGCAAATGGATCACCGCTGTTCCGCACGAAAGAATTCAAGTGCGGTCGGGCGAAGTGTCTAAGGGGCGGACTTGCCGTCACCCGCAGCTTTTAGCGATCGCCCAGCAGATCGCTGGACTTTTGACCGGAGCGCGCGGGCCGCTTTGCTTTCAGGCGATCGTTCGTCCGGATGGTACTGTTTGCGTTTTCGAGATAAACGCTCGCTTCGGTGGCGGCTATCCACTCGCGCATCAGGCGGGGGCGACTTTCAGTCAGTGGTTACTTGAAGAGGTCGCCGGACTTCCTTCGACTGCCAGCGATCAATGGCAAGACGGCGTGGTGATGTTGCGCTATGATAGCGCCGTTTTTTCGCCACTGAGTAAATCTTAGACTATGGTCGTCGTCTTTGACTTAGATGATACGCTCTACCCGGAGTCAGCTTATGTGCTTTCAGCCTTGGAAGAGGTCGGACGGCTGGGTGAGCAGCGCTTAGGGCTAATCGGGTTCACTTCGGTTTTATTTCGGCTTTTTAAGTCGGGTAAGAGGACTAAACTATTTCAGACGGCGATCGAAGAGATAAATCGACCCGCGCTAACGGGTGAAACCCTAGATCTACTGCTGACAACGTATCGAAAACATCAACCTGCTCGGCTCGATTGGCATCCGGATGCGCTTGAATTAGTCAAAGCTCTGCATGATCGATATCCGTTAGCGATTATTTCCGACGGCTATATGCCCACCCAAAGGCTTAAGGCCGAAGCTCTCGGCGCCGCTAAATGGTTTAGCCCGATTATTTTTACGGAAGAACTCGGGCGTGAATACTGGAAGCCCTCTGCTCGGTCTTATGAGACAATCATGCAGACCTATCCGGGCGAAAGCTTTGTTTATATCGGAGATAATCTCGCCAAAGATTTTATCGCGCCGCGAGCCTTAGGTTGGAATACGATTTGCGTCCATCGAGCAGATGGCATCCATAAAGATGCGTTCGCTCCGGCCGATGGGGCCGCACGACACGATATCGCCGATTTGTCCTCTGTGGCCGCCCTTTTATCTGCCTAATCTGAATGCTTTCTTCCGAACAATCATTAGAGCTCGTCCTTCGGCGGCTTGCTGCGCTCGGACGTGAACTCGGCAAGACCGAGCTGGAAAAAGCCGATGCGCAGACCCGTCTCTTCGGCGAAGCATCTTGCTTAGACAGTTTTGGCTTGGTCACATTGATGGCAGATCTCGAAGAAGATATCCGAATCAAGACCGGCAAGACCGTGACCCTGGCTGATGAAAAAGCGATGAGTCGACTGACTTCACCCTTCAGGCGCGTTGGGCTACTGGCGGAGTATGTGGTTGAGATCACTAATCGTTAGTTGATCCGTTGATCAGTTGGCCAGTGGGCCAGAGAGATGCACGTTAGTTGACAGGTTGACTAGTTGACACGTTGGCAAGTTGGTAAAAGCGATACAACGTTGGTTGACCCGTTGACTAGTGGGCCAGTTGACATGGGATGCAATGGGTAGGGGCGCGACTGCGTCGCGTCCGTAAGCCAAGGGATTCGGTTATCCGATCAACTTAGCTAAGCCACTCAATCGGTGACAGGTGTCGGCCATCTGGGCATCAGCCACTCAGGAGTCGGCCGTTCGGCCTTCGGCAGCCGGCTCCAGGTTCCGGCTTTAGACCAAAGACAGTCAGCCCTACCCCAACCCCTGTCCCTAACCCTGAATTCACCTATGCACTTTTGCACTGTCTCATTGCCATTTTACCTCTCTGGCCAACCGGCCAACTAATCAACGGGCCAACTTATTAATCGGCCTCTGACCTCCCTTGCCCACCGGTCAACTTGTCAACCGGCCAGCTAATTTGTCTCTCTGGCCAACCGGCCAACTAATCAACCGATCAACTCTGTACTGTATCTCACTCTGATCAACCGAGCCTCTGGTCAACTGAGCCTCTAGTCTGTCTCTCGGGCCCTCTGACCTCCCTTGCCCACCGGTCAACTTGTCAACCGGCCAGCTAATTTGTCTCTCTGGCCAACCGGCCAACTGATCAACTGATCAACTAATTACCCATCTTCCCCCTTTCAATTCCCCATGCCTCCCGTCGCCCTCATCACCGGAACCTCCAAAGGTCTTGGTTATGCCTTAGCGCTTCGGTTATTGGCCGAGGGTTGGACGGTGCACGGATTTTCGCGGCAAAGCACTGCGATCGAGCATCCGCAATTCACGGGCCACCTCGTTGATATTACCGATGAGTCTGCGGTGCGCGTTGCTGTCGAAAATGTCGCCCAATCTGCCGCTCGAATAGACCTCCTGATTAATAACGCCGGCGCTGCCTCGATGAATGCCCTATTGCTGACACCTGGAGCGGTTGCCGAGAAACTGATGCGCGTAAATTACCTTGGCACTCTCCATTGTCTACAGTCCGTCGGCAAAGTCATGGTTCGCCAACGCGGAGGATTAATCATCAATCTCACCACCGTCGCCGTTCCGCTTTCGTTGGAAGGAGAAGCGGCCTATGTCGCCAGCAAGGCTGCCGTCGAGGCCCTGACGCGAGTCGCGGCTACGGAACTTGCTACCGTCGGGATTAAAGTTTTGGCCTTAGGTTTCGGTCCAATCGATACCGACCTCACCCGAGCCGTGCCCCGGGCTTCTCTCGCAAAAATCAATACCCGCATTGGTCGACCGCAAGGCACGGCCATTGCCGAGGCCGTGGACTTTGTTATTTCTGCGATTCAGGATAAAGCTATTCCCAGTGGTAGTGTGAGATATTTAGGAGAAGTATGATGTTCCAGTTGATCGGTTGATCAGTTGGCCAGTTGGCCAGATCGATACAGCGTTAGTTGACTAGTTGACCCGCTGGCAAGTTGGTAAAAGCGATACAACGTTAGTTGACCCGTTGATTAGTTGGCCAGTTGGCCAGATCGATACAGCGTTAGTTGACAGGTTGACTAGTTGACACGTTGACAAGGGATGCAACGGGTAGGGGCAGTACCGCGTGCTGCCCTAGTTGTCTTGAGGTAGGGGCGCGACTGCGTCGCGTCCGTAGGCGAACAGTCTTTATCGAGTCTGATAACCTGGCCCGTCTCATCGTGCCATGCGTTGTGAACGGACGCGAC
>CAINMU010000010.1 GCA_903850885.1 uncultured Opitutia bacterium | reverse complement strand
GTCTTAATTTGCATGAACAAGATTAAGCTCGGTCGAGGCGGACCTTGCGCGGTTACCCGCGATGTTACTTCACTTTTTTTGGTCACCGATGCTGATGCCGCCACAGTCCAGCGTGCCAAGGTTAAGTTGGCTGCGGACCATGTCCTGACCGCCGTCTAAGTTAGACCCTCTCTGTGAAGAAAAATTCCACCATCTATTTGTTGGCGAATGGCGACCTGCGCGCCTCGGCTAATCAAAAGTGCGAAAGCGCTCAATTGGCCATGGAAGGTTTGCTTTGCGATGCCTTGCGTCGTGAAAGTCGCAAGGTCAGACGAGCTCATGGTTTTCGTCCTGAAGTCGGACACAGCTTCATTGATTCGCAGAAGTATGGTATGGAAGTTTTTCGTAAAATTCCCAACGATGCGCCCCTCATCGTCGCCGAGGCTGTCTGGCAATACTCGCATCACCTTTTGCCTGGTCTTCTGACTCATCGTGGCCCGATTCTAACCGTCGCTAACTGGTCAGGCACTTGGCCTGGTCTGGTCGGAATGCTGAATTTGAACGGCTCCCTGCTGAAAGCCGGGGTGCGTTTTTCGACGCTTTGGAGTGAAGAGTTTACCGATGCGAAATTCCTTAAGGGTTTACGTACTTGGTTGAAGGTCGGTAAAGTTAGCCACCCTACTCCTCACGTCCGTAAACTTGGCAAAGCATCTTCTAAGGATGCAATCTTGGGTCGACGTTTCGCACAGGAATTCAGACGCCGCAAATCAATCATGGGGGTTTTTGATGAAGGCTGCATGGGGATGTATAATGCCATTATTCCCGACGAGATCTTGCATCCGACCGGCGTTTTTAAGGAGCGGATGAGTCAATCAAGTCTCTACGCTGCGATGCTGACCGTAAAGGACTCGGAGGCCTCAGATGCTTTGCGCTGGCTGGTTAGCAAGGGTTTGACGTTTGACTGGGGTAAGGACGAAAAGACCGAACTCACCCGCCAGCAGACCTTGACCCAATTAAAGATGTATATCGCGGCCGTGCGTCTGGCCGACGAGTTCGGCTGCGCGACGATCGGTATCCAATATCAGCAAGGGCTTAAAGATCTCGCGCCAGCTTCGGATCTGGTCGAAGGCTTGCTCAATAATCGAGAGCGTCCGCCCGTGTTTCATGCCCAAAGTGGCCAAGAGTTGTTCAAGGGCGACGCCCTCCCCCACTTTAATGAGGTCGATGAATGTGCCGGTTTGGATGGTATAATCACCTATGAACTTTGGAAGGAACTTGGTTATGATCCAGAGAACACGCTCCACGACTTACGCTGGGGTCGCCAATATAAGGGTGAATCGGGTCGGGGGATGATCGATGAATATGTCTGGGTATTTCTGATTTCCGGTGCCGCACCCGCCAAGCATTTTATCGGAGGTTACAAGGGCGCCCGTTCCGAGCGTCAGCCTTCCATGTATTTCCGTCTCGGCGGTGGTACGCTCAAAGGTATTTCCAAACCCGGTTGGATTGTCTGGTCTCGTATTTATGTCATGAATGGTAAATTGCACGCTGATCTCGGGCTCGGTGAGGTTGTCGAACTCCCGCAGGCGGAGACCGATGAGCGTTGGAAACTTACGACTTCGCAGTGGCCAATCATGCATGTGGTCTTACCAGGCATTTCCCGAGATGAGATGATGGCACGCCATCCTTCCAATCACATCCAAGTCGTGTATGCGCCCTCGCATGAGGCTGCGCGTCGAGGCTTGGCAGCTAAGGCTGCCGCCTTCGCCGAGTTGGGTCTGAATGTTTCCCTCTGCGGAAAGTCAAAATCCTGAAGATGTCCGCCGAAGCTATCCAAAGTCTGCTCGAACTCTCCCATCAATTGGGCGGCGACCGTCTCCGTATGGCAATCCTCGGTGAAGGGAACACTTCCATCCGCCTTGATGCCGATACTTTCGCCGTCAAGGCCTCGGGTTCTAACTTGGCTTCGTTAAAGGCCGGTGATGTGACCACCTGTCGTTTCGATCGATTGTTACCTTTGATTGAATCCCAAGGAGCTACCGATGCCGAAGTTGATGCGGCATTATTTGCTTCGCGGATCGATGCATCGACGAAGAAGCCATCGATCGAGGCACTGTTTCACGCCTACTTGTTGACCTTGCCGGGAGTTAACTGCATCGGCCACGTCCACGCCATCGCCGTGAATCAGATTTTATGTTCAACAAGGGCACGAGATTTTGCCGAGAAGCGAGCCTGTCCGGATGAGATTGTGATGTGCGGGATCGAATCGGTCTTCGTGCCTTATGCCGACCCTGGACTGGGGCTTTCCCAGAGCATCCGCCAAGAGGTCTTGGCTTTCGTCAAGCGCACGGGTCGCGACCCAAAGATCATCTTATTACAGAACCATGGCATCGTCGCCGTCGGTCCTTCGCCCAAGGCTGTCCTTGGTTCGCTCCTGATGGCGGAAAAGGCCGCCGAAGTCTTCGTGGGTGCTGCTGCCTTAGGCGGCCCGGTTTTCCTTACCTCTGCTCAGTGCGAACGAATTGCCGGCCGCCCTGATGAGCATTATCGCCAAAAAATGCTTGGTTTGTGATCCTTTGACCCCCTCCCCTCTTTCCCTATGTCCAATTACCTCGCCATTGATCTCGGAGCCGAATCCGGTCGTATCATCCTCGGGACCTTGAAATCCGGTAAGTTTAAGATGAAGGAAATCCATCGTTTCTCTAACGGGGCCATTACGGCTAATGGCACCCTCCGATGGGATATCATTCGTATCTTTCGCGAAATCCGCATCGGCTTGGCCAAGGGGTCTAAATTCGGACCGATCAAGTCGGTCGCCTGCGATTCCTGGGGCGTGGACTACGTGTTGCTCAAGGGAGATGGTCCGTTGCTCTCTTTGCCTTTCACTTATCGCGACGAAAGAAGTTTCAAATCTTATGAAAACGCGATGAAGCGTTTTTCGCAGCGGGAAATCTTCGAAGGCACGGGTATTGCTTCAATTTCCATCAACACCCTGTATCAACTTTTTGATGATGCGTTGAATCGCCCGGAGATCCTGAATTTTTCAGATAAATTCCTACTCATCGGCGATTATATTACCTGGCTGCTGACGGGTAAGGCGCGAGCGGAAGAAACCTTGATTTCTGGCAGTCAGTGTTGGGATACGCGAAAACGGGACTGGGCCTGGCCGGTCATCAAGAAACTCGGCATCCCTAAGCATATTTTTCCCAAGGCCGTAAAGCCGGGCGTGAAATTGGGTAAGATGTTGCCGTACCTCGCCAAGGAGACCGGCTTGGCCAAGACCGAAGTCGTCACCACCTGCGCGCACGACACCGCTGCGGCCGTTGCCGCTGTTCCCGCCACCAAGGGCGATGACTGGGCTTACCTCTCTTCCGGCACCTGGTCGCTCCTCGGCGTCGAACTCGACAAGCCGCTTGTCAACGAGACCGTCCGCAAGGCCAAGTACACGAACGAAGTAGGTTTCGGCGGTACCTCCCGCTTCCTGAAGAATCTGGTGGGGCTTTGGGTGCTCCAAGAGTGCCGAAGGGAGTGGATGGAGAAAGGCGAAGTCTCGGATTATGGTCAGATCGTCAATTTCGCGCTGAAAGCCCCTTCGTTGCGTTCGTTGATCCGCCCGGACGATATTCGTTTCGCCAAGCGCGGGGACATGGTTGCGAAGGTCCAAGCTTTCTGCCGCGAGACCAAGCAGCCCGTGCCGAAGTCCCATGGCGAGATTGCCCGCTGTATCTTGGAGTCCCTCGCATTGCTTTATCGAATCGAAATGGACGGCATCGAACAACTTACCGGTCGAAAGTTGAAACGCCTCCATATCGTCGGCGGCGGTTGCCGTAATGCATTATTAAATCAGGCTACCGCCGATGCAACCGGACGGACGGTTATTGCCGGTCCAGTCGAAGCCACGGCGGTGGGAAATATTTTAGTCCAAGCGATTGCGATGAAAGAAGTCACGAACTTGGATGATTTACGACAAATCGTTCGAAAGTCGTTCGACGTAGTGACTTATGCTCCCAAGCCCTCTGCCGATTGGACGGCTGCATTAATTAAGTTTAATGATTTAAAGAGTGCATAAAACCTCTTAATCCACATCCACTTTTCCACGTAAAATCCCATGTCCAACTATAAGTACGTCTCAAATCTCTGGAACGATGCCGAAGCCGCGAAGCTCGATCCGGTCGGCCGTCTGGTCTATCGCTCCAATAAACTTGGAGCGGACCAGCGCATCACGAACACCGGCGGCGGCAATACCTCCTCTAAGATCCTCGAGAAAGACCCCCTCACCGGGCGCGATACCCAGGTCCTCTGGGTTAAGGGCTCCGGTGGCGACCTCCGTACCAGTAATCGCGAGAACTTCTCGTCGCTTTACCAAGATAAGCTGATGGGCCTCCAGGCCTCCTATGCCGCCCGGACGGACAAGGGCCTCAAGTCCCAAGCCGAAGATGACATGGTCGGGATGTATAACCACACCACGTTCAATCTGAATCCGCGGGCATCGTCCATCGACACGCCTCTGCACAGTTTCCTTCCCGGCATGCATGTCGACCACATGCATCCTAATGCGATCATCTCGATTGCCGCCTCGAAGAACTGCGCCGCCCTAACGCAGCAAATTTTTGCCGGCAAGATGGCCTACGTCAAATGGATGCGCCCAGGCTTTGAATTAGGCTTGGCCATGCAGGATATCGCCAAGCAGCAGCCGGACATCCGTGCGATCATGATGGGCCAGCATGGTTTCATTTCATGGGCAGACGACGACAAGGCTTGTTACGAGCTGACGCTGGCGATGATCGAACAGGCCGGCGCCTACATCGATGCAAAATTCCAAGCTAAGGGCGGGGATGCCAAGGCTTTCGGCGGAACCCTTTTTCAGACACTCGATACGGAAAAACGCCAGGCCGCTTTCGCCGCGATTCTCCCCTGGCTTCGAGGTCAAGTCTCCCAGGAAAAGCGTTTCATCGGCACGATCCAAGATGACGAAAAAATCCTCCGTTTCGTCAATTCCAAGGACGCGCCTCGTCTTGCCGAACTCGGGACCTCTTGTCCGGACCATTTCCTCCGCACCAAGATCAAGCCACTGTATGTGAATTGGAATCCTCAGGCCGAAGACGTCGCGGCGCTTAAGTCTAAGCTGACGGCTGCCTTAGCGCAGTATCGCAAAGACTACGCTGCTTATTACGCCGCCTGCAAACGCCCGAACTCGCCCGCCATGCGCGATCCGAACCCGACCGTCGTGCTCATTCCTGGATTGGGCATGATTGCCTGGGGTAAGGATAAGTCCGAATCTCGCGTCACCGCTGAGTTTTATAATTGTGCCGTCGAAGTCATGCGCGGCGCCGAGGCCATCGACGAGTATATCGCCCTGCCCCAGCAAGAAGCCTTCGACATCGAATATTGGTTGCTCGAAGAAGCCAAACTCAAGCGGATGCCCGCCGAGAAAGAACTCGCCCGTCAGGTAATCATCGTCGTCGGTGCCGGTTCAGGCATCGGTAAGGAAACCGCCCATCGTCTGGTCAAGGAAGGTGCCCATATCGTCTGCGTCGACAAGAACGTCGAGGCTGCCCAGGCCACCGCTAAGGAAATCACCGACAAGATTGGATCGGGTATCGGCGTCGCCGGCACGGGTCTTTCGAATTGCGGTCCCGCCATCGGTCTTTCGGGCGACATCCTCGAACGCGCCTCCATCCGCGTGATGCTCGACCAAGTCGCGCTCGCCTACGGTGGCTTCGACTCCATCTGCGTCACCGCGGGTATTTTCGTCTCGCCGGATACCACCGGACATATTCCTGACGATAAGTGGGCGCTGACTTTCGCCCTTAATGTTACCGGAAGCTACCTGGTCGCTGACGAAGCCTTCAAGACCTGGAAGGAACAAGGACTCCGGGGCAATCTGGTGCTGACCACGAGCGCTAATGCTGCCGTGGCCAAGAAGGGTTCCGTCGCCTACGATACCTCGAAGGCTGCTGCCAATCACCTCGTCCGCGAGATGGCCATGGAGCTCTCGCCTCTGATCCGTGTCAACGGCGTGGCGCCGGCCACCGTCGTCCAGGGGTCGGCAATGTTCCCGCGCGACCGAGTGATCGCTTCGCTTGCGAAGTACAATATTCCCTACACCGATGATGAGGCGACCGATTCGCTGACCACGAAGCTCTCCCGCTTCTACGCCGATCGCACCCTGACCAAGAACCCCATTACCCCCGCCGACCAGGCCGAAGCCTACTTCCTTCTCGTGACAAATCGCCTCAGCAAGACGACCGGACAGGTCATCACCGTCGACGGCGGCCTCCACGAAGCGTTCCTGCGCTGATCCCGTGCGCGTCTCACTCTTCGTCCCTTGCTTCGTCGACCAGCTGACCCCCAGGGTCGGCATGGCGACGGCCAAGGTATTGAAGCGCCTCGGCCACCAGGTGGAGTTCAACTCGGCCCAGACCTGCTGCGGCCAACCTTCCTTTAATTCCGGACAGTGGGACGTCGCCCGCGAGGGTGCCATCCGCGCGCTCGGCGTCTTCCGGGGCGCTGAAGTCGTCGTCGGCCCCTCGGGCTCTTGCGTCGCGATGATGCGCAACTTCTATCCCGAGCTGCTCAAGGGTACGCCCCATGCCGCCGAAGCCGATGACCTGGCTGCGCGCACCTTCGAGTTCTCCGAGTTCCTGGTTAAGAAGCTCGGGGTCACCGACGTTGGCGCGAAGTTTGCGAAGAAGGTGACCTACCATGATGGATGCCACGCTTTGCGCGAACTGCGCCTCAAGGAAGAACCGCGGCAATTGCTGAGGGCGGTCAAAGGTCTGGAATTCATCGAGGCCGAAGAAGGCGAGACCTGTTGCGGGTTTGGCGGGCTCTTCTCCGCCAAGTTCCCGATGATCTCGACCGCCATGGCCCAAGTCAAAGGCGGCGCCCTGGCCCGGACGGGTGCCGATTACGTGGTTTCCGCGGACCCCTCTTGTCTTCTGCAGATTGGCGGCTGGCTCTCTCGCGAGGGTAAGCCGATCCTCCCATTGCACATCGCCGAAGTTCTGGCCAACGACGCCTGATCATGTCTGATTCCAAGGCCATCTTCCTCAAGGACGCCACGGTCAACGCCGCGGATGGCGATCAGCGCGCTTTTATCAATAAGGCGCTCGGCGGCTATTACACCAACCGCGACCTCCAGAAAGCCCGCTATCGCGATTGGGAACGCGCTCGTGACGCGGCCTCGATGGCCAAGTGGAGCGCAGTCAATGACCTCGCGAACGTGCTCGAGAAGTTCGTGGGTAACTTTGAACGCAATGGCGGCGTCGTCCACTGGGCGCGCGATGCCGAGGAAGCCCGTACCATCATCCTGAAGATCGCCGAGGACGTTAAGGCCAAGGCCATCGTGAAGTCGAAATGCATGACGACCGAAGAGATTCACCTGAACGACGCCCTCGAAAAAGCCGGCTACGGCGTGGTCGAGAGTGACCTCGGTGAATTTATCCAACAGTTGCGCGGCGAAGCTCCCTACCACTTCGTCTTCCCGTGCATGCATGTGAAGCGAGAGGCCATCAGCGCACTGTTTACCAAACACCTCGGCACCGCTCCGACCGACAGCCCCGAAGAGCTGACGATGATTGCGCGTCGCCATTTGCGCCAACTTTACATCGACGCCGACATCGGTATCACCGGGGCGAATTTCCTCGTCGCCGAGACCGGCCAAATCTCCATCACCGAGAACGAAGGCAACGCGCGCCTCACCGCGGCCCTGCCCCGCATCCATATTGCCCTTTCGGGCATAGAGAAGGTCGTGAATCATCTCGACGACTTATCCGTCCTGCTCCCGATGCTGGCCACCGCCGGCGCCGGCCAGCCGATGACGTGCTACAACACGCTCTATTCTGGTCCGCGGAAGAAAGGCGAATGCGATGGACCTGAGGAATTCCACCTCGTCCTCATGGACAACGCCCGCACCCGTATCCTGGCCGACCCCGAGCAACGCGATTCCCTGCACTGCATCCGCTGCGGCGCCTGCCTCAACGTCTGCCCGATTTTCAAGAATATCGGCGGCCTGGCCTATGGCACGACCTATCAAGGACCCATCGGCTCGGTGATTACGCCCCATCTGCGCGGACTCAAGCAGTGGAACCACCTCTCCGGGGCCTCCTCGCTCTGCGGCGCCTGCACTGACGCGTGTCCAGTCCGAATCGACCTACACCACCACCTCCTCCACAACCGTCGTAACGCCGCCAAGCAGTCGCCGACGCTCTTCGACCTAGCTTTCCATCACGGGTTCACCTTCGTCATCAAGCGTCCGTGGCTCTTCGCGCTCGGTGGTCGCATCTTCCGCGCCACCCTGCCGCTCCTGCAGAAGCTTCCTTTACCCTACATGGGTGCCTGGATGAAGACGCGCGATCTCCCCAAGGCTCCCGCCCAATCCTTTCGCGATCAATGGAAGAACCAAAATGTCTGACGCTCGCTCTGATATCTTCGCCCGCATCCGCGAGGCGCTCAAGGTCAAGGCCCCGAAGCCGCACCTCAAGGGAGACGGCGCCGCCGGTAAGACCTCCACCGTGGCCAAGCCTTGGCTACCGGACGGCGGCGAGACCGCCGAAGACAGCCTGACCATCCTCGCCGAGCAATTGGCCAAGCTGAAAGCCGTACTCATCCGCGTACCGGATCACGCCTCTGCCGCCAAGGCTGTCGCCGAACTCTCCGCTTCTAAGAACTGGAAAAAAGTCGCCTACCACGGCCATGACTTGCTCCGTCCTGTCGTCGCCGCTCTGACTTGCGAAACTTGGGAAGCGGATACCTCTTTCGACAAGCAGCGTCTGGAAGGTTGCGATGCCGGTATCACCACTTGCGAATCCATTGTCGCGCAACTCGGCTCCATCCTCGTCTCCAGTGCTAGTTCTGGCGGACGCGCCCTTTCCATCCTTCCCCACGTCCACGTTGTCGTTGCAGAAAGCTCCCAGATCGTCCCAGATCTCGGCGCCGCCTTGGCCTTGGCTAAGGCCCGCCATGGTGACCAGATGCCAAGTATGCTGTCTTTCATCACCGGACCTAGTCGCACCGGCGATATCGAACGAATCCTGGTCCTTGGTGCCCATGGACCGAAGGAACTTTATCTCATCCTTATTGGCTAATTAAAATGCGCTGGGCTCCATCTGTTACGATCTTCGTCGTTACGATTGCCGGCATCGGCGCAGAGATAAAACCCGTCCGGTGGTCCGGTGATCTCAACGTACCTGATCCCGTCGCCCTCACGGTCGACGAGGCAGGCAATGTCTATGTCTCATCGACCACACGACGTAAAGCAGCCGACCTCGATATTCGCGAACATGCACTGTGGATCCCTGACGATGTCGGTCTGACTTCACCAGAAGAGAAACTAGCGTTCTATCAGCGTGAACTGGCTCCCGGAAATCTGAAAGCGCCGCGCGGTGGACTCAAAGATCATAACAAGGACGGCTCGATCGATTGGAAGGACCTGACATTTCCAAAGGAATCCATTTATAAGCTGACCGATACGGATCATGATGGAATCGCCGATAAGATCACGGTCTTCGCGGACGGCTTCAACTCGCCCATCTCCGGCATCGCCGCCGGCGTGATGTATTTTGACGGTTGGGTCTACGTCACCGCTATCCCAGACGTCTGGCGACTGAAGGATAACGATGGCGACGGTGTCGCCGACATCAAAGAACTCGTCGCTACGGGCTTCGGCGGCCATATCGCCTACGCCGGGCATGATATGCATGGACTTCGCCTCGGCCCAGACGGACGTATCTATTGGAGCATTGGCGACAAGGGTCTGAACGTCACCAGTAAGGAAGGTAAAAAGTTCTATTACCCCCATCGCGGTGCCGTGCTGCGTTGCGAACCCGACGGCGCAAACTTCGAGGTCTTCGCCCACGGCGTACGTAACATCCAAGAAATAGCGTTTGATGATTACGGTAACGTCATCGGCGTGGACAACGATTCGGATCAACCGAAGGAGCGGGAGCGTCTCGTCTACTTGCTGGAAGGTTCCGACTCTGGCTGGCGATGCCAGAACCAGTACATGAAACTGCAGAGCCGTTGGATAACGGAAAACATGTGGATGCCGAAGGGAGCGACGGATCAGCCGCTCTACATCACGCCGCCCATCGCCAATTATTCCGACGGGCCAGCCGGCTTCCTTCACGAACCAGGTCACGCCCTCGACGGAGAGCTACGCGGTCACTTCTTCCTCGATCAATTTCCTAAGGGAAAGATGGACGCCTTTACCTTGGAGCCTGAGCAGGATTCTTTTCGGCAGACAAATCTCCGGACGATAAGTAGCGGTATCATGGGTATCGGCATGGCCTGGGGCGTTGATGGTAAAGCTTATTTCGCTGATTGGATAGGTGGATACCCGCTTGACGGCAAAGGCGCGGTCTGGCGATTCGATGTCGCTCCTAATGTCGATACGTCATCCGAGGCCTTTCTTTCCAAGCCATTTTCAGTCTCGATTCCCCAAGCCGAACTTCTTGGTTTGCTCGGTCATCGCGATCAACGCGTTCGGGTCAATGCCTCGATACGCTTGGATCGACTGGGTGCTTGGGCTGAGATGCTCACCGTCGCGAAAAACCCTCAAGCTAGCCGTTTCGCCCGCATCCATGCAATCTGGGGATATGGGATGGGCGTCCGCCACGGCAAGGTGGCCGATGTCTCCGCTTCGTTGTCCTTGCTTGAAGACGCGGATCTCGAGATTCGGGTGCAGGCGCTCAAGGTGTTAAGCGAAGCTAAGGCGGACCCATCACTCATCGCATCAGTTGGAAGACAGCTGGGTCAGTCAGATTTACGCGTCCGGACTCAGGCCGGCCTCACCCTTGGTAAAATGGGCGGTCAGGTTTCGTTCGACACATTTATCCACGACGCGGAAGCCGACCTGCGCTTGCCTTGGTTGCGCCACGGTCTTGTCACTGGCATCGCGGGTACTCAATCGGCTGATGGTCTTCTCGCTATTGCCCAGACTAAGTCAGGTGCGGAAGCTGTTTTTGCGACCCTAGGGCTGGTACGTCAGAAGTCACCGCTACTCGGAAAACTTTTGCATCATATTAATCCTGATGTGGTCAATGAAGCCGCCCGGGCGATACATGATGATGAGGGCGTACCATCCTCCCGTAGCGCGCTTGCCGAAATCTTCATGGCTCCCGGTCTGCCGTATCAGACTGCTCGTCGTGCGCTCAACGCCAACCTGCGTCAGGGTGATACCGTTGCTTTAGTCCGCTTGCTTGAGTGGACCTTGGCGCAACCCGCTGGCGCGCCCCTGCGCATGGAAGCCTTGCAGGCGCTTATTGTGTTCGATCAGCCTCCCATGCTTGATCGCGTTGACGGTACGGCCAAGAAATACTTGCCACGTGATAAAATTGAAATCGGACGGCTCTTACAGACTCACCAAGATGAACTTCTTGGCCTTCAGAAATCCGATGAACGCGCCGCTGTGCTCGAATTGATGGTCAAATATGAATTAGACCTCCCCTTCCCTGTCCTGCTCGCCCTCGCCGCAGACCTTAAAGCCGCCCCAAGCGTCCGACTTCAGGGTCTGCGATTGCTGAGCCGAAAAAATGAAAAGCCCGATATCATTATTCGTACTCTTTGTAACGCCGCCGGTGAAGGTAATCCTTCCGAAGTTCGCATCGAAGCCGTTAATCAGCTCTTTGTCCGTGATGCCTCTGCTGCCATGGCCATGGCTCGCTTAATTATTAATTCGAAATCCGCCAAGATTCCCGAAAAGCAAGCCATGGTGACGTTACTTCGGGGGAGAAATGATCCCGAATCTTCCAAGCTTATCCAAGAACTTGTCACCCGGCTGGTCGCCCGAAAATTGGATTCTGGATTGAAGCTCGATGTGTATACGCTTGCCCGACAAGCGACCTCGTCGGAAGTCCACAAGTTGCTCCAAAAATATGTCGAAGCCGGGCCAAAAGGTGGCCTGAAGATGGCATCACCCGAGATTCCTTATGAGTTCCTGACCGACGGGGGCGATGCGAGCCGCGGAAAAGCCCTGATCAATGGACACCTAGGTGCCAACTGCATCGCTTGTCATCGTGTCGAATCAGATGAGGGCAGTGAGGTCGGACCTAGCCTCCGCCAGGTAGGCCTGCAACGAACCAAGGATGAAATCGCTGAATCATTGGTCGAACCTTCCGCCAAAATAGTCCAAGGTTTTGGTATCGGGACCATCGTACTAAAGGATGGGATTACTCTTGTCGGTAGCGTGCTGACGGAAAATTCCAAGACCCTTGATTTCAAGCTAACGGACGGAAAGATTCAAAAAATATCGCTTACCCTGATTGCCTCGCGCACCCCGCCCATTTCCATGATGCCCCCTATGCTCGGGATTCTTGCCCCAGAAGAAATTCGCGATGTCGTGGCCTACCTTTCGGGATTGAAGCCTAAAACACCTAAAACCAAGTCGGATAAAGTCAAAAAATAGCCAATGTGGGGTTGAGTCTTCCAGTCATTGGCTTGGAATGCATGCATGCTGCTTCGTTTCCTGTTGCTCTCTCCGCTTCTGGTCTTCGGTCAGACAACTTTGGTCAGCGATTGGTCAAAACAAATGGATACCTGGGGAAGGCTGGCCCCCATCGTTCGACTCCAGAACGTTAAATGGTCCGCGAACGGACAAAGAATGGTCTATGCCGTTGCGGATGCTGAGGGCCGTATGACATGGAAGCTCGTCGATTGCGGCAAAGGCCAGGTGCGCCCGGCGTATGATCAGGTCAAATTAGTTGATCAACTTTCGCTCGTATTGAACCAAAGGGTCTCTCCTCGAAACCTACCATTCAGGTATATCGAGCCGTTGGATGATGGCCGAATCATTCTTGTCGGGGAAAAACAGTCTTGGACCGTTGAGTTGGATGGGCGGGTTACTCCAAGCAAAGTCTTGGCCACGGCGTCCGCCCGAGCTAATGCGAATTCCAATCGCAGCCGTTCTTCTCTTGCGGATAATTATGCTAACTCCGGTAAGCTTTCCGAAATTTCCCCGGATGAAAAATGGAAAGTTTCTTTCTGGGAGGGTAATGTTCTTTTAACCGAGGTGGCTCATCCGAGTAATGTCCTCGTGATGACCTCCGATGGTCAGGCTACCCATCGCTATGTCGGGCCAGTTTCATGGTCGCCTGACAGCACCCACTTCGCTCTTTGGCGCGAACAGGTGGCTTCCCCGCGAATGTATAACGTGGTCAATTCGCTCACCAAAAGCAAAAAAAACGTTCCCTACGCTCGCCCGGGCGATGATATTTTGGAGCGTACGCCGCTGGTCTTTTCCGTTTTCAAGGCGGAAGCATCGCCCCGCCCTTCCCTGGAAGTCTTGCCGCGATCGTACGAAAATAGCCGACTGGATTGGACGGCAGATTCGACCCGTCTTCGTTCGCAGTATACCGAACGCGGCTTCACCGGACATGGTGTCATCGAATATGACGTGACGACGAAGCAATGGCGAACGTTGCTCAACGAGCATGATCCCAAGTTTGTTTTTACCTCGGGCAGTCGTTTTCGTTACGACCTCGACGAAAATAGCACGTTATGGGCATCCGAACGCAGCGGCTTCCTTCATCTTTATCACGTCGACCTAAGGTCGGGAGCGACCCTCAATGCCGTCACTTCGGGAAATTGGGTGATGAAACAGGTCAAGTATGTCGATACCAAGGCCCAGGAAGTCGGTTTTGTCGCCTTAGGTCGCCAGCCCAGCGAAAACCCTTACCAACAGCATTTTTGTAAGGCTCCGTTTAACGGGAGTAAGGTCATCGACCTGACGCCGGGCGACGCGGATCATTCCGTTGAATTCGAACCGAACCGTCGCTACCTGATCGATACGGCCTCGCGGGTGAACCAGCCGCCTGTTATTACCCTAAGAAGCGGAGAGAATGGCCGCGCTATTGTCCAACTTGAGGCTGCTACGGTGGCGCCGTTGGCGAAGACCAGTTGGCAACCCTTAATCCCCTTTCGCACTAAAGACCGCGAAGGAAAATACGACATCTGGGGCGTCATTCTTCGCCCCTATCCTTTTGATCCGCAGAAGAAATACCCAGTTTTGGAGCGCATCTACGCCGGTCCCCACGGCTCTTTCGCGCCCTACAACTTCAGTCTCTTTAACCGAAGTTTCTATGAGGCTTCTCTGAGCGGCTTCTATGTCGTGCAGATGGACGGTCGCGGTACTTATAATCGCGGCAAAGAGTTCCAGCAGCAAATTTGGCGCAACCTGAAAGACGGCGGATTTCCTGATCGTATCAAATGGATCAAAGCCGCGGCCCAGGTCGAAAAGAACATGGATATCTCGAGGGTAGGTATTTTTGGTGGCTCCGCAGGCGGACAGAATACCGCCCATGCAATGCTCCTTTTCGGAGATTTCTATAAAGCGGGTGCGGCCGATTGCGGCTGTTATGATAATCGCATCGATAAGCTTTGGTGGAACGAGCAATGGTTGGGCTACCCGCTTGGTCCGTGGTATTCGGAAAATTCTTGCGCCACCTATGCGTCTCGCCTGACCGGCAAACTTTTCCTGACCGTCGGGGAATCGGACACTAATGTGGATGTCACATGTACGTATGATTTCCGTGATGCTTTATTGGCAGCAGGGAAGAAAGATCTTTTTCAGCTGGAGGTTGTGCCTGGCGCTAATCATGGGGCCGGCGAAACGGATCCCATGCGCGAGAAAAGAATGCAATTTTTCATAAATACCTTAGGCTTACCTCGTTAATTTATGGCCCTACTCTCGCCCGGCTTAATCGAGCTCCGCATTGGTCACGTCGGACAACTTTTCAATACCCTGGATACTTCGCCGTTCCACGAGCGTGATCTCGACCACGATGCGGAAGAATTTATCGTTGGCTGGGCCCGCGAGCACGCTGATGGCGCCCAACTTCGCATCAAAGTCACGTTAAGACAGAAGTTCGATCCTTCCGTCACGGGGCTTATCCAGGAGTCAATTCGGCACTATTTTAGCTACCGGGCTAAAGTTACCCGCAGCGACTTGCTTGAGCTGTTCCGGGAGGGTCGGACGGCCTTGGCGATGGGGGTCGTTTTCTTAGCCTTAACCTTAGCCTTACGCAGCCTAGTCCCCAACGAGACTTGGGCGTTCAATACATGGATTCGGGAAGGATTGACGATTTGCGGCTGGGTCGGCCTATGGAAGCCCATCGATCTCCTCCTCTACCGCTGGTGGCCTCTCCATCGTCTGCGAGGGCTTCAAAAGCGCCTTGCCATCTGCCCGGTCGAGGTGATTTTCGAGTCTTAGTCTTCCGTTGGCCGTCTCGGGGTCAAACGGTGAGAAATATGCTTTCTTACGACTTTTTTACGATGATGCATTGACAGTGTGAGGGAGTCCCGCAATCCCAAGAGCTTAAGCAATGCAGAATTTCGCGAGCCAGTGTCTGGACCAAACAAAGGCACTCCTAAAACTCAACTTCAGTTCCATCGCAGCGGATGGCTCCATCATCCCAGTCCCCGGAGAGGTTTCTCGCGCCGATGAGCCTGGTCATGCCGCCTTGGCCTGCGGTGAATACTATCGCGCCACGGGTGAACTGACTTTGGAACGTCAGAATATCGTCGAGATCGTCACCCGGACCATCACAGCGCAGGTCAGGTTGAGCAAGGGTTCGGATAACGGGATGGCTTTCGCTTGCCTTGGCTTGCTGGCTTTCGGGCCGACCCGGGAGCGTAATCCGGTCTGGGAACAGTTGGACGAATCGACCCGCAAATCGATTGAGGAGCGTCTGGCGATTGTTCACGACCACCCTGATCATGTTCAGGCTTTTGATATCGCGAAAGCGGTATGCCGCTTCTCTTTTGGTCTCACGAAGAAAGATGAAACCGGCCCGCTGGTCGATCGTTTCATCGAACGCATCACGGCGAATTCGACCGGTGGTTTTCATGACGAAGCTTCCCGTGCCACCCACGCGGAAAATTTTGGCGGCGTCTTTGATCTCTACGGGATCGTCGCCCTGATCTTCATCCGTCAAGCGCTGCAGCTTCACGCGAACATCCAAGTCCGTGATGCTAAGTTACCCAAGCTTCGTACCCTCTCCGAAAAGTATGTCCGGGTGATTATGGATATCGTCCGCGAAGATGGCATGGGTTGGTGCTTCGGGCGCGGCATCGGTGCCTATGGCCAGATGCATTGTACCACCTTGTTGCTGCAGGCGCTCCGTGACCGTTGGATCGCCGTCGATAAGGAGCCGCAGGCCCGCGACCTAGTCCGTCGGCTTTACACAAATTTCTTCACGACTTTCTTTGATGCTGAACACGGCTTGATTGTGATTCGCGATCAGGAGCGGGACACGATTCCCGGACATACGACCCGGATGGCCAATTTTGATGCCGCCCGGTACCTCTCCCAGTGGTCCCGTTTGGCTAAGACGATCGGCGGTTCGCTTGATGTCGTGAAGCCAGTAACACGTCTCCCCGTTTGCCGTTATTTCTCTTTCGATAAATCGCCACGTAAGGAGCAGGGCTTGCTCTCTTATCAGGATCCGACGTCAGGTTTACATGTCCTGCTTCCTTTGGTTGCGGCTGGTTCGCACCGTTATTCCGATTCCTTGGCTTTCCCGCATATGCCTGGAGTGATGGATTGGCCATCCAATCAGGTGACCTCCCCTTTTATTCCGGAATTCACCTTCGGCGGAAAGATCTTTACCCCTTCCTATTATGGTAAGAACGCCCAAGTCGCCATGGGAACCAAGTCCGGTACTTATCATTTCCGTTACGAACAGCCTGATATCATCGATCGCGAAGAAAAACTTTCAGTTAATTTAGCATCCATGAAGGTCGACTGGGAGTTTACGGGTGGCCGGATGGTTGGTCGTTTTACGCTCACGGCTAAATCCGCCCTTGTCTTGGAGGAATTACGCTTGGTCCTTCCCATTGCTTCGACGCATTCGCGGATGACTCCGGGCAACGCTTGGGTGCTGGGGCCAGAATCGCATCGTTGCGAAGTTTTGAAGGACGATTTTCATGCCGCCTGGGCCGAGACCAAGGTTGTCAGTGAAGATCCTCGCCACCGCACCTGTTGGGGTAAGGTCCATTTCTATCAAGTTTTAGAGCGCGATAAGCCGATGGCTCTCCGGGCAGGTATGAGCTACACCTTAGAAATCGCTTACCAGCCCCATATCGTGCCAGCCAGCGGCTGACCGGTCGTTGCGGTAATTGAGCAAAATCAGGCGGTCCGGGTGAGTTCACCAAGCCTTTAATGGTTTGTTGCGCCTTCGGGGTTGTCCTCCCCCCAAGCTCCCCGCTATCCCTTGACCAAGTATTCATGCCTCGCTCGTTTTATATCACCACCGCCATTGATTATGCTAATGGTGCTCCCCATCTCGGCCATGCTTACGAAAAAGTTCTGGCCGATGTCATTGCCCGTTATCGTCGGATGCAAGGTTGCCAGGTCCACTTCCTTACCGGGTTGGATGAACACGGCCAGAAAGTCCAACAGACGGCCCAGCAGCGGAATATCGAGCCCCAGGTGTTCGTCGATGAGATTGCCGTAGGATTTCGCCAGATGCTCGTCGATCTCGCGATTTCGAATGATGATTATATCCGGACGACGGAGCCCCGCCATAAAAAGATCGTTCAAGATTTCTTACAACGGCTGCACGACCAAGGCCTGATCTATCTGGGCAAGAAGACGGATTGGTATTCTACCCGTCAGGAGCAATTTCTAACCGATAAGGATCGGAACCCCGATGGATCTTGGCCCGACATCTACGGCGAAGTCACGCAGACGACCGAAGAGAATTATTATTTTAAACTTTCGCAATTTCAACCTTGGCTGGTGGATCACCTCGCGGCTCATCCGGATTTCATCAACCCCCGCTTTCGGCAGAAACAGGTCCTTGAATTCCTGAAGGAGCCGATGAACGATCTTTGTATTTCTCGTCCGAAGACGCGCCTGACTTGGGGCATCGAATTACCGTTCGATCAGAATTATGTTACCTACGTCTGGTTCGACGCATTGACCAATTATTATTCAGCCGTCGTTGATCGCGGGCTTTGGCCGGCAGACGTCCATGTCATCGGCAAGGACATCCTTTCGCCGCCCCACGCGGTCTATTGGCCTTGCATGCTCAAGGCCCTCGGCATCGAGCCCCCGCGCCAGCTGCTCGTCCATGGCTGGTGGACGATTAATAATCAGAAAGCCTCCAAGAGCGCCGGCAATGCCGGTAGCACCTTAAGCTACGTCTCGACGCACGGTGCGGATGCTTTCCGCTATTACCTTTGTCGGGAAATGGTAGTCGGCCAAGATGCAGATTTCTCGGCCGAAAGTTTTGTTAATCGTTACAAGGCCGACCTCGGCAATAATCTGGGTAACCTCGTCAATCGTTTGTTAAATATGGTGGGGCGTAATTATGCGGGTTCGATACCGGCCGCCGCGGCCGACGAACCTTTGGAACAAGGGCTGCGCGCTTTGTGGACGGAGACCGAAGCCAAGCTGCAAACCGCGTTGGACGATTATCAGATCAGCCACGCCTTGGAGACCCTCTGGGTTTTTATCAGTGCCATGAACGCTTATATCGAAGCACGAGCCCCCTGGAAGTTGGCCAAATCGCCAGAGGCGGCCGATCGCGCCCGATTGGATTCGTGTTTGGCGCATGTCGCCGAAGGTCTTCGTTTGGTGGCGACCGTTCTTTTACCCGTGATGCCGGTCGCTTGTGCCAAGTTGCTGGTAAACATCGGCCGCCCTGTCCCTGGGTCGTTTGCGGGACAGTTACAGTGGTCGCAAGTTTGCACGCTCTCCAAGGTGGCAGATGCCTGCATTCTTTTTCCCCCCGTCGATCTCCCGGCCGCGCCCGCGTCGGTTTAATCGGGATATCAAACGGTCCGTAACTCTTGAACACCGTGCACGATACCGATGAAGCATGGAAGCTACTGACCGAGGCAGAAGCCGTTCGCGATGGTTCCGGTTGGCTTACCTATACCTTTGCGACTGCTCCGTTGGATCCGCTGGCGGTCTTGGAAACACTCGATGAGCCGGCCCCGCGCGGGTATTTCGAAAATCCATCCCGTAAACGCGCCCACGCCGCGGGTAAGCCCGTCATCGAGTGGCAAGGGCGGGGCTCCCGGCGTTTTCAGGCTGCCGATCAATGGCTTGGTAAGATCAAATCGCAGATTTCTTCGGTCGGCGGCTCACCGCGCATCATCGCCACTTTCCCTTTCTACCCCGGTGACGACAAGGCTGGGATGGATGCCAAACTTTTCTTACCCGCATGGCAGGTGGTCACGGAAAATGAACTGACTTTGGTGACCTTAGCCGAGGTTGCCTCTGCGGGGTGCGCTCAGCGTTTGATGGGGCGCGCCGAACAATTTCGTAAATTTACTTACCGTTCTGACCCTCCGGCCTCCCGGGCGCCTATTCCTACCGTTTTAAGTGAGGTCGGTGGGACGTGGTTTCCAGCTGCAGTCCAACGAGCCACGGAACTCATCAAGCAAGGGGCTTTCGAAAAAATCGTACTTTCGAGGGCCTTTATTTGGCGGCGTAATGAAGTGTTCAGCACTTACGCTACCCTACACCGTTTACGTCGTGCTAACTCCGCTTGCCACACTTTCCTGGTCGATGAACCTGACGGGGTTCTCATCGGTTCGACTCCAGAGACACTCCTTTCGGTTTTTGATGGCGAAGTGCGTACCGAATCTGTGGCGGGAACCACGCGTCGCGGCGAATCGGCTTCGGAAGACGCCAGCTTGGCCGAAGCTTTGCTCTCGAGTGATAAAGATATCCGTGAGCATACCGCTGTGACGGCTTCGATCCTCCGACGTCTTCGTATGGTGGGCGTCGTCGCTGCCACAACGCGCAATCAAGAACTTTTACGGTTAGGTAACGTCATGCATTTACGTTCTCCGATTGTCGGACGGATGCCAGCGGACCGACGTTTTCTCGAAGTGGCGGGCGAGTTACATCCGACCCCAGCGGTCGGTGGTAAACCGCGCGAACTTGCTTTGCCTCATATTCCTGGTTTTGAACCCCACGATCGCGGCTTGTATACCGGTGCTGTCGGCTGGGTTAATCTCGATGGCATGACCGGTAAGCTTTTTGTGGCCCTGCGTTGCGCGCGTCTTCGCGGGTCGGAAGCCCGGGCCTTTGCCGGTGCGGGGATCGTTGCAGGTTCAGATCCAGAGGCCGAATCTAGGGAGACAGAAATGAAACTCCGGACGATTTTGGAGGCTTTGATCTAGATGGTAATCGTCTTGCAAAGGGTTTTATCAGCTGCGGTGGATGTGGACGGAACATGCGTGGCCAAAATCGGACGAGGTTATTTGCTACTCATCGGTCTCGCGGCCACGGATACAACGGCCGAGGTCAAGCGATTGGCCACTGAGGTTTCCAAAGTGCGATTGATGGAAGACGAACAAGGCAAGATGGGCCGGACGCTGCAGGATGCACAGGGAGAGGTACTGGCAGTCAGTCAATTTACCCTCTTAGCGAGTTTTGCGAAAGGCAACCGGCCTTCCTTCCATGACGCCGCTCGTCCCGAGGTTGCCGAGCCCCTTTTTGACCAATTCGTTCGGGAACTATCCATGCTTATTGGACAAAAAATCCCGACCGGTGTTTTTGGGGCAGATATGAAAGTCGCCCTGATCAACGACGGCCCGGTGACGGTCGTCCTTACCTAGTTTAATCTTTGCTTCCCGCCTCGGATAATCTAACGCTTGGTTAGCATCATGCTTTCTGTCCGCATCATCCCTTGTCTCGACGTCCATGGCGGACGGGTCGTCAAAGGTATTAAATTTGAGGAATTGCGCGATGCCGGCGACCCAGTGGCGATCGCCGCCGCCTACGAAAAACAAGGAGCCGACGAACTGGTCTTCTTGGATATTACCGCATCAAGTGATGAACGTAAGACCCTCGTAGATGTCGTCGAAAGAACTGCGGATCAGGTCTTCATGCCTTTGACCGTCGGCGGTGGCCTGCGCTCGGTCGCCGATATCCGCATCATGTTGAATGCAGGCGCGGATAAGGTTTCGCTGAATACCGCTGCCATCCAGCATCCAGAGCTCATCTTGGAAGCGGCCCGCAAGTTCGGTAGTCAATGCATCGTCGTGGCAATTGACGCCAAGTGCGTGGCGCCAGGGCAATGGGAAGTTTTTACCCATGGCGGAAGAAAACCAACCGGCATCGACGCGGTCGCCTGGGCTAAGAAAGTCCATTCCCTGGGAGCTGGCGAAATTTTACTGACGAGTATGGATCGTGACGGAACGTCGGCTGGCTATGACGTACCGCTTAACCTCGCCGTCTCGTCCGCGGTGGAAGTGCCTGTGATAGCCTCTGGCGGGGCTGGAACCCTCGATCATTTGGCCGAGGTTTTAAAAGCTGGCGGAGCCAGCGCTGTTTTAGTCGCGAGTATTTTTCACTTTGGCACCTTTACTGTTCGCCAAGCAAAAGAGCACTTAAGGTCTGTCGGTCTACCGGTTCGCCTCTAAGTATTTAAGCGGGTACGGGCGTTGCCTTGGGCATGACCAAGACCTTATCGAGTCGATGTCCATCCATGTCGATAACCTCGAAGATATGGCCGAGAGCTTCGACCCTATCGCCTTCATTGGGGATACGCCCTAAGGAACGCATGATGAAGCCCGAGATGGCGGTGAAGCGCCCCGACCCTTCGCCGGGAAAGCGGCCAATAATCCCGGTCGCTTCCCGGAAATCATCAAGTGAAACCACGGCATCGACTACCCAGCTGCCGTCGTCGCGGCGACGCACGGGCTTGGGTTGGGTGACGGGCGAGCCCTCATTCGGTAGTTCGCCGACGATTGATTCCAGAACATCGTTGAGGGATACTACCCCGCGCACTCGCCCGAATTCATCGGTAACTAAAGCCAGATGGATCTTATCTTTCCGAAACCGCTCCAAGAGCTGAGTTCCCGTACTCTGTTGGGGTATTGTCGGAGATTCGGTAAGGAGATCTTTGATGGAAGCGCTACCGGTCAGGGCTAAATTAGCCCAAAGTCTTTTCACCGAGATAACCCCGAGATGCCGGTCGGTTGTTCCCTTGAATACCGGAAACCAAGTATGTCCTGAGGCTACTACTTTTCGCCAATTTACTTCTTCGGTGTCATCAAGATTAAGCCAGACGACCCGATTGCTTGGCGTCATGAGTTGTTCGGCGGTAATCAGGTCCAAGGATAAGGCGCCGTGGACCATCCGATGTTCGGACGCGTGTAAAACCCCGGAGGCCATGCCCTGGTCCACCATCATGCGTAGTTCGTCTTCAGACATGGTGTCTTCGGGCGCGCGTTTCTTGCCGAATATAAACATGACCACGTCCGCACAGGCGCTCATGGCGTTGACGAGCGGAGAAGAAATGGCGGCGACAAAAGCCATGGGCCGGGAGAAGTTCGCGGCTAGGCCTTCGGGTTTGATCAGCGCAAGTCGCTTGGGGACAATCTCCGCAAAAATCACGGTGAGGGCGCCGATAAAAAAAGAGACGATACCGCCCGCTAAGGCGTGGGCGTGTGCTGCTCCCCATGTCCAAGGAAGTTGCGTGAGAATGGGTGTGAGACGATTGGTCAGGGGGGTCCCACCATAGATGGCCGCTACGATACTGCCGAAAGTCATGCCAACCTGAACGGTTGAGAGGAACTTCGAAGGGTCGGCCAGCAAGGCAAGTGCGACCTTCGCCCCTTTATCGCCACCTTCGGCCATTTTCGCTAAACGACGACGATTAGCCGAGACTAAGGCCATTTCCGCCAAAACAAAGAAGGCCGTGATTAGGAGACAGGCGGCTATAAGGATGATTTCCACTGCCTGATGGTTATGACGTTGAAGACTATTTCGTCAAATCCGCTTGTTGCCGGCCTGCCCTGCCTTAGGTTTTAGCCTGAATGGCGACTTATTACGACGCAATCGTGGTTGGCAGTGGAATCGGTGGCTTGAGCTTCGCGCTCAATTTAGCCAACCGAGGGCTCTCTGTCGCTATTGTGACGAAGAAAACCCGTTCGGAATCCAATACGAATTGGGCTCAAGGTGGGATCGCTTGCGTGACGGATAAGACCGATGATTTCGCAAGTCATGTGCAGGATACCTTGATGGCCGGCGATGGGCTCTGTGACATTAATGTCGTAAAGCATATCATCGAAGCGGGTCCCGCCCGTGTGGCCGAACTGATCAGCTGGGGTGTCCAATTTGAAAACGGTACCGATGGCCGACCGGATTTAGGCCGCGAAGGCGGGCATTCGAAACGAAGAATCTTACACGCCCGCGACATGACTGGCCGTGCGATAGAATCGGCGCTGCTGCGAGCGGTCGCCCACGCACCTAAGGTGGTCATGATGGAGCACCATCTGGTGATTGACCTAATCACCCGGGCTAAATACGAAGCCACCATCGCCCCAAGTAGTGGCGAAGATCGCGTCTTAGGTTTACATGTCTTGAATACCCGGGCGTCGAAGGTAGAAACCTTGGCTGCTCATACGGTGATTCTGGCGACCGGGGGTATTGGACAGGTCTACCAGTTTACGACTAACCCGGATATCGCCACGGGCGATGGAGTTGCGATGGCTTATCGAGCCGGCGCCCAGATTCATGATATGGAAATGGTGCAATTCCACCCGACTGCGCTCAAGGCGCCGGATGGCAGCCGGGCTTTGATTTCAGAAGCGGTCAGAGGCGAAGGGGCTATTTTAAAAGATATTAATGGTCGGGCCTTCATGAAAGATTTTCACCCCCTGGGCGATTTGGCCCCTCGCGACATCGTGGCTCGGGCGATCGATTCGGTCATGAAACGCGATGGTTCACCGCATGTCCTACTGGATGCCACGCAGGTGGCTTTGGGCCACCTTCCTGAACGTTTCCCCCACATCTATGAAACTTGCCGTAAGGCTGGCTTCGACCTGACTAAGGAGCCCATTCCGGTCGTCCCGGCCGCCCATTATCTTTGCGGCGGCGTTGCGACGGATTTATCCGGACGAACTTCCCTTCCTGGTCTTTATGCGGTCGGAGAGGTGGCCTGCACCGGTCTGCATGGAGCTAATCGATTAGCTTCCAATTCCTTGCTGGAGGCCGTGGTCTTGGCTCACGACGGAGCGAATGCAGTCTTTGAGGAAATAGCACGGCGGCCTCAGTCGGCCCCCCCCCAACTTTCCGAATGGATTGATGGATCGGCAGGCGACCCTGATGAACGCGTCGTGTTAATCCATAATTGGGATGAGCTTCGCCGGACGATGTGGGATTACGTCGGGATCGTCCGCTCGACGAAGCGCCTACAGCGTGCCCAGACGAGAATCAGTATGTTAGCGGATGAAGTCCGTGAGTATTACTGGAATTTCCGGGTGGAACCTCGTTTGCTCGAGTTGCGAAATCTTATTCAAGTTGCTCAACTCATCATCGAATGCGCCTTACAGCGGCATGAAAGCCGTGGGCTCCATTACACGTTAGATTATCCGGCCAAATTACTTTTGGCCCAGCATTCGAGCGTTCAGCGAAAAAATCTTCAGCCATGAAGATCGTCATCGTAGGCGCGGGTGCCATCGGCGGTTGGTATGGCGGTTTGTTAGCGCAACGTGGCCATGAAGTCCATTTGGTGACTCGCCGTGATGCGGCTTTCATCACGGCAAATGGCTTGACGCTTAAGACACGCGATTCCTCTAAGCTCGTCCGGGTGGCTTCGGCGGTTACGACCACCCTGCCGGTCGGCCCTTGTGATCTAGTTATCGTCGCAACTAAATCTACCGCCAACGGAGTGCTGCCGGTCCTGTTGCGCCCGGTCTTAGGTCCTAAGACGATCTTGCTCACTTTGCAAAATGGTATGGGCAATGTGGAATCGCTGGCGAAAATCCACTCGTCTTCACTGATTGTCGGTGGACTTTGTTTTGTTTGCATCAATCGCATCGCCCCCGGCGTCATCGATGCTCAACTCGCTGGATATGTTCGGATGGCAGCAGCGCAGGGCCTGAGCCATGCACCCGTGGAGACTTGCGTGAGTTTGTTCAAGGACGCCGGCGTCGAGTGTGCCTCCGATGAATCCTTCGACGCTATTTTATGGCGCAAACTCTGCTGGAATATCCCTTTTAACGGACTTTCCATCGCGGCTGGAGGAGTGACCACGGATAAGATCTTGGAGTCCCCGGTGCTGGCCGAGCGTGCCCTTAAGCTCATGTCGGAGGTTGGTGCGGCCGCGGCCGCCTGTGGTCACCCTTTTCACCCGAATCATATACCGTCGCAATTTAAGGTAACAGCGACGATGGGAGCCTATCGCCCTTCCAGCTTGATTGACTATCAGGAGGGACGTGAGGTCGAGGTGGAAGGGATTTGGGGCGAACCACTCCGCCGCGGTGAAGCGGCAGGAATCGCGATGCCAGAACTTCAGGCATTGAAAGCCGAAATCCTGGCTAAGCTGACCTTGCGAACTGCGTAAGGTTATTTATGAGAACCCGCAGCTAACTCCGCGTGAGGTAGGCGGGCAAGCATCGCGATGACTTCCGTGTTGGCTCGGGATTCATTCCAGAAGTTGGCCAAAACGGCCGGACCGGAGTCAGCGTCAAAGAGCCGCTGACCGGACTTGCTGAAGAGCGACAAAGAAAGAGAGATGGACTCCGAATCATTGCGAACGCCTTCGCCCTTGCGGGTGCGCCAAGAGCTTCGGAGGGTGGCGTTGGCTTCATTGCTGTTGGAAGTAATCGCATAGCCCAAGCGCTGGAGTTCCCTGACGGCCGCGTCGTGGACGGCGTTATTGAGCGCGTTTGTCTCGAGCGTGTTCGAAGCCGCGGTGTCGGCCACGAAGATTTTACTGACGGATTTAAGATCGGCGGAGGAGGTCGCGCTCGTGCTGCAGGCGACCGAAATAACGGCAAAGAGTGCTGCGAGGGCTATTTGGCCGAGACGGGGAAGGTTCATAACTTGTTTATTACTCGTTCTTGCGAATAGACAAGCCGGGACATCATAGAGGAGAAATTGACCCCGATAACTTGAACCTTTCCCTTTATATTTTGAGGATTTTATCAATTCTGTCACAAACGTTACCTCCGCCTTATCGGAGATTCCGACTGATCTCATAACCCCCATGGCAATCGTCCAAGCAGTCACCTTTGATTTAGCCGGAACCTTGGTCGTACCCCATCCTTCCGTCGGAACGATTTATGCGCGCTGCGCCCAGAAGCATGGCGTGGAAGTGCAACCGGCGTTCCTTGAGGCCGCCTTTCCGCTCGCCTTCAAAGGGGGGCCCCAAAGGTCGAAGCCAGAAGTTTTTTGGCGGGAGGTCGTGCAGCGTTGTTTCGGCCCTTCCCTGCCGGCCGCAAAGCTTGAACCCGTTTTTCAGGAATGCTGGCATGCCTTTGCAGATGAAAAGAATTGGCGGCTGCAGCCAGGTGCGATCAATGCGCTTACCGCAATCAGGTTTTTGGGCATCAAGGTCGGAATTCTCTCCAATGCCGATACGAGGATGCGGCAAGTCCTGGAGGCTAAGGGCTTAACCAAGCATCTGGACGGAATATTCCTCTCTTCAGAAATCGCCCTGGCCAAGCCGGACGCGAAGTTCTTTTCGCATGCCGCCCGGCAGCTCGGCGTCGCCACCTCCGCATTAGTCCATATCGGTAACGACCCATTGCTCGACGGGGAAGCGGCCAGAGAGTCAGGAGCGACGGGTGTTATCGTCGGCGGCGCCTATGCTCCCGAGCGTTGCTTGCGGGCCGAGAAGCTCATCGAGCTACCTTATTTAATCCGCGCCTTAGTCACCGAGGGAAAGCAAAAGGGGAAATTTTCCCGTACCGTACTCAACCTTTTGGCTAATCTCAGCGGCTTGCCCGAAGATCGGGGCCGCTCAACCGATCGACCGCTGAAGTCGATGGACGATGCAATGGCTGAGGCTTTCAAGAAACTACGGTTAGGGCGGCCGGTTCCGGAGGACGCGATCATTGCGCATTGGCATGAACTTTTACCGCTTAAACTTGCGAAGCGTTGCGCCCCCGTGCGCGTCCTTGAAGGCGGAAAACTTGTGATCCAATGCGAAAATGCCGTCATTAAATCCGAAGTCCGTTTTCATGAACGCTCGATGCTGGCCAAGATCCGACTGCTGCGGGGTTGTCAGGACGTTCGCCTGATCAGCCTCGTGAATGCTTAGTTAGAGTTACCGGGGTCAAACGGCTTATGGAAGGTCTCTTTAAAGTCATAGACTGCTTCAAAGTCCTCCAAGTTATCTTCGGGAGAACGTCCGAACATACCGGTCTCAATGATATTAAAAACGATGTTACCGACGTCGCTGGACTTCTTTAGGCCCCAGTTTTGGAGTAAGGGGTAAGACATCGGTCCGTAGGTCGTAAGTACGTGCAATCGAAACCCCTCCAAGAGCTGAGGCCCTGTAACATGGCGGTTGACCAAACTCTTCCCTTTCTTGGCTTCGCCGTAGACTATTTTTTGGGCGTGATCCAAGCCGACTCTAACGAGGTCGTAGGCTTGCGCCTGATAACGGGAATCCTTGGCTCGGATGAGGCGGACGGCTTCGTCGAAATTCATCGGGAGATAAGTTTGGTGAGTTCGCTTAACAGGCGCTCATTCTGGGCGGAGGTGCCGACGGTGAGTCTTAACCATCCCGTCATGCCGTAGCCCTTGAGCGGACGGACGATTACTCCAGCCCTCTGAAGATGCATGAAGGCCTCGTCGGCTTGGGGTATCTTGGCTGCTAAGAAATTGGCTTTTCCTTCAATGAATTCGCAACCTAGGGCCTTTAGTCCCGCACCCACCTGACTTAAGCCTTGGGCGTTAACTTCCTTGGTGCGGGTGACGAAAGCGACGTCATCCAGCGCGGCTTCTGCGGCGGCCAAGGCGGGCAAGTTGACGTTGAACGGTTGGCGGACGCGATTCAGTAACCCGCATACTTCCGCCGAACCCATGAGGTAACCTACGCGTAGGCCAGCCAAACCGTATGCCTTGGAAAAGGTGCGACTGACCACGACCTTGCGACCCGAAGCCATCAGGGGCCGCAGGTCGGCAGAATGCTCAAGGTATTCCGCGTAAGCCTCGTCTAAGCAGAAAATCACGTCTTCGGGAAGGGAGTCGGCGAGCGCCAGGATATCAGCGGGCTCATCCGTTCCACCCGTGGGGTTGTTCGGGCTGGCCAAGAATAGGATTCGGGTGCGGCTGGTGACCGCCGCACGCATGGCTTTGAGGTCATGCCTAAAACCGGGCATCGGCACCTCGACAGCCGTCGCTCCAAACAGCATGGTCGCAAGCTTATAGACGATGAAAGCCTGAGAGCCGAAGACAACTTCATCCCCTGGGCGTAAGAACGCTTGGGCGAGTAAGATCATGACTTCGTTGGAGCCATTACCGATGACAAAATTATTCGGTGTCAGATTCCATTTTTTAGCTAATTTTTCGCGAAGGAAAGTGGAGCCCCCATCAGGATAAAGGTGACAGACTTCAAGAGCTTTGCGGGCTGCCGTGAGCCCAAGCGGGGATGGCCCAAGGGGGTTTTCGTTGGACGCTAATTTGATCACCGAAGCCGGATCTAAGCCAAACTCACGAGCGACCACTTCGATTGGGCGCCCAGCCTCGTAGACGGGTTGGGTCAGTACCGGACGGTTTGCTAAATCAGAGTATGAACCCATGGATAAGCCTAATCAATGTGACTTCGCATGGTTTTGGCAAGCGTGGGCGAAAGCTTGTCCCCGCTTGCCAGATCGGTCGATGAAGTCATAAAACGACCCATGAAAATTGTGGTCACAGGTGCGACGGGGTTTCTCGGCCGAGAAGTTGTTCTCTCTGCGCTTCGGCGGGGGCATCAGGTCATCGCGCTTGGCGGAACGCGGCTCCCGGCGATTGAAGGGGTGCAACAAGCTTTAGTCCTTGATCTGACCGATGAGGTCAAACTCGAGGCACTGATTCTGGAGGAGTTTCCCCAGGCCATCATCAATTGTGCGGCCTTGGCGACGATCGACGGTTGTGCGCAAAACCCGAAGTCAGCCGATAAGATTAATCACTTATTGCCCCGGCAGTTAGCCCAACTGGCTTTTCATGTTGGAGCTAAAATTATCCATTTTTCGACAGATATGGTCTTTAATGGTGAAACCGGAAGGTATCAGCACACAGACATGCCTTCCCCGTTGCACCTTTATGGTATGACTAAGGCCGCCGGTGAAGTCGCGGTCTTGAAATATGGCCGAGAGCACGCGGCCGTGATCCGGACGACATTGCTTAACGGCAATTCACCCCAGGGCGATCGGGGGTTGCACGAAAGACTTTTCCGCGATTGGGCCGCGGGTCGACCGACTCTTCTTTTCACGGATGAAATCCGCCAACCTGTGGCGCTCAGTAATCTGGCCGATGTCGCCATCGAACTTTGCGAACGACCAAATCTTTCGGGGGTTTATCACTGGGCGGGAGCCGACGCGCTCAGTCGTCATGAGATGGGCGTGCGGATCGCACAACATTTCGGCCTGGCTGCAGATAAATTCGTCTCAGCTTCGCTCCGTTCATCCGCTCCTAACTTAGGCTTAAGACCGCGCGATTTGAGCCTGCAGCTTCATCCCTTGGCCGGAAAATTAAGGACGCCCGTTCAAGCTTTCAACGAGCAACTCGGCGAATTACGTGTCCCCCGTGGATGCGAAGATTGGTACGAAAAGGAAACCGGCCGAAAGGTCGTGCGTTTGTTAGAAAAAGGGATAGATTACTAGTTATGGACGTCCTTCCCCGCCAGTCCGCCGATGCGATTGATAACATGTCGGCCGACTTGCTGCTTTTGGAGAATTATCCTCAGCCGAATCATATCAGGTTTCGTCCTTTTGCGTGGTCCGAGCCGGCTTTTACCTTTGGCGTTTCTCAGTCTTGGGCCAAGTATCGCGCGCAAGTCCCCGCGGAGTACTCGCTTGTTCGACGTTGTACCGGAGGGGGCTTGGTTTCGCATTTGAAAGATTGGACGTTCGCGCTGGTCATCCCGGCGACACATCCGTTGAGCCAAGCCGATGCTATGGCGAGTTATGCGTTAGTTCACCAAGCCTTAGCTGAGGCCCTGAAAGCCCAAGGGCTGCCGGTGGCCTTGGTGGCTGCGCCAAAGGGCTGCCGGGATTTTTTTGCGCCTGATGATTGTGCTCAGCGAGCTGAACCGAACGACCTCATGCGGACCGATAATGGTAAAAAAGTCGCTGGGGCAGCCCAAAAGCGCAACCGACATGGGCTTCTGATCGAAGGTTATGTTTGGCAACCCTTCTTGCCGGAATGCAATTGGTTACGATTCGAAAAAGATTTCACCGACGCGCTCGGTCGCTCTCTGGGTAGTTCCCCCGTGGCTGTTCCCGAGCCGATCTATAATCAGTTTGATCACGAAGGAAGCTGGGCGAAATTCGCATCCCAGGAATGGAACCAAAGGATCTAAGCGAATAAATCTAACTGCGGACCCTCGGTTTTGGGGGGTAGGTTCGGAGTGCTGTTTTCTTTCGTTGTCTTTACGGGTCCCGCCTTATGCTTTGCATTCGAAGTATCGGGCAGGCCCTCCCCTACTTCAAGTCCGGCCAAGATTTCGCGTGCCCGTGTGACGACGGAGGGCGGCATGCCGGCAAGTCTGGCCACTTGAATGCCGTAAGAACGGTCCGCAGCCCCTGGCACGACCCGACGAACAAAGACGATTTCATCTTTCCATTCTTTGACCGCTACGGACCAATTGCGCAGACGCGGGAGGGAGCCGGAGAGCTTGGTGAGCTCATGATAGTGGGTGGCAAAAAGGGTACGAGGTCCCTCTGCCCCTGCTCCGTGCAGATGTTCGGCAACAGCCCATGCGATGCTGATGCCGTCGTAGGTGCTCGTACCTCTACCGATTTCATCCAGTACAACGAGGGATCGTACCGTGGCATTATTAAGGATGTTCGAGGTCTCGTTCATTTCGACCATGAAGGTGGAATTGCCCCGCGAGAGTTCATCCGATGCGCCGACACGACAAAAGATACGATCGATCAAGCCGATTCGCGCGGATAGTGCCGGCACCCATGCACCGAGGTGAGCCAGCAGGGAGATCAGGGCGACTTGGCGGATGTAAGTAGACTTACCGGCCATGTTAGGTCCCGTTAGTAATGCGATTTGCTCCCCGGAACTGCTGAGCCGCGTGTCATTAGGGACGAAGGAGCCGGCACCAGGTCGGGCGTTTAACATTTGCTCCACGACGGGGTGCCGCCCCTGTTCGATTTCCAGTGTGTCGGAATCATCTACGTCCGGCCGCGTCCATTTGGCTTCCCGAGCAAGCTCGGCCCAGCCCCGGAGAACATCAATTTCGGCCAAGGTACCGGCGGTAAGTAGGAGTTCTTCCGTGTGTTCGATCACCTTAGCAAGGAGGGCTTGGAAGAGTTCAGTCTCGCGTGACAAGGCCTGCTCATCGGCACGCAGCACTTCGCGTTCTTTGGTCCGTAATTCCTCGGTCGTAAAACGCTCCGCATTGACCATCGTTTGCTTGCGGATGTAGTCCGCCGGAATGGATGGCAGATTGGCCTTGGTGATCTCGATTGCGTAGCCGAAGTTACCGTTATATCTAACTTTCAGAGATTTGATGCCAGTGCGGGTCTGTTCGTTGCGTTCGAAATCGGCGATCCAGCTCTTGCTGTCCGAAGCCAAGGCCCGAAGCCGGTCAAGCTCGGCGTCATAGCCAGTCCGCAAGGCACCGCCTTCGGTCAGATCAACTGGCAGTTCTTCGGCGAGGGCTTGGGCGAGCTTTTGGAGAAGCTCCGTTTGTAGATTGATCCTGACGTGATAGCCTTCCATGGCTTTGCCAGGCAAGGCGACAAGTTCCTCCTTAATTGCCGGCATGCTCTTAAGCGTATCCCGGATGCCGCCCAGCTCGCGCGGGTTCCTTAAGCGGTTCTGCAGGCGGGCGAGTATGCGCGGAATGTCACGGATACCCCGTAATGATTCGCCGATCCGGGCGGAGGCGCCGGGGTGTTTGACGAGCTCGCCGATCGCCGCTTGCCGGGCATGGATGACGGATAGTTCAGTCGATGGCTCCGCCAGCCAGAGGGCTAATTGACGGGCACCCGCTGGAGTTTCCGTGCGATCGATGGCCGCGAGCAGCGATCCCTCTCTGACGCCGTTGGAGGTAGCGAATAACTCAAGGTTGCGGGAGGAGGCGGCGTCCAGCAGGACTGAGGAGCCTAATTTTGTTTCAATGATCCTGAAGAGGTTCTTCGGACGATCGCAGAGCGAATCGGTGACGTAGCCTAAGACGGCCCCGGCTGCTCCGAGCGCTGGGTGCTGATCCGTGAGACCGAAACCGGCCAGACCATGGACGGATAGCGTCTGCGAAACAAGGCGAGCGCCCGCTTCGATATCGAAATTCCAACCTGGCAGGCGTGAGGTCGCTCGGCCTTGCAGAAACACTTCCAAGGCTTCGCGATATTCCGCAGAGACTTCAAGACCCTCCGGGAGGATGATTTCACGAGGCGAAACCGAATGAAGGAGCGGTAAGAGCCGATGGGGCGTGGTGTCAGTAGCCAACCTAAAGTCCGCGGTCGAAACGTCTAACCATGCGGCGTGCCACCCATGCTTGTCCCAGTGGATGGCGGCCAGGTAATTGCCCCGGCGTGAATCTAATTGGGCATCCTCCAGGGCGGTGCCGGGCGTGAGGATACGAGAAAGGCCTCGGCGGACTAGCTTGCCGGCCACCGGCGCTTCCATCTGATCGCAAATGGCGACTTTCCAGCCCGCGGCGAGCAAACGATTCACATAGGTAGTCGCCGCGTGGTGTGGCAAGCCAGCCATCGGCGTCTCATGCCTTTTCGTGAGGGTCAGACCGAGGACCTTGGAAGCGATTTCGGCATCTTCGCCAAAGACTTCATAAAAATCACCGAGCCTAAAAAGCAGCAGCGTACCCGGTGCGAGCTTCTCTCGAATCTCGCGGTACTGCTTCTGCATCGGCGTTTCTTTCTCCACGTGACTGAGGGAAACTTGCCCCACATCCATCGGCAAGGATGGAGTTAGCCCCCATCCGTCAAAGACCGTGGAAGTTGCTCACATTGCCTTGGCCGCCAACTCCGAGAGTGCACTACGTACGCCATGTAATAGCCTTACATTGGCTGTAATCGCATAGCCTTTCATCCGTTCATGGGTATGAATCAGACCGTTGGATTTACCGTCTAAGTAGGGGGTGTCGACTTGGTCAAGGTCTCCAATGAGCACGACCTTAGAACCTTCGCCGATACGTGTAATGACGGTCTTAGCCTCATGGGGCGTCATGTTTTGTGCTTCGTCGACGATCATGAAGGCGTGCCCGATGGATCGTCCGCGAATAAAGGTCATCGCTTCGATTTCGATCAAGCCAGAATCGATCAACCATTGGTAGGGCTTCCGCGGTTGATTAACTTGTTGGAACTGGGAACCAAAAATCGGCGGGGCGGCTTTGAGTGCTTGGGCCTTTTTTTGTTTTCGTTGGGAGTCGGTCGCCACGGTGTCCTTGGCTACCGTCGGCACCGGCGGGGCGCCGTTCTTGGAAAATAATACTTCAAGGTTATCGAAGTAGGGTTGAATATAAGGCGAGAGCTTTTCTTCTTTGGTTCCAGGTAACGCGCCGATGTCTTTGCCGATTTGCACGACTGGCCGCGAGACGTAGAGCTTCTTATAAGGTGAGAAATCGCTCAACACTTGAGAAAGAGCGGCGGCGATGGAGAGAAAGGTCTTGCCGGTGCCGGCACGACCGAAACAGGTCACTAATTTGATATCGGGGTTCAGGAGGGCATCCAGGAAGATCCACTGTTCGAAATTCTTAGGAATGACCCGCATGCCGCGGGGCATCTGCAGTCCTTTACGAGCCCCGCTTTGCGTCGAAAGAAACTCGCGATAAAGCCCCAAGGGCACGAAGGCACCCTCAGCGACGTGCCGGGCTGGTTCGCTCCATGAATCGGAAGCGAGCATGACATACTCGTTGATTACGGGTAAGTCTTCATCTTTCAGTTTAATCGCAACTTGAGCCAAATCGCGGAAATCATGCATCGCCGAAGCGGAAATCGTTAGGGTCTTATATTCGCCTACGTCGCTGGTTTCGATCCGATCGTTCCGATAGTCTTGTACTTCTAAGCCGAGCGCTTGGGCCTTGAGCGCCATGCAGGCGTCTTTGGTGACAAGGACGACAGGCCCGTCCGCCGTGTCGCGCAAATAGAGAGCGGATGCGATGATACGGTGGTCCGGCGCATCAACCTGCATGAAAACGGCGCGGAGACGGTCGGAACGGGTTCCGTTAAAGTGATCGCGAATCAGCGATTCGTTGACGACGACCCTCAGTTCTCCGCCGTCGCGGAGGGTGGCATGCAGGGCGCCGGGCTTAGTCGGGTCGCCTTCGGCAATTTCTTTCAGTGGGCGATTTTCGAAGAGGCTTCGGATCGAGCGGTTAACGCGTCGGGCACTGGCACCGAGTTGTCCCGGCTGCGTCTTTAGCCGATCCAGTTCGGATAAGACTTCCACGGGCACCGCCACGATATGCTCATCAAACTTAAAAAGCGATTCGGGGTCATGAATGAGAACGTTGGTATCCAGAACGTAAGTCTTTTTCACGTTCCAAAATGTGACGGCTATTTAAGAAGGGGCAATCCGTAAAAGTTTATTCTGACTCTCGGGCGATCTTCTGCAGGTATTCCCAACTGTAAATTCCCGTTCGATGACCATCGCTAAACACAAAAGTCACCGCATAGTTACCTATTAGTGTTAGGCTTTGCACGGACACTCCCGGAAACTGGCGAGGACCGTCCCCGCCCCAACGTTGGCCAAGAATATCAACTTCGCCCATATTTTCCGCGCTGGGCGAAAGCTCACGTAGCTTTTCACCAGAGATGATGTCTTGGGCGCCATCGTCCCAAGAGATGGCCACAAAGTCTCCGACGATTTGTAGATCCCGCGGTGCGCGCATGCTCCTAAATTGAACAGGCTGGCCTCAGGTGCAAGCCGTGAGCAAACCTTGACTCCCCCGCCCTGTTCCGAACTCTGATTACAACCATCTCAGAAGCTGGTAAATTTCGCCAACAAACTTAACTCCGGGACCATTCGTGACGCCTTCTTTCGACAAAGTCCGCCAGTTGCTGAAGCTTTTGCCTGGTCTGGGTCATCGTTCGGCGGAAAGAATCGCGTTGCACCTACTCGTTGAGCGCCCGGCAAAGCTGGAGCCTTTGCTGTCCGCTCTTCAGGCCGCCGCTCTCGCCGTTCGCCGTTGTTCGCGTTGCGGCAGCTTGGCGGAGTCAGATTCCTGTGAGGTTTGCCTCGATCCCAAGCGCGATGCCGGATCGATCTGTGTCGTCGAACAAGTCCCAGATGTAATGTCGATCGAGCGCTCTTCCGCTTACCGCGGGACCTATCACGTCTTACATGGCCGGCTTTCACCCATTAATGGCATCGGCCCCGAAGAGCTTAATTTAGCGACCTTCGAGCGTCGGCTTAAAGATGAGCCAATCACGGAAGTGGTCCTGGCTTTAGGTAATGATATCGAGGGCGAGGCCACCTGTCATTTCATCCGGGAAAGCATCACCGCCATCAAACCGAGTGTTAAGGTTTCACGGATCGGCTTTGGTTTGCCCAGCGGGAGCGGTTTGACTTTTGCTGACCCCGCGACCTTACGGAGCGCCCTTGAGGGCCGAAGAGATGTCGGAATTTAAAGCCTGGGGAGATTACCCGGCCGCGGCGGAAGCATTCTGGCTGGATCAAGTCGAACGGGCGACTGGCCGGAGCGGCGATGAGGCGTTGGAAAAAATCACCCCCGCGGTCGGTCGACTTTCGGATCTCTTTACCATCGAGCGTCCGAAGCACAAATTTCCCGAATACTTCGCCGATGCGGAGTTGTTGGCCGGCTACGGGATATTCTTTCTTCCTCAAAGCTTCGTCCGTACGTCTTTTACCTTGGCGCATGCGTATGAGCTCCGGCATTGGCGACCCGCCGGAGGGGAGATTTCCATCCTCGACCTTGGCTCTGGTCCTGGCTCTTGCGGGGTCGCCGCCGCTCATTGTCTGACTCAGCTGACGGACGCTAAGATCACGCTGACTGCGGTCGATAGGTCGCCCATGGCCTTGGTCGCAGCAGAGGGTTTTGCCCACGCCACCTTGGGTGCCGGAGTATCAGTGCGCTCTCGCGTGGGAGATGCCGCCCGCTCCGAAACCTGGCCAGAGGGTGCATATGATATCATCGTGGCAGGATTTGTTATGAATGAGATGTCAGAACTGGATCCGACGAATCTGCTGGCTTGGGTCGATCAATTGAAGGCCCACCTTAATCCGGGGGGATTAATTCTGATCCTTGAGCCCGCGCTCCGCGTCACCGCCCAGCGCCTGCAAAGATTAAGCGATGAGATAAGTGCCCATGGAGTTCTCACGCGGATAGGGTCCGATCTCGATGACGAAGTCTGCACTCAGTTGCTTGGGGCGGAACATTGGAATCACGAAGCCCGTGCCTGGAAGACCCCCGCATCGACAGATTTCGTCAATCGCCGGCTGCATCGCGATCTGCGCGACATTAAATACGCCTTTGCGGCTTTCACTTCTGCGACGGTTGCGCCACTGCCCGTGCAATGCGCGCGATTGGTCTCCGACGTTCAGATCATCAAAGGTCTACTTCGTTTCATAACGGTTCGACAGGGTCTGATCGAAGCCGTGGAAGTGCCGACCCGCGGCCTCTCAAAGCATGAAGTCAAGAAATTGGCAGCCCAGTTCGGGCGGGGGGACGTCGTGCGTCACGACCAACCTCCGGCCGCCAAGATACGTCTGGCCAAATCGGGTGATTTCGAGGTTTTTTGGTCACCCCGATGATTTTTACCGGAACGTAACACGTCGATTGCCCATATTTAACCATTTCTGGGCAGAAATTAACGATAAAATATGGATTATTAATCGCCCCCGGCTACTACTCACAGTTTGGAAACTTCATCCCCAGCCGTCATGGACATGTTTAATCGCGAGCTCAGTTGGCTCAGTTTTGACCGCCGCGTACTCGAATTGGCCGAAGACGTCTCCGTCCCTTTGCTCGAAAGAGTCCGGTTCCTTTCGATCGTTAGTTCGAACCTCGACGAATTTTTCGAGATTCGCATCGCCGGCATCATGCAACAGGAAGAGTCCGCAAGCCACCCGGCGACCCGCGACTTCCTCTTGGAGGTTTTACAAAAGACCCGCGAACTTGTCGATGCCCAGCAAGATTGCTGGAAGGAGCAATTATTACCGGCGTTGGTCGAGCAAGGCATTCTAATAAAGTCGCGCGCCGAGCTTGACGTGCAGGATCGCCAGGAGCTTTCGAATTTGTTCGATCGGGAGATTTTTCCGGGTTTGACCCCGTTGGCAATCGATCCCTCCCACCCCTTCCCGGTTTTGACGAACAAGGGGCTTTACCTCTTGGTATTGCTGAAGGATCCGGTCAATGGCGAGGTACGACGTGCGGTCGTGCCCATCCCAAGGATGTTGCCACGGATCATCGCGATTAATCATGGATCGCGAAAGCATTTCACCCTCTTAAGCCATGTTGTTCAGTCGTTCCTTGATCGGCTATTCCCCGGATTAGAACTCCAAGGCTCTTGGGCTTTCCGGATCACGCGAAATAGCGATCTTTACGTGGACGAGGACGAGGCGGGAAATATTTTGGAAGCGATTGAGGAAGAAATTAGAAACCTGCGTAAGGGTGCCCCAGTCAGGTTAGAAATCGAGAGTGAAGCTCCCGATGAGGAAATGACATGGTTGCTCAAATCAATCGGCTTATCCGCCGATAACGCTTTCAAGATCCCCGGCCCGGTCAATATGCTGCGTTTGGCCAGTCTGATCGATCTCGTCGGCCGCCCGGACCTGCTCTACCCTAATTTCGCGGCGGTGGTGCAACCTGAACTAGCCGATGCATCCAAGCTTTTTCAACGCATCGCCAAGCAGGACTACCTGCTGCATCACCCTTATGAATCCTTTATGCCTGTCGTGGATTTTATCCGTCAGGCCGCCCGCGATGAAGCAGTCGTGGCGATTAAATTGACCCTGTATCGGACGAGTGGCGATTCGCCGGTCGTCGAAGCGCTCAAGGAGGCTGCCCGCAATGGCAAGCAAGTGACCGCTCTCGTCGAATTGCGCGCCCGCTTTGATGAACTGAATAACATCGAATGGGCCCGTCAGCTGGAGGAAGCTGGTGCGCATGTGGTTTACGGGCTCGCCGGACTTAAGACGCACTGCAAGGCCTGCTTGGTCGTGCGGCAGGAAAAGGGCGGATTGCGTCGGTATGCGCACTTAGGGACGGGCAATTATAACCCCAAGACCGCCCGGATCTACACCGACTTCTCTTTGTTTACGGCGGATGAAGCCATCACCACCGAGGTCGGGTTATTATTTAATGTGCTCACGGGCAACCTGGGTCGTCCAGTTTTTAAACACTTACTCATCGCGCCCTTTAACCTCGCGCTCCGGACGGTCGAGCTAATCAACGCCGAAACGGCGGCCGCCAAGTCCGGCCAGAAAGCTTCTATCTTCGCCAAGGTGAACAGTTTGGTCGACCCGGATGTGATCAACGCACTCTATCGGGCATCTCAGGCGGGAGTGAAAGTGGAGATTATCGTCCGCGGAATCTGTTGTTTGATTCCTGGGCTCCCGGGTAAAAGTGAAAACATCAGGGTTCGCAGCTTCCTGGGTCGCTTCCTCGAACATAGTCGAATGTTCCGTTACGAGAATACGGGGGGCGAACCCATCATCTTGATGGGTAGTGCCGATTGGATGCCGCGTAATTTCGAACGCCGCGTCGAGTGCATCTTTCCGATTACTAATAAAATCTTACGTCGTCGCTTGGAGCAGGAAATCATCCAGACCTACGCCACTCATTTCGGGGATGCGAAAAGCCTGCAACCTGATGGCAGTTATGTCGCGTGCGCGGCGGAAGGACGAGTCGCTCCGACCGCCCAGGATTTCTTCCTTCGTCTGGCCCGGAATCATCAAGCCGAAGTCGTTACCGCGCCGAAGAAGGACCGAAGCAAATCCGTTCCACGGCGGCGTTAAAGCCTTCGGGGTCGCCTAAGATTTCAACTTCCAGCCTGACGTACATCAGCGGGATCGGTGGGTTAAAACGGCCTTGGAGTCGCACCGCATCTTTTTCGGTGGTGACGATCATCTCTGCCTTATAACGTAAGGCCTGCTCGAGCACCTCGTCTAAGTCTTCATCGTTGAAATCATGGTGGTCTAAGAAACGTCGCTTGGAAACGAGGACAGCCCCCTGGGCGATTAACGTTTCCTCAAAGCGCTCCGGGGTGGCGATACCGGAGAAAGCCATCACGCGGCGGCCCACTAGATGGGATAAGGGCGAGCTCTTCCCATGGTCGACCGCAATCAATTCTTGCGGGCTATGGGCACAGGCGATGATTTCCACCTTGGGATTATGTTTCTTGATTAAAGCGATTAATTGAGGGTCAGGTCGGCCAGATGATTTGGTCAAGAAGATGTAAGAAGCCCGGCTGAGATTAGAAATCGGCTCTCGCAGAATGCCCCGCGGGAGCAACGAACCGTTGCCGAACGGATCGCGACTATCCACTAAGAGCAGGTTGATCTGACCCCGTAAGGGTAGGTATTGTAAGCCGTCATCAAGCAGGATTGTATCAACCCCGAATTGCCTCAGGGCAAAGCGCCCTCCCTCGACTCGATCACGATCGACAATGATCACGACCCCTTCGGCAGCTAAATTTCGGGCTAACATATAGGGCTCATCCCCGGCTTCATCTGGGCCCACCAAGACCGATTTACCGTCAGAAACAACTAAGGGTGCCGGACGGTTACCTTGCACGATCCAGCGCCAAAACCGCTTAAACATCGAATCTGAGGCGCCTTTATAGCCTCGAGACAAAATCGCGACCCTCCGCCCTCTGCGGGCAAGAACTTGAGCCATTTTAAGGACGACGGGGGTCTTGCCAGTGCCTCCGACCGTTAAATTCCCGACCACGACGACCTTACAGCCCAGGGGGGTATCCCTAAAAAGGCGGTTACGATAGAGCCAGAGGCGCAGACGTACAATCACCTCAAAAACCCATGAAAGAACCCGTAGAAAGCCCCCTAACAGCCGTGCTCCCACACCCTGTTTACGCTCATAAACAACGTCCACGGCATAGCTCGCAATAGCCTCTCCCAGAGACGAAAAGAACCCTCGATGTTTCGCGGACATGGACGAATTGATGCAAAGTTGTTTGACGCAGGCAAGCATCCCGATTGAGAAGGACGACCCAGCGCCATGCTTCTCCACCTGTTGCGCACCAAATTACTTCGAGCCGAGGTCACCGGCGCCAGACTCGATTATGAGGGCTCCCTAGCCATCGACCAAGAGCTAATGGCCCTGGTCGGTATGTTGCCTTATGAGAAGATTCTGGTGGGTAATTTGGCGAATGGTGAACGATTTGAGACCTACGCCATACCCGCCCCTGCCGGCACCCGGGAAGTCTGTCTTAATGGCGCCACCGCCCATCTCGGCCGCCCCGGCGACCTCCTGGTAGTGATGACCTTCGCCGAATTAAGTCCCGAAGAAGCCAAGGGCTGGAAGCCTAAGACGGCGACCCTGGCCGAGCACAACCGCAGAATTGTTCGTATCGACAACCCGGATGTCTCCGTCGAACTTTTAACTACCTTCCAACGATGAGCTATCGTCTTTATATCCCTGGTCCTTTGACCGTCTCCGACTCGATCGTCCAAGCCATGGGCAAACCCATGATTGGACACCGTTCGGGCGATTTCGTAAAACTTTACAACGATATGCAGCCCCGGCTGCAGTCGATGTTCTATACCCAGGATCCCGTCTACCTGGCCACCAGTTCGGCCTGGGGCGTGATGGAAGGCGCCCTTCGCAACGTCTGCCGCAAGGGCGTTCTCAACTGCATGAACGGGGCTTTCTCCGACAAGTGGAACGACGTCGCCAAGCGTTGCGGCAAGTACGCCGAAGCCCTCCAGTTCGACTGGGGCAAGCCGATCGACCCTGCGGCTGTCCGGCAGGCGCTTTCCACGGGCAAGTTCGACTGCATTACTTTTATCCATTCCGAAACCTCAACCGGTACGCTCTCCCCGATTGCCGATATCATGGCGGTCGTCCGCGACTTTCCTGATGTCATTTCGATTGCGGATACGGTCAGCTCCTTCTCGACCCTCCCCATCAAGAAAGACGAACTCGGCATCGATATCTTTCTTACCGGATCTCAGAAGGCCTTGGCCCTACCGCCTGGTCTGGCAATCTTCGCCGTAAGTGAGCGCGCCCGCGCCCGCGCCAAACAATCGCCCGATCGCGGCTATTACTTCGATTTGATTGAATTCCACGACAATCACGTGAAAGGCATGACCCCTTCGACGCCCTGCATCTCCCTCTTTTATGGCTTGCAGCAGCGTCTCATCGAAATCGAAGCCGAGGGGCTGGAAAATCGTTTTGCCCGTCACCTGCGTTTGAACGAACGCATGCGCGCCTGGGGCTCGGCCAAAGGCTTCTCACTCTTTCCGGAAGTCCAGTTCGGCACCCGTGGGCTTAATTGCTTCAAGAACGACCGGAATGCCGACTTAGAACTGCTGAACAAGACGCTGAAAGCGAAACACAAACTCGTCATCGACGGGGGTTATGGAAAATTAAAAGGTAAGACTTTCCGGATCTCCAATATGGGCGACGAGACCGACGCGACCATCACCACTTTAATCGCCGCCCTCGACGACTCCCTTGCCGAGCAAGGAATGTAACCGAATTTGACAATCGGTTATAATCCCACGCATGCGCAAGAAATCCCCTCAGTCTAAAAACGTCTCTACCGCTCAAACCGGCACGAAAATCCTGGTCATCGCGGAGAAGCCTTCCGTCGCCGGAGATCTTGCCAAGGTGCTGAAGGTGCCAAAGTCAGGCGAAATCTTTGAGAACGAAAAGTGGGTGATTAGTTCCTCCATCGGCCACGTGGTGCGCTTGAAGGATCCGCAGGACCTGGATGAAAAGCTCAAGCGCTGGACCCTGAAAGACCTGCCAATCTTGCCTGAAGGTTTCGATGGTTCCGCCAGTCCGGACATTCTGAAAGCGGTCGTCAGCGAACGGAACAACGGAGACCGCTTCAAACTTCTGAAGAAATTGCTGTCACGTGACGACGTCGGCGAAGTGGTGAATGCCTGCGACGCCGGTCGTGAAGGCGAACTGATCTTGCACTACGTCTATCAACTCGCGAAATGCCAACTGCCCTTGAAAAGACTTTGGCTGACGAGCATGACCAATGCGGCGATCGCGGATGGGTTTGAACATTTACTCCCCGAGTCTGCAAAGGCTGGTTTGTTAGGTTCTGCGATCGGGCGCTCCCAAGCCGATTGGTTGGTGGGCATGAATGGCAGTCGTTTTGCCACCATCCGTATCGGCGGTGCCAAACGTGATGTATTTTCCGTGGGCCGCGTCCAGACCCCTACCCTGATGCTCATCGTGAAGCGCGAACTGGAAATCCGGGGGTTCGTTCCCAAGACTTTTTGGAAGATTGAGGCCGACTTCGGCTTGTCTGCTGGAAATTATCGAGGTGCCGCCCAAGTCCCGGGTGTTGCCGATCGGAAAGAAGCCGAGCGCTTCTATGATGAAGCCCAGGCGAAGCAGGTCGCCGCGGAATCTCTCAAGCTAGGCCAGGGTACCGCCACCGACGAACGTAAGCCCAAGAAGGAAAGTGCCCCGCGTCTTTTCGACCTGACGACGCTTCAGCGTGAAGGTAATCGCCGGTTTGGTTTCTCTGCCAAGACGACACTGGGGGTCGCACAGGCTCTTTACGAAAAACACAAAGCCCTCACCTACCCTCGGACCGATTCGCAGTACTTACCTGAGGATTATGTGCCTAATGCCAAGTCCGTCTTACAGTCGCTGGATGGTGCCCACGCTTCTGGTATCTATGCCAAGGAGGCCTTAAGGAACGGTTGGGTGGATTCCGCTGGTCGCCGTGTTTTTGATAATAAGAAAGTCAGCGATCACTTTGCCATCATCCCCACCGGTACGGTCCCTCACGGTCTGACCGAGGTCGAACAAAAGATCTACGATTTGGTCGTGCGGCGTTTCGTGGGGGTCTTTTTCCCGATGGCTGAGTTTGAGGAGACGGTCCGGACTACGATGGTCGGCTCCCATGCTTTCCGCACGACCGGAAAGGTTCTGGTGATCGCGGGTTGGCGTGCAGTCTGGGGTCAAGAAGCCGAAGCCGAAGAAGATAAGGACAAAGAAGGTGCAGCCAGTTTGCCAGCCCTCACCGCTCCTGACGGCACTCCCGCCAAGGCCAAGGTGCACGAAGTGAACGTCAAGGAAGACGCCACGAAGCCGCCGGCCCGTTATAATGAAGCCTCCTTGCTCGGTGCGATGGAGAATGCCGGTAAGCTCGTCGACGACGAGGCTCTAGCCGAAGCCATGAAAGAGCGCGGTCTCGGTACCCCGGCGACCCGGGCTGCCACGATCGAACAGCTTCTCACCCAGATTTATATCGAGCGCCAGGGCAAGGAACTCGTGCCTTTATCCAAGGCATTTCAGCTGCACCAGTTTTTACACGCCAAGGGCATGGCCTTCCTCACCGAACCCCAGCTCACCGGCGAATGGGAATACAAGCTCAAGCAAATCGAGCACGGCAAACTTACCGCCAAGGAATTCATCGCCGAGATCAAGGAACAGGTTAAGGTCATGGTGGCCGCCGGGGCCGAAGAATTGCCCTCCGCCGCGTTGGAGCCGGAAGTCCTTTCTCCCACTGACGGAAAGCCTCTCCTGACCAATGGTGAAAAATATTTCTCCCAAGACGCCACGGGCGCCACTAATCGGCCTAAGCTCACCATCTATGTGGCGATGAATGGTCACACGATTACCCCGGCGGAAGTCGCGGAGCTCGTCGACCAACGTCGCATCGGTCCTTTCAGCGACTTCAAGTCGATGAAATCGGGTAAGAATTTCACCGGCTTCATCGACCTGGTAGACGAAGATATCATCAAGGCGAACAAGGCTGCCGAGGCTAAGTCGGCCCAAACTCCCGCTGAAACCAAGCCGGAAGGCACTGAAGACGAGACCAAGCCGGCCAAAGCCCCCCGTAAGACCAAGCCCAAGGCTTTGAGTGGTAAGTTGAAGGCCATCCTCTACTTCCCGCCACGCGAGGGCGCTGACGGCAATCCTGATGCCTTTGAGACCACTTGGCCGGTGCTCGGCATCTGCCCAGTCAGCGGATTGCAGGTTCAACAGACGCCCACTGCCGGGTATCGGGTTTGCCCCCAGAAATCCAAAGAGGCGGGTGCGAAGAAAACTTTCAGCCTGAACCAGGAGATGCTTAAATGCCCGATCTCGCCCGAAGATATCTCGCGTTTATTAAACGAGGGAAAGACGGGGCTGAAGAAATTTGTTTCCAACCGGACCAGACGAACCTTTGAAGCGTTCCTAATCGCCGATAAAGCCAAAGGCTGGTGGTTCGAATTCCCACCGCGTAAGCCTCGCGTCCCTAAGGGGGAGAAGAAGGCCGATAGTAGTAACGAGCCGTTCTGATTATTTCTCCCACGCCTGCCGGGGAATCCGTGAAAGAAGATTGATCTTCAAGTGCGTTTCCATGTCGCGGATCAGTTCCAGGTCATCAGGTGCGTGGTCTGAATCTTTGCTCAGTCGGTCTAGCCAGTAATTCTTGAACCAAATGTAGGCTTCCATCGGGTGGCCGGCATCCCATTCGTTGCGGGCGGAGAAACGCGCTGCATACCAAGGCGGGGAGGCTGTATTCGCCGCTTGCCGGTAATAATCGGCGGCCAGTTGTTTGTCGCCGAGTTTCATTTCGGCGAGCTGTCCGGCGAAGACCAAGAGGGCGGCCCGGGCTTTGGAAAGGCGGACGCCTTCGTCCAATACGTCCAAGCCCTTCTGGGCATAGGATTTGAACAAGTAATCTTGGATTTCTTTCGGAACCTTGGCGTAGCCACCCCGCCGCCGAATTTCCCAATGCGCCATATCATAGCCCAGGGCATAGCCAGTATTCTCCCAGAAATAACGCGCATGCGGATCGAGCGCACAGGCGGTGCGCATGAGGGTTTCGCAACCCGGCCGGTCTTTCCGTTCCCATAGCACGTAACTCCGAATCCAAGTCAGGTCGGCGATCACGGTGCGAAACCCGCCTAATATTCCTAATAAGACCCCTTGGCCGATGGTCGGTTCGATTTGCTTGGGGCCAATTTCGGGAATGCAGGAGCGGACGCTGACCCAGGACCTTTCGCTCAACGCCCCGGCGGCCAACAGTAAGGCCAAGCAGGCAATCCATATTCCTCGGAGGCGCATGATTAGATTTCGCGGCGCCGGAAAACGAGGGCACCCAGGAACAGATAAGCCGCCGCGTAAAGAAGCCCTGAAAGGATGACCCAGCCGATCGAAGTCGCCGCCACGGTTCCGGAGTCCAGCACCAGCGCATCCCCAATGTTGAATTGCTGGAGGTTGGGCAGAATCCGCGAGGTGAGCCAAAGGATGCTTTTATAAAGCATCGACTCGGTCGGCTTCAATAAGACGTCTTGGGCAATCCATTGGAGCTGCCCAGCGACCACCGTCAACGCCCCCAGGATGACGGCGAAAAGAAACGTGCGAGCCGCCGCGGCAATGGCTAAGACAATGGCGGCCACGACGCTGAGCCGCAGCCATTGTAATACCGCGAAGATACCCAAGCCTCTGAAGCTGAAGTCCGGGGCCACCCGTCCAGATTGTTCGGCCAGAAGGCTTAATTCTTGGGCCCTTCCCCAAAGGACTAACCCAAGCAGGGCCGAGAGGATGATGACAAATAAGCCTAAGATCATCCAGACGCCAAAGAATTTCCCAATCAAGAATTCCGCTCGGCTCAGGGGTTTCGCTAAGAGAGTCAGCGCCGTCCGGTTATCCATTTCCGCAAAAAAGAGCTGAGCGGTCATGACGACGGCTAAGATGGATCCAAAAAGGAACATGCCACCGAAGCCAAAATCGGCGATAAATTTGAGCTCACCGTGCCCAAAATCAAGGAAACGGAAAGCCACCGATGAAAGGACCATGGCGGCGCCGAGGACGATTAAGAAAGCGAAAAACTTTTGCCGAACGGCTTCGAGGAAAGTCATGCGGGCAATCCATCCGCAACGAAGTAAGCTAGGTTTCATGAGGTTAAGCGTCACGGCTTCCAGTCACCAGTTCACGAAAGAGTTCTTCTAACGAACGACGTGGATGGGTGACGGACCGCACTCTGGCGCCGTGGGCCGCCAGGGCACTTTCGGCGGCTACACGTGCATCGGGGGTGAGCGCTTCGATGGTCATCAGGTGCCGGTCACGTTGTGCCAAGACGTCATCTACCCTGCCCTCTAGGACTAATCGTCCGTGGTCCATGATGGCGACGCGATCGCACACTTGTTCGACTTGGCCTAAGAGGTGGGAGCAAAGGACGACGGTTTTTCCCTGATCGCGCATCGTTCGAATCATGCGTCCGATCGCCGCCGCGCCGACCGGATCGACGCCGGCGGTTGGCTCGTCCAAGATGACCAGTTCGGGGTCATGGACGATGGCTTGGGCTAAGCCGATCCGTTGGAGCATGCCTTTGGAATAAGTGCCAATCGGCCGACTGGCTGCTTCCGTCATCGCGGCAAGCCCGAGGGCCGCTTCGACGGCGGACTCCATCTTGATTGCCGAAACTCCGCTCAGTTGCGCGCAGTACCGGACCAGTTCGCGTCCCGTAAGAAATTTATGAAAATAAGGAGCTTCGGGCAGGAAGCCGGTCCGCCGCCGAGCCTCCGCCGTGGCGGAAGGAAATCCAAGAATATTGATTTCGCCGCTCGTGCCAGCGACCAGCCCGAGGACGATTTTAAGCGTCGTACTTTTTCCACAACCGTTCGGACCAAGCAGGCCGTAGACTTGTCCGCGGGGGATCTCCAAACTAAGATCATCTACCGCCCTTAATTTAAGCCCCCGTAAACCCATTTTAAAGTCTTTGGTTAGGTGCCGGACTGAGATGGCGGAGGTCATGGTTTAATGCTAAAATCGCGACAGGTTCTGACGTCGGAAAACCCTCGTATTTCTTCCGACTTTATATGGCCATCAAGCGTGACGGCGATTTGTTCGGTGAATTTTTCAATCTCTTTACCCGCTCCTTCCGCATGCAGGTAAACCCTGCCGTCCGAAAGGTTTTGGACGTAACCGGTGACATCAAAGCCCCTGGCCACGGTCATGACCTGAGCCCTAAAGCCTACGCCTTGGACGAGGCCACTATACCAGACATCGCGATGAGAGACATGGGTTGACATGGGGGCAACTTGCATGAATGTTTACCACTCAGACTATCCCAGCAACCGCAAACCTATGCATCTCCCTCTCGCCATGCTAGACGGCCCAGTATTCTGGGCCATCCTCGCCGTCGCCCTCCTTCTCTTTGGCGGCTCCAAGATTCCCGAGCTTGCGCGTGGCCTCGGCAAAGCAAAGCGTGAATTTAAAAAGGCATCGGAAGAGGTCGAAACTGAAGTGCGTAACGCCGTCGAAGAAGACGAGCGCCGCAAGGTACGTCTTTCGCAAATCGAAGAGGAAGAGCGTGCCGCCGTTCGGGCTAAGATCGAAGCCGAAGAAAAGGCCAAGCGAGCTCAAGAAGGTAAACAAAACTAACCACTTGGGGGCCGTCAAGCGGCCCCTTTTTCTTTGGTATGTTCACCGGCTTAGTTCAAGGCACCGGTAAGGTTATCTCCCTTATCTCCCGTGGCGCGGAGGGTGCTCGATTGACGCTGCGCCACCCTCTTCTCCGTCAAGCCCGCGCGGGTGACAGCATCGCCATCAACGGTTGCTGCCTGACGGTGACCGACCCTGTGGATGATAATGCCTCATTCGATATCCTTGCGGAGACTCTTCGGCTCACGAACCTCGGAGATTTAGCCGCCGCGTCCGTCGTCAATCTGGAGCCTAGTCTTCTACCGACGGATCGCATGGGTGGACATTTTGTCACGGGTCATATTGATACGTTGGCTGCGATAACTTTCTGGGGTCAAGTCGGCTCGGATTGGAGATTAGACTTAAGCATTCCAGAGGTACATTTAGCATTTATTGCCAAGAAAGGCTGCGTTTCCGTCGATGGCATGTCCTTGACGGTCGCGGAAATGATTCCAGGCGGATGCAGCCTCTGGATCATTCCTCATACCCTGACGGTCACCCATTTAGCCCAGAAGAAAGTCGGAGATAAGGTGAATATCGAAACCGATTTGCTAGCCAAATATTCTGCCCGTTTACTTGGGCGAGCTTAGCTCACTCGCCCGACAAAGCGGTCAGGCGATGACTGATGCGTTGCGCAGCATCTTCATCGGTTTCTTCTCCCGGATTCACGCCGATGGTTTCCAGCGTGACTTCCACTTGGGAGAAGGGCCATGGAAGCGCGAAGGTATCCCAGCTTTTTAGGTGCCATGCTTGGGTGTAGTTAATGCCCACGAGTGCGAAAGGCCGGCGGGTTAATTTGGCTAAAGCGATGGCGCCCCGTTTGAATTCTCGGCGCGGACCCTTCGGCCCATCGGGGGTGACGCCCGCATGATTCCCCTGCCTCATTTCACGGGTGAGCGCAATGAGGCCGGCGGCACCGCGTCGGTTGGAGGATCCGCGGACGGCGCGTAGTCCCATGAGCCGGTAAAAAGCCACCAACCACGACCCGTCTTTGCTGGTACTGATCAACGCGGTCACCGGTCGGCTAAAGTATCGGTTCGCGATCAAAGCGGAAACGAAGAGGCGATCGTGCCACAAGACGATGATCGAGGGTCCGTTTGAATCATCAAAACGCCCGACGTTGCAACGGATTCTTAAGGTCGACAGCCAGAGGCGCAGGAAGACGGCTAAGGGTCCCACCCATAGCCAATGGTACCATGGGACGGTTACGGGCTTATCGGCGGCGTCGGGAGTGGTCACGGGGCTTGCATCTTATCGTCCGGTAAGGGGGCGAACTCAAACACTTATCCGCGAAGGGATAATTTATTTCGAATAGCTGGCCGCGCGAGCAGATGGACCAAAGGGGGTGCGAACCAGTCACGAGCTGAGTCAATCCATTCGTCGATTTCTTGCGGGTAACGCCACAAGATCGCATCGACCTCCGCCCTGGCCAAGGTAGTCGCGAAATCGCCCTCCATGAAATAGGAGCGGACGAACTCGTTGCCTAAAGCCGGATGACTGGGTGCGTAGTCGATCTCGTGAAGCGAGGATGCGGGTAAGATCACCCCAAGCTCTTCGCGTAATTCACGAACGGCGGCGTCTTGGTAGGTTTCGCCGGCATCGACATGCCCCGCACAGGATGAACTCAGCAAGCCAGGGCAATGATCTTTTGCGAAAGATCTGCGCTGCAAGCAGATGCGACCGTCCGTCCGACGCCAAAAAATATGAATCGCCCGATGTCTGAGGCCAAGCCGATGAATTTCACCGCGATGATTCGAACTGATCACCCGATCCTCCGCATCGACGACGTCAAAAACCTCATCGAGCGATTGGCCGATCTCGTTACTCATGCGCGGCCGAGATCCATGATAACATTCCACCGACGCGTGAGTGCTTGGTCATGCTTTTCCCATTCGGGGTCCCACGCTGCCAACTGATTCCAAAAGCGGGGCGAATGATCCATATGCTTGCGGTGAGATAGTTCGTGTAAAATGACGTGATCGTGCAGCATCGGTGGAAGCAGGATCAGCCGCCAATTCAAGGAAAGCGTGCCGCTGGACGAGCAAGAGCCCCAGCGGGTAGTTTGATCACGGACGCTGACTTGCGAGACGGTGACCCCCACGCGGGCGCTGAGGCGGGCAACGGCGAGGCTTAAGCCGGTTTCGGCCAGACGACGTAGCGCCCTGACGGCACACGTCTCTCGATTTTCTTCAGGAATAAGTAATTTTACGACTTCCTCTTCCTTCGAGATTTTGAGCGAGGTTCGCGTGCCCGTTGCAATTTCTACCGCGAGGTGTCTTTCATCTAAAGTTAACCACGAAAACTTCGTCAGATGATCGACGAGTGAGGTCTGGACGGGTCGGGCGCGGGCGACGACTTTTTCAAGCCAGCGTAAATTATCCTTCAGAAATGCCTTGGCCGAAGCCAGGGAAGCATGGGGTGGAAAAGATAGGATGATTTTGGGGCCAGGTTTGACCGCTAGGCGGACGCGATTGGAGCGGGCGGAAACTTTAGGCCAAACTTCGACCTCCTTGCCGGCGACTTTCACTAAGATCGGGTCAAGTTCCATGGGGGCGGCTCAGGACGAATGGACATTGGTCTCGGCCGTCTCGACAACTTTCGCCGTATGGCGGCGAAGGGCGGAATCAGGGTCGATTCCCGCATCTCGACAAGCGGCGATAATCTCAAAGAGTTTCTGTCCGGCCAGAGCTTCAGTTAGATTATTTTGGAGGGCGGCGATCGTCGGTACATGGACCGTTTGCCCGGCATCGTAGCCCTTTTTTTGGATTTGCTTCCAAACTTCCCGCGCGGTGAGGACAGTGTTAAGGGAAGGGGGAAGCTCTTTAAAGAGGGTCGGCTTCTTCGGTCCTTTTTCCGTGAGCTTAATTTGCTCCCATTGCTTAATGACGGCTTCAGCGTCGCCTAACTTGACGCCTTCGCCGAAGACATGCGGGTGCCTTCTGATCATCTTATCGTTTACTTCTTTGGCTACGTCATCGAAATTAAAATGCCCTTCTTCGGCGGCCATCTGAGCGTGCATGACAATGTGAAAAAGCAGGTCGCCTAGTTCCTCCCGCAGGTTCGCCAGGTCATTCCGGTCGATGGCTTGGACAAGTTCGGCGACTTCTTCGATGAGGCAATCGCAGAGGGTCCGATGGTTTTGCTCTTTATCCCAAGGGCAGCCATCTGGGGCACGTAATCGGGCGGTGGTTGCTATCAGGTAATCGATGCCGGGCATACGCTCATCGAGACGACCTGACGGTCGGGAGTCAAAACGATTGCCAGCCGCCCTTAGAGTCTTTCGTTATGCTTCGTGGATAAATTAACAGAAATCATGCAAGCGAAGCGAAAGGAAATCGCCCACTTGCTGCGACCTGTCGCTGACGCCGAGCTAACGGCTTTTGCCGGCATCCACCCCGCCCCCGGGTTTCGCCAGTCTCTGGTGTCTCCTAGTCACATGACAGTTATCGCCGAGGTCAAACGGGCCTCCCCGAGCGTGGGCACGATTCGCGTGGATGTGGACGCTGTTGCTCAGGCTGAAGCTTATGCCGAAGCGGGCGCCGACTGCCTTTCGGTTCTGACGGAAACGACTTATTTCAAGGGGGAACTTAAGGATCTCAGGGAGGTAACCCTTTCGCAAGCCCGCCGGACTCGCCCCCTCCCCTGCATCCGTAAGGACTTCATGTTCCATCCTTATCAGGTGCTCGAAGCGGCACAGAATGGCGCACGCTGCATATTGATCATCGTCCGGGCGCTCTCTGATGAAGAGATCCGTCCTTTGCATCGGGCGGCCAAACTTGCCCGTCTGGATGTCCTCTTTGAGGTTCACGATGAGGATGAGCTTGTCCGTGCCTTGTCGCATCGACCTGATATGGTCGGCGTCAATAATCGTAATCTTTCCACTTTCGCCATTGATCTCGCTTTTGCAGAACGCGTGATCCCTCATATGCCCTCGCACGTTCTCAAGGTCGCTGAAAGTGGAATCAAGAACCTGGACGATGCGGCCAGGATGCGAGCAGCTGGTGCTAACGCTTTGTTGGTCGGCGAGTCTCTGATGCGCGAAGCCAACCCCGCTCACCTTCTCCGAGCCTTTAAAAGCGTATGAACGAGGGTCCGCTTTCGCTTTCCGAAACCCGTGATTTGCTGGCCAGGTTGGCGCATATGCCACGTAAATGGCTGGGCCAGAATTTCTTGGTCGATGGTAATATTGTCCGTAAATCCCTAGAACTCGGTGAAATCGTCTCAGGCGATACGGTCGTTGAGGTTGGTCCGGGTCTCGGGACTTTGACGCGGACATTACTCGGGGCCGGGGTTCAGCTCTTTGCCGTTGAAGCCGATCGGACGATGTTGTTTCATCTCGAAGAATCTCTCCTGCCGCAGTTTCCAAAAACCTTCCATTTGACCGAAGGGGATGCCGTCAAATTGCCTCGGGCCGGATTGAAAGATCCACTCGACGGCTCCTTTAAGGTCATTGCTAATCTACCCTACGCCATCTCGACGCCATGGATGGATGCGATTTGCGCGGGTCCGCACCCTTCCTTGATGGTCTTGATGCTGCAACGAGAAGCTGCGGAGCGATTGACCGCCGATGTCGGGACGAGCCACTGGTCCGCCGTCACCGCACAGGTGCACTTGGCCTTCGAAAAGATCAAAGTTCATCCGGTACCAGCCCAATCATTTAACCCGCCCCCTAAGGTCGACTCATGCCTGCTGGTGCTTCGTCGTCGTACCGATGCCAAACGCCTGAGTAAACGCGCCCGCGAGGTTGCGCGAAATTTCTTCACCCAACGCCGCAAGCAGGTGGGGTCCTCGGCTAAGAATCTATTCAAGGGTGATGCGGATGTGGCTGCTTGGCTCGCGGCCCTGCCTAACTTTGGCTTAACGCCACTCTGCCGACCCGAAGATGTCCCGGCCGAGGCTTGGTTGACGTTGTAGGGCCGGAATCGTGACCCGGGGTTGCTTTTCGGCAAATTCGTGCTCCTATCCAACCCATGTCTGTTAAAGTAGGCCTCGTCTCCCTTGGTTGCGCCAAGAACTTGATTGATTCTGAAATCATGATCGGCCACCTCGCGAAGGCCGGCATGTCGATGACCGCTGACGCCTCCGAAGCCGATGTCGTGATTGTGAATACTTGTTCCTTCATCGACGCTTCGAAACACGAAGCCCTCGAGGCCATTTACGAGATGAGCGACGGCAAGGCGACGGCTCGTCGCCCGGGCCAGAAGCTCATCGTAGCAGGCTGTATGGCCCAGCGCTACCAAGGTACCCTGCCCGTGGTCGAAGGAGCCAAAGGTCACGTCGAATTGCCGAAAGTGGACGCTTACATCGGTCTCGACCAAGTGACTAATATTGTCCCGGTCATCCATAAGGTCATGGGCGGCGAAGCCAGCATGACGGAGTTCTTGGCCAAGACGACCACCTTCATCCCAGATTTTGACACGCCCCGCTTTCGTCTGACCCCCAAGCATTCGGCCTATATCAAGATCGCCGAAGGCTGTAACCACCCCTGCACGTTCTGCATCATTCCCCGTATCCGTGGCCGGCATCGTAGTCGCACGGTCGAGTCAGTCGTCAAGGAGGCCCGTCAATTGGTGGCCGAAGGCGTCAAAGAAATTAACCTCATCTCGCAGGACACCACTTATTTCGGAATGGATCGCTGGACGGACGCGCGTCCTAATCCCCGCAGCAAAGTCGACTCAACCAAAGGTGAATCCTTGGCTTCGCTTTTACGTGAGCTGGATACGATCGAAGGAGATTTCTGGATCAGGCTCCTTTACACGCACCCTGCCCATTGGAGCGACGAGTTGATCGAAACCATCGCCCAATCCAAGCATGTCGCGCGGTATGTCGACATTCCTTTGCAGCACATTTCCGACCGGATGTTGACCGCCATGCAGCGCGAGACCGATGGGGCCTATATCCGCGACCTCATCAAACGTATGCGGGCCGGTATCCCTAATATCGTTATCCGCACGACCTTTATTGCCGGCTTCCCGGGTGAGACCGAAGCTGATTTCAGTGAGTTGCTCGATTTCCTTACGGATACCCGCTTTGACCGCGTCGGTGTCTTTAAGTATTCCAAAGAAGAAGGTACGCGCGGGGCTAAGATGGAAGGCCATCTCGCCGCTGAAGTTAAAACCGAACGTCACGCCCGGGCGATGCTTCTCCTCCAAGGCCTTTCCAAGCAACGCGGCGAAGAATTCATCGGACGTAAATTGCGTGTTTTGGTGGAACGTCCGGGCATCGCGCGTAGCCAAGGTGATGCGATGGATATCGACGGTATCGTCCAAGTCCCCAAGAAATTGCCGGTCGGCGAATTTGCCGAAGTCACCGTCACGGGTGCTTCGGAGTACGATTTAATCGCGAAGTAGGTCAGCCTTCGTGCTCTCGCTCGGGCGCGATTTCGGCCGAGGCTGCGGCTGCCGGCGAATCGCTCAGACGAATGAGGGCATCTAAGGAGGTGAAGTGTCGGGTCCAATCCGTCATGTCCGGGATATCTCCGACAACGGTCGAGAAGAGTTCGCGTTTTTCTTGCTTCAATTCCTCAATCCGCTCTTCGACGGTGCCAGGTGCAATCATCCGATAAATCAAGACTGGGTTCTTTTGACCAATCCGATGGACTCGATCGACAGCCTGAGCTTCAACCGCCGGATTCCACCAAGGATCCATCAAGAAGACATACTCTGCGGTATTCAAAGTGATACCCGTTCCGCCCGCTTTAAGCGAAGCCAAGAAAAGAGCTGGCCCCTTGGTTTCTTTAAAATTTTCGACCGGGGCGGAGCGATCTTTGGTTTCGCCGGTTAACTCAAAGATGGGAAGGTTAGGCAGGTCTCGAGCCAAGGCCGTTTTGACGCGCTCAATCAAGGAGACAAACTGGGAGAAGACAACGGCCTTGGACCCATTGGCGGCGATTTCAGTTAGCTTAGAGATGAGCAACGTGATCTTACCCGAATGCGCGCTCGGGCAGCCCGAGTTGTCTGGCAGGAGTCCGGGGTCACAACAAACTTGGCGCAGGCGCATTAATAATGTGAGCACTGATGTCGCGTCCTTAGAGAGCAATCCGGCAAGTTCTCCGGAAAGGCCGCTTCCCTGGGTCAGGTGTTGATATAAAGCTCTTTGCTCGTGGGTTAGCGGACAAGGAAGTACGACTTCCATCTTAGGTGGAATGTCAGACGCGACGTGACGTTTCAGACGTCGGAGGATAAAGGGGGAAACCTGCCGGCGTACCTTACCTAAGGCTACCGAGGGGTCGCGTAACATCATACGTTCGAAATTAGCACGCTTACCGAGCAAGCCTGGCATGAGGAAGCGGAAGATAGTCCAAAGGTCTGTCGGACGGTTTTCTAACGGCGTACCGGTGATGGCAATACGATGATGGGCTTGGATCGCGATACAGGTCTGCGTCGTTTTTGATTCGGGATTTTTGATGGCTTGGGCTTCATCGAGGACCGCATAACCGAAGGTTATTTTTGGCAACAAGGCGGCGTGACGACGCAGCTGCGTGTAGCTTGAAATCCAAATCTTGGCGTGCGGATTCTTCTCAAAGTCATCGTCAGCGGTCAGGACGGACGCGACGAGTTCAGGGTGAAAGCGTTTGATTTCCCCCAGCCAGACGGGAATGACGCTGGCCGGACAGACGATGAGCAAACGTTCGCCGACCGGCCGGGTGGCCAGGAGGGCCAGTACTTGGACCGTTTTACCTAAGCCCATTTCATCGGCCAGCAATGGGTGGGAGCCCAAGTCGCAAAGACGGCCGAGCCATGCCACGCCTTTGGCTTGGTAAGGTCGCAGGTGCGCCGGAAGATTATCCGGCGGCGACGGCTCCTGTAAGAGTTGATCTTTCCAGACCTTCAAATCGTCGTTTAATTTCAGCGCTCCGACGGCGGCATGATCGAAAAGCGAAAGTAGTAGGTAGCGTGGCACTTCACCGTCTTTCGTTCGCCAATCTTCGGAAAAATCTGCGACCGCCGCATTATAGGCCACCACCCCTTTGCCAGGTAGGATCACGGGGCGCCCGCCGGCTTTGAGTAAGAGTTTCTGCTCGTCGGCCAAGAGACGGTGACTGCCGGCTTTAAGCCGCCAGTTTAGACGGAAAGATTTGCCGTCGCCGGTAGATTCCGCTTCCGCGTCCACGGCGACTTGTAATTGCTCGTTGCGGAATATGTTCAAAGCCTCCTCGCCCAAGAGTTTGAAGCGCTTGCGCCACTCGCTTAATTCTTCCCGGACGAACCTTTCGATTCGCCCAATATTATCCATCGCCCAAGTGCCGGCCGTCTTGCTGTAACTGAAGCCCGCGCGGTGTGCCACGGTGGAGAACCGGAAAAGGGTCTGGCGCTGTTCGTCCGAAAGCTCGTCGCCTGGGATGGCCCCGGGGCCGAAGCAATTCCAAGCGTGTCCACCCTTCCCTCCCCACGAAGCGGAAGTTGTCAGGCCTTCCGAAGTGAGATCAAAGGAGACCTGAAGTTTTAGGGCCGAACGCAGATTAGTATCTTTCGGCTGTGGTTCGATGATGGCTTCGGGTTCGATCGCAGCGGCAGCCTCATCGATCGGTGTGATTTCATCTGCCAGTAATTCTTCGACCTCGTAGAGAGCGGCCACGACGTAAGGGGCGCCGTTTTCCTCCTCGGGCAGCGACGTGCGCCATTCCAGTTGGTTCTCCCCAAGTTCGATGACGGCCCTAACGGTTTGATCTTCCATGCGGGTAACCGCCTCCGCCGAATCGATTTTCAATTCAAGCGACCGGACGAGACCTTCCGTGTAGATTCTTCGTCCTTCTTCCAGGTCCGCCGCTTCAAAGGACGCCTCCCATTCTTCGGGAATCGACGCAAACCACCTTTCCAAGGCTTCCGTGGAATAGGAGCGATTAGCCGGTCTTGGGGAGGACATCGACGAAAGTGAATTAAACCTCCATATTAATGTGGTTTCAACCCTCAAAGTCTGGCATTTTTTGGCCAGCGTCTGGGCTTGTTAATAAAAGACATAATGGCTAAGTTTCTTCCTCCTTTATTCGTCACTTAAATGAAACATCTTAGTGTAGGAACCCGTTGGAATGCCGACCTCGTCGCCACTTATCATGAGCGCTGGACGGCTGACCCGGCCTCCGTCGATGCCGAATGGCGCACTTTCTTCGAAGGTTTTGAATTGGGCCTTAGCCTACCACCGAAAGTTTCGGCGAAAGGCAGCAGCTCGGTAAGCTCCCCCATCGATGCCGCGGCGCAGTGGAAAGTCTTGGCGGCGATCAATGCCTATAGGTTGCTCGGGCATCTTCAAGCCCGGCTTAATCCGCTCTTTGATCCTACGCCTCACTTCGAGCTCACCGATAAGGCGCTGGGTCTGGACAGTATCGCACCCGATAAGGTTTTTAATACCGGGGATTTCTTGGGCGGTAAATTGTTACCCCTTTCCGAGATTATTGCCAAACTAAAATCCATTTACTGTGGACCCATCGGCGTCGAATACACCCATATTCAAGACGGCGAACGTCGCCGGTGGCTCCAGGAGCGTATCGAGTCGTCCGGTCTGCGGCCGGCATACGATGCGGATGCCCGGAAGCGTTTCTTGCACGCCATCGTCCAAGCCGAACAATTCGAGCGTTTTTTGCATCGGACTTTCGTCGGTGCGAAACGTTTTTCGGTGGAGGGTGGCGAAGTCATCATGGCCGCCTTGGAGCAACTTTTATACCGTTCACCCGGGCTTAAGATCACGGATATCGTGTTGGGCATGGCCCATCGCGGCCGGCTAAATGTTATGGTCAACATCTGCGGTAAGAAACCCGAGCAACTCTTTGCTGCTTTCTCTGAGCACCATCTTCCCGATACCTCCACCGGCGACGGCGATGTCAAATATCACCTAGGTTATGAGGGTGAAAGAACCGTCAGTGGCAAAAAAATCGCTCTCACATTGGCCTTTAATCCGAGTCACCTTGAAGCCGTCAATCCTGTCGCCCTTGGACGCACCCGCGCCCGCATCGACTTACAAGTGGGTGTCAGTAGGGCCGCCGCCCTCCCCATCCTGATTCACGGTGACGGCGCTTTTGCCGGCCAAGGAGTGGTGATGGAAACTTTAAATCTCGCCGGCCTGAAGGGTTACTCGGTCGGTGGCACCCTTCACCTGGTAAGTAATAATCAGGTCGGCTTCACCACGAATCCTGATGAAGCTCGCACCGGCCGTCATTGCACGGAAATCGCCAAGTTCACCGAGTCGCCCATTCTGCACGCCAATGGAGACGATCCCGATGCCGTTGTCTTGGCTGCCGAAATCGCTTTGGAGTATCGGCAGAAATTTGGCGCGGATGCCGTCGTTGATATCGTTTGCTACCGCCGTTACGGACACAACGAAACCGACGAGCCTGCTTTTACCCAGCCCGTCCTCTACCGTAATATTACTTCACACCCTTCGGTCGCCGAACTCTATGCTTCACGGCTGACCGAGTCCGGCACGACTGCCGACGGCCTGCTGATGGCGCTTCGCACGGAGTGCGACGTGCTGCTGAACGCCGCCCAAGACCGGGCCCAGGCCGCTCTGACGTTAGAAATCGAGGCGCGCCAGAAACACCCCGCTGAACTGCGCCCGTTTAATTCGCCTTACGATTTTAAAACGGATACTTCCGTAGCCGCCTCGCTGCTTGACCAGGTTGCTCCTGCTTTATGGCAGATGCCCCCAGATTTCAGCCCACACCCGAAATTGAAACGCTTGCTGGATATCAAAGCCGAGGCTTTCAAATCCGGCATTCATTTCGACTGGAGTCTGGGCGAAGGGCTTGCTTTCGCCACTTTACTGGCCGAAGGACACCCGATACGTCTTTCCGGCCAAGATTGCGAGCGCGGTACTTTTTCGCATCGTCATGCCGTTTTGCACGATCCTTCCAATGATGCGGAGTATTGTCCGTTGTCTTCCATTGGCAGCGCGAAGATCGAGTTGGTTAATTCATCGCTTTCGGAATATGCCGTCCTCGGGTTCGACTATGGTTATTCGCTAGAAGCGCCAGACGCCCTCGTTATCTGGGAGGCTCAATTCGGCGATTTCGCCAATGGCGCTCAGATTATTATCGATCAATTCCTGGCTTCGGCCGAATCCAAATGGGGTCAGACCAGCGGCCTTACCCTTCTTTTACCTCACGGGTACGAAGGACAAGGTCCTGAACACTCTTCGGCTCGCCTCGAGCGATTCCTCCAGTTGTGCGCTGAAAATAACCTTCAGGTCATTCAGCCCTCCACGCCGGCCCAGATTTTCCACGCCTTACGTCGGCAGGTTAAAGCTGAACTTCGCAAGCCCCTGGTCGTCTTAACTCCCAAGAGCTTGTTGCGACACAAGGCCTGCGTCAGCGCGCTGGCTGACTTTAGCTCCGGGAAATTCCATACGGTGATGACCGACGCGACGCCCGCGCCCAAGACGTCGAGATTGATTATTTGCTCCGGAAAAATCTTCTATGAACTCGAGGCCGAACGTCTGGCAAAGAAGGATGCGGATACGAGTATCCTGCGTCTTGAGCAATTCTACCCTTTTGATGCCGCGACCCTTAAGAAGCTCTATCAGCAACTCGGTTCGCCTGCTAAAATTATTTGGGCTCAAGATGAGCCCAAGAATATGGGCGGCTGGTCTTTCGTCGCTCCACTGATTGAGGAATGCACAGGTATTCGCGCGCTCTATGCCGGTCGCGACGCCGCTGCCTCCCCTGCGGTTGGTTCGCTTGCAGTTCATAAGATCGAGCAAGCGGATGTCATCCGGCAGGCTTTCAGTCGCTAATCAGGCTCAGTAGATTTCCTTGCTGGGTCACTATGTCCCGCTACTACCCTGAAAACAGGCATCTGGTGTCAATTATACGGCGATTTCCCCGTTGAAACAGTCCGCAAGGAGTTCCAAGGTTACCTACTTACTTTACATGGCTGTCGACGTCAAAATCCCTCCCATGGGAGAATCTATCACCGGTGGGCTTTTAGCCGCTTGGTTGGTTAAATCTGGGGATACGGTCCGCAAGGGCCAACCTCTCTTCTCCTACGAAACCGATAAGGTTACCTCCGAAGGTACGGCCGAGATCGATGGTCAGCTGACAATCTCCGTCCCGGCTGGAACGGAAGTTCTTGTCGGGCAGATCGTCGCCAGCATTGCAGCCGGCACCGCGGGTTTGGTTTCCGCGCCGACGTCCGCCCCGGTTGCCCAGGTGACCCGGCCCCCCGTCGCGCGCGTCGCGCCGCCAGAGGTTATTATTTTAAATAAATCGGGAGCGGCCGCCGAGATTTCTCCGGCCGTCCGTCGTCTCGCGGCTGAAACGGGATTAAATCCAGCCTCGCTCGAAGGCAGCGGCAAAGCCGGACGGGTCACCAAAGGCGATATGTTGGCGGCGCTGGCTGGTCAGTCTCCTATCCTGGCAGTCGACCCAACCTTGGCACCTACGGCCCACACTCCTGTCCCGGTTATCAACTCTCCGGCGGCCGCTCCCGCGGCAACGGTCGTGGCTATTATTCCTTCGCGCGATGGGCGGACTTCTCGCAAGAAAATGTCTCCCCTGCGCCGAAAGATCGCGGAAAGACTCGTTCAGGCGAAGTCAGAGACGGCGATGCTGACGACTTTCAATGAGGTCAATATGGCTCCGGTGATGGAGTTACGTAAGCGTCATGGTGAGGAATTCCTCAAGAAATACGGCGTTAAACTCGGCTTCATGTCCTTCTTCGTCAAGGCCGCGGTCCAGGCCATGAAAGAGGTTCCAGCCATCAACGCCCAACTTGATGGCGAAGAAATCGTCGAAAATCACTTCTACGATATTGGCGTCGCCGTCGGCACCGACAAGGGCCTGATGGTCCCCGTAGTCCGGGATTGCGATCTGCTTTCTTTTGCGGCAATCGAGAAAAATATCGGCGATTACGGTAAACGCGCGCGTGACGGTAAGATCCAATTAGCCGAATTACAGGGCGGCATTTTTACCATTTCCAACGGCGGCATCTACGGTTCCATGCTTTCGACCCCGATCCTTAACCACCCGCAGGCGGCGATCATGGGCTTGCACAATATCGTCGAACGTCCCGTCGCCGAGAACGGCCAGGTGGTCATCCGGCCTATCATGTATCTGGCCCTTTCGTACGATCACCGCATCATCGACGGCAAGGAAGCCGTGACTTTCCTGGTCAAGGTGCGCCAATTGATCGAAGACCCCCAACGCCTCCTCTTCGGCGTCTAACATTCTCTATTTTCTACCTCAATGTCTCAACTCGATCTCGTCATCATCGGCTCCGGTCCCGGCGGTTATGTGGCTGCCATCAAGGCTGCCCAATTAGGCCTTAAGGTCGTGCTGGTTGAAAAAGACCAAAGCTTAGGCGGCACCTGCCTGAACATTGGCTGCATTCCTTCCAAGGCTTTGCTTCATTCCACGGAAGTCTGGCAGCACGCACGGGAAGGCAAAAAGCATGGTATCGTCGGTACCGATAAGCTGACTTTTGATGTTTCGGCCATGATGGCCAACAAGGATAAGGTGGTTGGTCAGCTCAATAAAGGGGTGGAATTTCTGGTCACCAAACGCGGCGTCGAAGTCGTGCGTGGTCTCGGTCGCTTGGGCAAGCCTGGCGAAGTCCTGGTCCGCAGTTCCGCTGGCGAGCGTATCCTGACCACTAAGAATATCCTCATCGCGACCGGGTCGGTTCCGATCGAATTACCCTTCATGAAATTTGACGGTGAAGCCGTCATTTCGTCGGACCATGGAATCGCCTTAAAGAGCGTCCCCGAAAAGATGGTCGTCGTGGGTGCGGGTGCGATCGGTTTGGAACTCGGTTCGGTTTGGTCACGACTCGGCTCACAAGTTACGGTGGTGGAAATGCTCACCACCATCGGCGGACCTTCCTATGATGCAGATATCGCCAAAGCCGCTCAGACCGCCTTCGAAAAACAAGGTATTAAATTTGAATTAGGTGCGAAGGTGACTGGCGTTAAAAAGAGCCCCGCCGGTTTTGCCCTCACGGCTGAGCGGGAGGGTAAGGTGCTGGAATTCCCCGCGGATAAGATCTTGGTCGCCGTTGGTCGGAAGGCCAATACGACCGGTCTTGGAGCCGTCGAAGCGGGTCTAAAGCTCGATGAACGTGGCCGCGTCATCATCGATGGGCATTTTCTGACTAATCTTCCCGGAGTTTACGCCATTGGCGACGTCGTCGCCGGTCCTATGCTCGCGCATAAAGCCGAAGAGGAAGGCGTCGCGGTTGCGGAGAATATCGCGGGTAAGCATGGTCATGTGAATTATGCGATCATTCCCGGCGTGATTTATACCGACCCCGAGGTTGCTTCTGTCGGACTTTCCGAAGCCGATGCCAAAGCCAAGAATATCGAAATTAAAATTGGAAAATTCCAGCTGACTGGCAACGGGCGGGCAATCGCCAGTGATGGCACCGCGGGTATGATTAAGGTCATCGCTTGCGCGAAGTCCGATAAGATCCTGGGCGTGCAGATGGTAGCCAAAGGTGCTTCGGAGATGATTGCCGCTGCGTGCGCCCACATGGAATACGGCGGCAGTGCCGAAGATGTCGCCCGGACGTGCTTCGCCCATCCTACCATCAGCGAGTCATTCAAGGAGGCCGCCATGGCCGTGAGTAAGATGAGTATCCACTCTCTTTGAGTCATGCCGAACGGCGGACCCGATTGTTGCGGTAATTGCTCTCATAATCGGGCCGTGCAAGAGATGGCTCACCCCCACCCATCGGACCGCGAAAAGTTCCGACTTATATCTTTTTGCACGTTACGTCAGGTCGCCCTTTCCCACCCTTTCTGGACCTATTGCGAAAATTTCAGTTACGGAAAAAAGCCTGAGACCCGCAACGTTGACGAAGCGGTCGTTGGCTCGATTACCAGCAGCGGTCTTTACGAAGGGTATGTTCGTATTCCCTGGCACGATGCGGTCGAACCACGGGTGTCCGTCCCGGCCGGGTGTATGATCTGCCAACGCCAGACCGATGTTGGGATCACCATTCTTCACGACGGTCATGATCTTGGGTTTTGCACCAACCAGCATTACGTTCGCTGGTGGTTGACCCAACATGTAGATGACTCCTTTAAGGCTGAAAATTACGAGTCGCCCGAAGAACGTTTCAAAGAACCTGAAGGTCCGAGGTAACGCACGAAATCACCCATTTAAACTCCGGTAAGTACTAGAGAAAAGGCGAAAGGGGCCAGGCTTGCCACGGCACACGAGTAAACTGACTGCCGTTGCTTCCTTCCGGACCTGGCGGGATTCGTCGGCTACCCGTTGCATGGGGCCTGGCTTACCTATATTCATGGGGGGGCAATCCGCTCTTTTCAATCTCCAACTTACCCCCTAATTAATCAATTTCCCGATGGCCGAAATCCCCAAATCTTATGACCCCCAAGGCGTCGAATCCGTCTGGTACGACCGTTGGTTAGCTGCTGGTTGCTTTAAAGGCAAAGTGGACCCGAAGCGCGAATCTTTCGCCGTCATGATTCCGCCCCCGAACGTCACGGGCGTGCTACATATGGGGCACCTGCTCAACAACACCCTGCAAGACATCATGGTGCGTCGGGCCCGTCAGGAAGGAAAGTCCGCTTTATGGTTAGCGGGTACCGATCACGCTGGTATTGCCACGCAATCGCGGGTTGAAAAAGAGTTACGCCAAAAACAAGGCAAGACCCGTCATGATTTAGGTCGCGAAAAATTCATCGAAACGGCTTCTGAGTGGCGAGATAAACACGGCGGCATCATCTTAGGCCAGTTACGCAAGTTAGGCGCCTCGTGTGATTGGGATCGAACGGTGCACACGCTCGACGACGGTTATTCGCAAGCGGTCTTGCAGGCTTTCGTCACCCTTTATGAGCGCGGGTACGTCTACCGCGGCAAACGCATGGTCAATTGGTGCCCCGTTTCCCAGACCGGTCTTTCAGATGAAGAAGTAATTATGAAGCCCTCGAAGGGTTCGCTCTTCCGGATGCGCTATGAAGTCGTGGAACTGCCCGGTACTTTCTTGGAAATCTCCACGACTCGTCCGGAGACTATTCCCGGAGACATGGCCGTCGCCGTCCATCCGGGAGATGAACGTTATCAGCATCTGATCGGCAAGCATGTTTGGCGCCCCTTCCCTCGCGCCCCGATTCTTATCGTGGGCGATAGCGCGGTCGACCCAGCTTTCGGTACCGGTGTGCTGAAGGTCACTCCGGCGCACGATCGGACAGACTTTGATATTGGTAAGCGCCACGGCCTCACCGTCCTCGACGTCATGAATCCGGACGGCACCATGAGTGCCGATGCCGGACCGCTTGCCGGGCTTGAGCGCTTTAAAGCCCGCGACGCTGCCGCCAAACTTTTAGACGAATTAGGTGCCTTGGTTAAGGTCGAGCCTTACGAAAATACCGTCGGTTATTCGGAGCGGGCAGATGTTCCAATCGAGCCCCGCTTAAGCGAACAATGGTTCATCCGCTACCCCAAGATCGAAGAAGCCAAGCGGGCCGTGACGAGTGGTATCATTCGCTTTCACCCCGAACGCTGGACCAAGACCTACCTTCATTGGCTGGATAATATCCAAGATTGGTGCGTTAGCAGGCAGCTCTGGTGGGGTCATCGCATCCCGGTTTGGTATCGGAAAAATTGCGACCGTAACGAGGCAGTAAACCGGTACGTTTCCCTGACCCCTCCGGCCGATCCGCAAAATTGGGAACAAGATGTCGACGTGCTGGATACCTGGGCCTCCTCGTGGCTTTGGTGTCTGGCTACGCTGGGCTGGCGCAAGCCCGGCGAGACGACCGAAGAGCTGAAACATTGGTATCCAACGGGCGCCCTCGCGACGGGCCCGGATATTATCTTCCTTTGGGTTGCGCGTATGATCATTGCCGGCCTTGAATTGCACGGGCCCGAAAAGAAAACGCTCACCGATGACGACATCCGGGCGCGCATTCCTTTTAAGCGGGTTTATTTCAATGGTATCATCCGCGATAAACAGGGTAGAAAAATGTCCAAGAGCCTGGGTAACTCCCCGGAACCTTTGGATTTAATCGCGAAGTTCGGCGCCGATGGTCTGCGTTTCGGCCTCCTTTCCATTGCGCCCAAAGGGCAAGACATCCTGTTCGACGAAGATCGCGTCTCTCAAGGTCGTAACTTTTGTAACAAGCTCTGGAATGCCGCCCGCTTCCGGCAGATGTCCGGTCCGATGTTCGATAACTCGTCGCTGCCTAGTATCATCACCCGGATCAAAGCGGAACATCTAGACGATGATGATTTTGCCATCTTACAAGGTTTGGCGGAACTCACGGATACGACCTCCAAGCACCTTGAAGAGCACGAGTTCACCGCTTACGCTCAAGGTCTCTACACGTTCTTCTGGGGCGACTTCTGTGATTGGTATGTCGAAGCCTCCAAGGCCCGGCTCGCGGATCCACTCCTACGCGACACCTGCTTGGCGGTGCAAGACCTGGTGTTGCGTCAATTCCTGCTCCTGCTCCATCCCGTTGCGCCTTTCATCACCGAAGAGCTCTGGCATTTGCTAGGATACGGGGTCGAGAACGATTTCATCCAGCATCACTCTACCGGCACGGGGGGCGACCTCTTGCGTGCGTTGCGCGATCATGCCATCAAGTTGGTGGCTTCGAAAGTTTCCGATGTCGCTCAATTGCGTGAGTTCGTGGCGACCATCCGCGCTCTGAAATCACAAACCAACCAAGCCACCCGCCGCGATACCGTGGTGACCGTGATTGCGAAGGATTCGGCCGCGCGGACGCTTATCGAAAATAATCGCGATAAGTTATACCGGATGGCTGGTTTAGTGGCTTTGGATTTTGTAACCGATGCGGGTAATCGACCCGGCATGCTTTCGACCCTCGGCACCATCGTATTGGAACAAAGCGGTGTGGTCGACGTCGCCGCCGAAACTCAGCGCCTCACCAAAGAATTGGAAAAGATGGATAAAGTCGTCGCCGCCGGCGAGGCCAAGCTGACGAATGAAACCTTTGTGTCCAAGGCCCCGCCGCAGATTCTTGAAGGTGCTCGTAAACAATTAGAGGAAGCTAAAGCCAAACGAGACGAGCTGTCTCGGATGTTAAAAACTCTCGGCTCATAATGCCTCTTATCCATCAGCACACCGATAAAATATCTGCGGCTAAAGCCGTCGCCCAAGAGATCGCGGAGTTGATTGGTTTACGCTCGCTATCGGGCAAGAAAACCGTGCTCGGCCTTGCTACCGGCTCAACCCCTTTACCCCTTTACGCCGAGCTTATCCGTCTGCATCGCGAGGAAGGTTTGAGTTTCAAGGATGTCATATCCTTCAACTTGGATGAATATGTCGGACTGGGCGCCGACCACCCGCATTCTTACCGTCATTTCATGGAGCAGAACCTCTTCCGCTCAATTGATCTGCCGAAAGCGTCCACTCATATCCCTGATGGTCTGAGCAAGGATTTCTCGGCCGAATGTCAGGCTTATGAGGCACGGATCAAATCGGTCGGCGGGATTGACCTCCAAATTCTGGGTATCGGGCGCACGGGACATATCGGTTTCAATGAGCCACCCTCGGCTGAGACTTGTCGCACGCGTCACGTCACGCTTAATGCGATTACCCGGCTGGATAACGCAGGTTTCTTCGTAAGTCCGGAGTCGGTGCCGAGGGAAGCTCTTACCATGGGTGTCGGCACCATCTTGGAGGCCAGAAAAATTGCCCTGCTGGCTTTCGGTGCAGGCAAGGCGGAGATTGTCCGCCAGGCTTTCCGCGAAAAACCTAACGGCAACTGCCCCGCAACGTGGTTACAGCTTCACCCTGATTGCACGTTCCATCTGGATGCCGCCGCCCAAAGCACACTCTAAGGTCAGGCTTTTGCGCCCTCCTTTGCACGTTTCGGAAATCGATCCGGAGCAGGTTCCGGCCGCATTGTGGACCCGCGAATTCATTGCCCGATGTCAGGCGAACGCAGGTAGCTCTTCGCTGACGCTGACTTTAGCAAGGGCCGATGGCACCTCATCGACTTTTCGCACTCTGGTCTTACCGCTCGGCGTCGATGATTTTCAGAACTTCCTACATATCGAAAGAACTTTAAAATTCCTGTTATGGTCCCGGGGTGGTAATCAGGTAAAAGTGGCCGGACCTCTGGCCGATTATTTTGTCGCGAAACTTCGGAAGGCCTACCACCCGCAGGGCGCGCGGTCATTTGATTGCGAGTTTCAACAAAAAATATTCGAAACGCCCATCGCCCTCGATGCGGTCGATGAATCTGAGCTTCCTCAATCGGTCACTTCCGCTCTAACCCTGGGCCGCCATCTTGACGGCTGTCGCATTGGTTTTGACCTGGGAGGCTCTGACCGGAAATGCGCTGCCCTGATCGACGGCCAGGTCGTATTTTCTGAGGAAGTGAAATGGGATCCATACTTTCAAGCTGATCCGAACTATCACCTTGCGGGGATTCGCGATTCGTTGCATCGGGCCGCTGCCCACCTCCCGCGGGTCGATGCCATCGGCGGTTCTGCCGCCGGCGTGTATCTCCATAACAAAGTTCGCATCGCCTCGCTGTTCAGGGGCGTCGTCGATCCGAGGATTTTTACGCAAAAGGTCTCGAGTATCTTTCTCGATCTCGCGGCAGAATGGAAAGTCCCTTTTGAAGTCTTGAACGACGGTGACGTGACGGCGCTTGCCGCCTCCATGAGCTTGGGTCGTAATGCCGTCCTGGGTGTTGCCATGGGAACCAGTGTCGCCGCTGGCTACGTCGATTCGGAGGGGAAGCTGACCCATTGGTTAAGCGAACTTGCTTTTGTCCCGGTTGATTACCGGGCTGGCGGCCCCCTGGATGAGTGGTCAGGTGACCAAGGGTGCGCCGTGCAATACTTCAGCCAACAAGCCGTCGGCCGGCTGTTGCCCTTGGCCGGCATCCACCTGCCTGCCACCCTGCCTTTGCCCGAGAAGCTGGAAGAACTCCAGCGCCTCATGGCCCAAGGCGATTTACGGGCTCATAAGGTTTATAAGACCATCGGGATCGCCTTGGGCTATGCCGTCGCCCATTTCGCGAGTTTTTACCCCATCAGCGCCCTTCTGATTATGGGACGCGTCACCACTGGCGCGGGGGGTGATCTTATCATCGCGCAAGCTCAGGGCGTACTTCGCGACGAGTTCCCGGAACTTCGTATCGACCTTATGGCACCGAATGAGAAGGATAAGCGGCACGGTCAGGCTATCGCCGCCGCTTCGCTTCCACCCCTCGCATAATTTGGAATGAAACTTTCTTCACAAGCTGACGTTTTTATCCCTGATGCCCACGTCAGCCCGGAAGCCTTTGCGAGAACGACCCATTTAGGTATTGGCGCCCACCAGGATGACCTCGAGTTCATGGCATTCCATGGCATCCTCGCTTGTTATGATCAAACCGACCGATGGTTCGGCGGGGTGATCATGACGGACGGGCGCGGAAGTTCCCGTCTGGGCAACTATCGCGATTGGACGGATGCGCAGATGGCCGCCGAGCGAATTCAAGAACAACGACGGGCGGCTACGCTCGGTCAGTATGGGTTCGTCGCTCAGCTCGGTTATGCGAGTCAAGACGTCCGACAGTCGCAAGGGGCGGCGACCCGAGGGGACATCCTGACCATCCTGCAGGCCACCCGGCCCCAGGTAGTCTACCTCCATAATCTTGCCGATAAGCATGATACCCATGTGGGCTGCGCCCTACGTTGCCTCGAAGCCCTTCGTCTCCTCCCCGCCGATCAGAGACCCGAAAAAGTCTACGGCTGCGAAGTTTGGCGCGATTTGGATTGGCTAGTGGATGAGGAAAAGACACCGATGCCCATTTCGGAGCGTCCTGAGCTCGCCCTGAAACTTAATGCAATCTTCGCTACCCAGATCGCTGGGGGTAAACGCTACGATCTGGCGGTGCTTGGACGCCGTACGGCTAACGCAACTTTTAGTAACGCCCATAGTTCCGACCGCGAAACGTCGATGCAATGGGCCATGGATTTGACCCCGCTCATCAACGATGATAGCCTCGATCCACTTAATTATGTCACCGGCTTCGTCGACCGTCTTAAGTTAGATATCGCCGCACGCATTCTCCGCTCACTCTGAAAATATATGAAACCCACCCTCCTTGTTCTCGCTGCTGGTATGGGAAGTCGCTACGGCGGCCTTAAACAGATCGACCCCATGGGCCCTTCGGGCGAGACTATCCTGGACTATTCGGTCTATGATGCCATTCGTGCCGGCTTCGGTAAGGTCGTATTCATCATCCGACCCGACTTTGAGAAAGACTTCCAAGAGCGCATCGTCCAGAAGTTCGCTGACAAGATTGAGGTCGGTTTCGCTTTCCAGACCTTAGATCGTTTACCTGCCGATTTTAAGATTCCTGAGGGCCGAGAGAAACCGTGGGGCACGACCCATGCGATCTTATGCGCCCGTGCTAACGTCCAGACCCCCTTCGCCGTGATCAACGCTGACGATTTTTATGGCCGAAACTCTTACGGCGTATTAAGCGAACAACTCAAAAATCTGAGCAACGAGTCCACCGCCTATTGCATGGTCGGCTTTACCCTGAAGAACACCCTTTCAGAGCATGGGACGGTAGCGCGCGGCGTCTGCAAGGCGGATGCGCAAGGCCTTCTCACGGATATCGACGAGATGACTAAGATCGCCAAGACCCCGCAGGGCGGCACAAATACTGCAGCGGACGGCAAGGTGACGGAGTTATCTGGCAACGAACCCGTCTCGATGAATATGTGGGGCTTCACCCCGCACATCTTTAAGCAACTTGAGGTACTCTTTGACGAATTCCTTGCGACTAAGGGGCAAGAGTTGAAGAGCGAATGTTACATCCCGCTTTCGGTCGGCAGCTTGGTCAGATCTGGCCAAGCGACCTGTCTGGTCCTGCGGACGGATTCCACGTGGTTCGGCGTGACTTATCGCGAAGATAAAGCCGTCGTTCAGGCGAGTATTATTGAAGAGGTTAAGCGCGGCGTTTACCCGGAGAATCTCTGGGCGTAGAGCTTTCCATGCCGTGACCAACCATCCTCACACCACGGCGGCACAGGCCTTTAAACTTCCCGGGGGGTTGATTTCGGCCGTGCCCTACGGCAGTGGGCATATTAATGATACCTATGCGCTGGAAGTCGCCGTTTCTGGTAAAGTCGTGCGGTATATCCTCCAGCGGATTAATCAGCAGGTCTTCAAAGCTCCGGATGCCTTGATGGAGAACGTGGAGCGGGTCTGTTACCACACGCAGCAGAAACTGGCCTCCCAAGGCGTGCCAGATGCTTTTCGCCGGGCCCTTCGGCTCATCCCGACCCTGCAAGGACGAAACTGGCATACCGATGACGTCGGCCATCGTTGGCGCTGTTATAACTTTATCGAAAATGCGACCGGTCACGACGTCGTCAGCTCCCCGCGCCAAGCTTATGCCGCGGCGCGTGCCTTTGGCTCGTTCCAAGCCCTCTTGGCTGACTTACCAGGAAAAAGGCTCCATGAAACCATCCCCTATTTCCATCACACCCCGAAGCGTTTGGCCAACTTCAGATTGGCCCTGAATCGCGACCCCCATGGCCGGGCGAAGTCTGCTGAAAAAGAAATCCAGTTCGCCCTGCAAAACGAGCACCTCGCTTCCGTAATTACCGGGGCGCTCGCCCGCCACGAAATCCCCGAGCGCGTGACGCATAATGATACTAAGCTTAATAATGTCCTGCTCGACAACGCTTCCCAGGAAGGGATTTGCGTCATTGATCTGGATACGGTGATGCCTGGCTCGGTCCTCTACGATTTCGGCGACCTTGTGCGCACGTCGACCTCGCCGGCAGCCGAAGACGAGGTCGACCTGGATAAAATCGTCATGCAACTCCCCCTGTTCACCGCCCTGATCGAGGGTTATCTTTCCTCGGCTAAGGGGTTCCTGACGCAGCGGGAGCTCGCGCTCCTCCCGGAGGCTGGCCAGGTCATCACTTATGAGATCGGGTTACGTTTTCTGACCGACTGGCTCGAGGGTGATGTGTATTTTAAATGCAAGCGACCGACCCATAATCTGGATAGAGCCCGGGCGCAGTTCAAACTGGTGGAATCAATCACGGCTCAGTTGCCTGCGATGCACCCAATCCTAAACCAACTCTCTTAATGCGCGTTTTGATTACCGGCGGAGCGGGTTTTATCGGCTCACATCTGGCCCAATATTTTCAAGGTAAGGCGGAGGTGGTCGTCTTGGATAACTTTCGGACCGGCGACAGCCGAAACCTGCACGGCATCGATTGTAACTTGATCGATGGATCAATCCTTGACCGCGCGCGTGTCGCTCAGGTCATGCGGGGCGTGGATCAAGTCTTCCACCTGGCGGCCTTGGTCTCAGTCCCTGAATCAGTCAGCAATCCCGCGGAGACCGAACAGCTCAACGTGCAAGGAACGTTGAACATTCTGGAAGCCGCCGCACGCAACGGGGTCAAGAAAGTCGTCTTAGCCTCTTCGGCGGCCATCTATGGCAACAACCCGATTGTTCCTAAGCTCGAAACGATGGCGCCGGAGCCACAGTCGCCTTATGCCTTTACGAAGTTATCCGGTGAACACCTGTTGGAAACTTTCCATCAAAGCCACGGACTTTCGACGACGAGCCTCCGATTCTTCAATGTTTTCGGCCCGCGTCAAAATCCCCAATCTGCCTACGCGGCAGCCGTCCCTATTTTTATCACCCAAGCCCTGCGGGGTGAACCCCTGATCATTTTTGGAGACGGCCAGCAAACCCGTGATTTCATCTATGTTCAAGATATCGCTCAGGCTCTGGCTTATGTCGCGGATCGGGAAGCTGTCACCGGGACCTATAATGTGGGGCATGGCCAGGGGCTGAGTGTCTTGAGCCTGGCGGAAAAAATAATCGCCCTGACGAAATCTAAATCCACCATCGAGTATCGCCCAGGTCGGGCGGGTGACGTGAAGGCATCGGTAGCTTCCACGGTGAAGCTTCAATCTGCCGGGTGGAAGGCAGCGGTTTCCTTCGATCAGGCCCTCTCGGAAACGATTAGGTATTTCGACGGCGTTACTTCGTAACCGTCAACGTAAAGCGGAGATACTGATTCGCGCCGTCATTGACATTTAACCAAAAATCGTAATCGCCGGGAGCGGGCAGCTTTAATCGGAATGAAAGCGAGGGTTGCTCGTCGTATTCACCCCCTTCAAGCGAAGGATGCATATGCGCATAGCCAGAGTTGCTCCCCGGATCGCCGAATAATACCGCATGGCCTAAAGAACCCATCAATGGCAATAGCTTCACGGCCTGATTGTCTTTACCCGCTAATTTAACCCTGATCAGAGCCGTTTCGCCGGTTCGGTCGGTGTTGGACGTGTGGCTAATCAGGCTCAGGTTTGGGGCCACAGGGACGCTCGCGCGTGCCTTTAGCGGTAATAGGGCGGTACATTCCGCCAACATCACTCTTTCGCTGCGGCGCGGGATGAAGTCCGCAAAAGCTTGTAGCATCTCGCCGGCCTTGTCTGTTGAAAATTCCGTCGGCAGCTCAAAACTCCATCGCCCATCCTCGGTGGGGGTCGGGTGAAGGTGCACGTAGGCCCGCGCCCCTTGAACCTGTCGTAAATGCAGATGTATTTTTTGGGTGTGTGAAAGTGATATTTCGTAATCAAGCATCGGTCGATCGTCTTCGCCTTTTAACCAAAGGAAGCTTAGTCCATTCGCATTTAGGGTAAGTTCCATTTTTACGGGGAACCGCATTTTTTTCGGGGAGTAATAATTTGCCTCTTCGTTGATTCCGCAAAACTCGACCCCGCGGACGAGGAGAGGTTCATGCGCCCCATGCAGGAGGGCACAATGAGTATCTGGCAGTAAACTTAGGGCCAGATAACCCAAGAAGGCCAAGAGGGTAATGAGTCCGACTTGTCGTGATTTACTCATTTATGGGTGGGTGCCTGGAGTTGGGCAAAGGTTTGAGCGACTTCGACGGGATCAAATACCGCCCCTTCCTTGCGTCTCACAATCCGGCCTTCGGCGCTGACGATGATCAAGGCGGCGTTATGAACAATCGTACCATCGTCGCGCACGGTTAAGATACCATAATGTTTCATCAGGTCTTTGATTTGCGAGGAGTCACCCGTCAGGAAGCGGTGTCGTTGAGGGTTGATTTGGTAACCGTCCGCATAGGCCTTCAAGACCCCGGGGGAATCGTTCTCCGGGTCGAAGGTGATGCTAAGCAAGCGAACCGCTGCTAGGCTGGCATCTTTATCTAACTCGTCTGCCAGGTTCTTCATCGCTTGGGTCGAAGCTGGGCACATGCGTGCATTGCGGCAGCTCGTGAAAATAAAGTTTATCGCCAGGGGCGCTCCCAGCATGTCTTTCTTGGTCACTAATTTGGCGGTCTGATCCCACAGGGCCATGTTAGGTACGAGTTCGGACGGCATACGGGTCACCAACCGACCCTTATCCAGGGTTTCGAGATGCAAGGCATCGGTAATTTCGGCAATTTGGCGCACGGATTCAGGCTCAACGGGAAAGACCCTTAATGCGAATTCAGGATCAGTGGCGGTGCTGATTTCAAAGCGGACACGGCGACCCTCCCAGGCGATATTATTATCCCCGCTGGAAAACTTGATTTTACGCATCGGGGACTTGATGGGTTCTCCCGAGGGGCTGAGAAGTTGGATTTCCGCCGTGCTTCCTTTCTGGTCCTGCTTAACAATCAATGCGGTTGATACCTGCGTAGAATCGGCGGCAAGCAAGGCTTGGCAGCCGAGTAAGAGACCTAAGATGAGAGGGACTGATTTCATAACTGGTCGCCCGATGGGCCAAGCATCAGTTCCATCATTCCATGACGAACGCCGCGGTGCGTCAGATGAAAGGCCTCGGCTCCAGTCAGGTCAGCTAAGGTGCATAAGGTGACTAAGGCTGCTGGCATGATATCAAGGCGGTCCTTAGGTAGGCCGGGAACACTTTGACGTTCTTGGATGTTCAACGCGCATAATTTGTCTTTTAATTCCCTTATCCTTAAAAGAGGCAGCCGCCCTCCGATGGGTGCTTCTCCGATCGCGCTTAAATAAAGAGCGATGCTGGCGAAAGCTCCGCCGGCTCCGATGATCAAGAAGTTTTCGGCCGCCTTGCTGGGGATGATCGTACTTAAGGTGTTAAGCAGGTGCGAACGAATCGAAGATTGGTCATGTTCATCTACTGCGCCTAAGCCCCCGCGGAGATAACCGTGGGTCAGTCGCACCGAACCAAGGGCAAAACTGCGCGCTAAGGTGCACTGCTTTCCCCTCAGCGCCATCACCTCCAGACTCCCGCCGCCGAGATCGAAAGCTAGGATATTTTTATAATCGGAATAAAGGGCGTCTGAACGAATGCCAGCCGCGGTCAGCCGGGCCTCGACCTCACCCGAAATAATAGTCAAACCCAAGCCGGTCTTGGCCTTGATTCGATAGGAGAATATGTCGCGGTTCTTACAGTCACGAACGGCGCTCGTTCCCAGAATCACGATACGGGTTGCGCCATGCCCTCTGGCGACGGCTATCAGCCGATCGATGCCCTCAACGGCTTCATCCATGATAGCTGAGGGGAGGAGTGCGGCTTCGTCTCCGGGTTGGAACAACCGGATTGATTCCGAACTGCGGCCAATCTCCTGTTGGGTTTGCCCATCAGCGACGGCTACCTTGATCGAATTGGAACCGACATCAATAACAGCGATCTTAGTCATGATTAGTAGCGTAAATCTCCTTTGAAGCCGCCGTAGAAATGCATCCCGTCCTGGGTGTCGAATTCGGCCGAACGTACGGCGGTGAAGAAGCTGGCGGAAACGGCTTTAAGTTGGAAGGTGGCCCCGAGGGCGAATTGTAAGACGACGGGTCGACGGGTCACGCCGCGAGATGCGCTGAGACTCGTGCCATCGATGGAGTAATTATGCACGACGACTTCGAGTTGCGTATCCGCGAAGCCCCATGCGGAAAAATCAGGCGACAGGTCGTTGGCCTCGGGGACAAAGATAGGGTCGTAGCCGTTGGAATGCCGAATATACGAATGCCCCCAGGATCGGTCCAGGTTCAGGCCTAAGCGCAGTTGCATGCCCACGATGAATTCGGTGCGAATCGTGCCAAGATCGAGCAACGATCGGACAATCAAGTCGCGATACCCCCGGTCGATTGCATCTAAATTGAAACGCCGGCGAAACTCACCGTTCAAATTCACGACGGGTTCATTGGGGATTTGCGTTCGCCAGCCGGCGGCCGGTTTTAGTCCGACTAAATGGTGAAAGTTATTCTGGGTTCCAGTTCCGCCGGCGGCTGGACCAATCATCCCAAATTGTAATTCGACTGATACCAGGCAGTCGCGCCGTCCGCCACGGTCTAGGACGGTGCCATATCCGTAGCTGAAGTAAGCCACCCCAGAGTAGGGTTGATCGTCTAAGCTGGGGTTCGATGAAAGGGTATCGGCCGGAGTATTAATCTCTTGGGTCAAAGACGCGTAGGCATGCTCGCCAGATGCCAGGGTCAGCTTAATCCCTTGGGTATAATATCGGTCCAGGTTTCTCGGGCTGAACTTATCATTTTCTTCGATCAAGGATACCCGGGCTTTCACGCCGGCTGTAGGTAAAGGTGAATCGAAATCAATCGCCTGTGCCGCCGCGGCCAGGAAGAGACAGGTGAAGAGCGCAAGAGACCGCATCGAGGAGGGGTAAGCAAAGGCTTGGATGGCTGGGGGGACAACGCCTTTCTACTTGTGAATAATGTTCTGTCGAAGTATTTGACAGTCAGGATGTCCCAAACTTCCAAAAGCACTTCATGGGCTAGGACGGAAGTCCTCGCGGACGGTACTGCATTGGTCACCTTGGGCGGGGTCTGGTCTCTGCACGAAGAACTTCCCGATATCATCGTCAAGGGCGATAAAGTCCGGGTTAGGGCGGAAGACCTCGGAGGTTTCGATTCTTCCCTGCCCTCTTGGCTTTACGGCAATTTTAAGAACATTCGTCACATCGATCTGGCCGCCCTTCCGCCGCGCCTGCAGGCGTTAGTTCAATTGGCAGAAAAAGCCTCCGTTAACGAAAGCCCTTCCGCTGACATCAATGTCCTCGAACGTTTCGGCAATTGGGGGGTCGACAGTTCGTCCTCCTGGTCGCGCGCCTTCGATCATATTGGCAATACCGCTTTAGGCTTTATCCGCTCGGTCTTCGGTCGAGCCAAAGTAAATTGGTCAGACTTACCTTTGCAGCTGCAGACCGCCGGGGTCGATGCGCTGCCGATCGTGGCGCTCCTCGGTTTTCTCACCGGGCTGATCATGGCCTATGTCGGCTTGATTCAATTACGGCAGTTGGGTGCAACGGTTTATGTCGCTAACCTAGTGTCTCTGGCGATGACTCGGGAGATGGGCGCCTTGATGACGGGCATTATTGCATGTGGTCGAACTTCCACTTCTTTTGCGTCTCAACTGGGGAGCATGAATCTAAGTCAGGAAACCGACGCCTTGCGCGCCCTCGGCCTTAACCCGATCGAATACCTGGCCATCCCACGTATCATCGCCGTGACGCTGATGATTCCGCTGTTATCATTGTTTGCGACATTCATTGGGGTGCTCGGCGGCATGGTGGTGGCTTGTGCGGGTGATCTTAGCGTCGAACAATACCTTACCCAAGTCATCCTCGCCATCACCTTCAAGAGCTTCCTCGTGGGCTTCATTAAATCCATCGCCTTTGGTTTCATCGCGGCTTGGGCCGGATGTTATCGCGGTTCCGTCGCGCATCGTTCCGCCCTCGGCGTCGGCGAAGCGGCTACTTCGGCGGCCGTGCTGGGTATTACGCTCATCGTCATCGCGGACGCCATTTTCGCAGTGCTCTTCAATCTCTTCAAGTTCTGATGAGTACCAAGGAAGATATCTTGGTCAGCGAAAACCTTTCAATCGGCCACGGGAGTAAGGCGATTATGGATCGGATCAATTTCCGTCTGACGGCCGGAAAAATCCTCGCGGTCGTCGGCCCGAGCGGTTGCGGCAAGAGCACCCTCATGCGTGCCCTGAGCGGACTCGACGAACCTTTGGCCGGGAAATCCATGCTCATGGGGGTTGATTTAGCGCTCGCTGATCAAGCCTTGCGGGAAGCGACCCTGCGTCGGCTTGGGTTCCTTTTCCAAGGCGCTGCCCTTTTCTCCTCTCTCACTTTGCGCGAAAACGTCGAAATGCCGATGCGGGAATTTCTCCGGGCGCCTAAGCGGGAGATCCGGCAGCTGGCCGAATATAAGCTAGCCCTCGTCGGCCTGGCTGATGCCATGGAAAAACTTCCCTCCGAGATCAGCGGCGGGATGATGAAGCGAGCGGGAATCGCCCGCGCCATGGCCCTTGATCCTGAAATCATTTTCCTCGACGAACCCAGCGCCGGCTTAGATCCGGTCACTTCTGGCCGTATTGATGAATTAATCCTCAAACTCCGCGAATCCTTCGGTACCACCATTGTCCTCGTAAGTCACGAGGTGCCCAGCATCTTACGCACGGCAGACTTCTGCGTTTACCTTGACCCTGACACGGGCACGATGAGCGCCTACGCTCCGCCGCGCGATTTCCTGCGACCTGATTTCACACCCAAAGCCCACGCTTTCTTTACCCAAGCCTGTCTAACCTGACCATGCGACGATCAGCCAACAAAACCTTAATTGGTGCCTTTGTCGTAGGGGGGATTGTTCTCTTTACCCTCGCTTTTGTGCTTTTGGGCGCGGGCTCATTTTCGGGAGTTAAACCGACTGCGATTTCCTATTTCGATGACTCCGTGAGCGGCCTCGATATCGGTGCGCCCGTTAAGTTCAGGGGCGTCACCATCGGCAAGGTTTCTCAGGTGCTGCTCCGTACTACCGCCCAAGGGGCAGCGGATTACTCGGTGCCCGTGGTGATGGAGTTCGCCTCCGACCTCTTGACGCGTCGCGGCCTCGACCAAGCTCTTCTGGAGAAAAATGGTTTGCGCCTATCCATCGAGAAAGGCCTGCGCGCCAAACTCCAACAGCAATCCGTCATCACCGGCGTCCTTTACGTCGAACTGGATTACTTCCCGGACACCGCTTATAAGCTCCACGATTTGAAAGGGGAATCTGCCGAAATCCCCACCCAGCCGTCCAACCTCGGGGCGCTTACCCGAGCCGTCTCTCAAACCCTCGACCAACTAAGCCGGGTCGACTTCGTTTCCATCACCAAGAAAGTGGACTCGATCTTAGGTCGGCTCGACAAGGGCGCCTCGCAGATCGAATTTGAAAAAATTAATACTAATCTCGTTCTGGCATCTTCTAATATCGCTCAGGTGACAGGTGATCCAGCTGTCACTAAGGCCATCGCGGATTTCTCGACGGCCATGCGCGGGATCGATGGCCTGGTCAAGCGGCTGACCACCAAGGTCGATCCCGTAGCCGATGACATCAAGGGTATGGCCACCGCCGGCCGCAAGGCGCTCGATCGTCTGAATGAAACTTCCGAAAACCTCCGGACCCTAACTAAGCCAGGCTCGCCTGCGCGCCGTGACCTTGATCAGGCCTTGGCCGACGTATCCGATGCCGCCCAGGCGATCAGATCGCTGGCTGACTTCATCGAACGTAATCCTGAAACCATCATTCAGGGAAGAAGCAAGGCCATCGCCCCGACCGTGATTAAGGCTGTCGAAAAACCTGAAGCGAAATGACCCGACTCTGCATACTCTTAGCCGCACTACTCTGCTTGCCGGGATGTATCGTCTTTGATAAAAAAAGCGAAGCGGTCGCTTTTTACCAATTTAGTTCACCTCAGGCGGCCGCCGCAAATGCAGGGCCGGTCGTCTTCGTCACCCGGGCCTCGATTCCTCCCGCTCTCCGCCGCCCCAATCTGGTCATGCTGGATGATGCCGGCTGGGTCCGAATCGAAGACTCGCATCGCTGGATCGCCCCCCTTGACCGTCTTATTTCCGAAGCCATTGCGAATCACTTAGCGTCGATCAACGGGATTTCGACGACCTTGCTTGCTCCCCCCGCTGACCACCTTGTCCTTCTGGTCACCGTCGAGCGGATGGCCGTCCAGGCACCGAAAGACGCCACCCTTCGCATCCATTTCCGGTTAGAAAATTCTGCCGGTGAAGTCATCCGTGAGAAAACCAGCGCTTGGTCGACCGTCATGAATTCGCCAAATCCGGCTGAGTTCGTCCGAGCTCAATCAAAAAACCTCGCTAATGCCGCACACGACATCAGCACATGGATACGCCCTAGCGTCATCCCTACTCCGCCCAAGCAGCCATGACCGATTCAGCGCCAAACCCCAAGTTGGGCTACTCCGAGGCCACGGGCGAGATCTGCTACGACCTGCCTTCCTCTTACGTTCCGCATCCTGCTACCGGCCTGCTTCACTTGCCACGCTTCCTTGCTAAAGCCCGCAAACATCTCACGGGTGATTTACCCAAATCCTACCAGCGGAACTTCTGTAAGGGCTTCGACCGTTTTCTTTGCCTGCATCTCGGGGTCGAACCTGAAACCATCGTTCAATGTGTCCGGGAGTCCGTTAGCCCCGAGGACCTTGATGCCAGACTCCTGGCGGTCTTTCCGGCCGACCTGCGTGTGCCTATTTGGAATCGCGAGCTCGTCCAAAAAGGTATGAGCGAAATGGGTCGCGAGGCCCTCGCTGAAGCCAAACGCAAGATGGGTGCCGAGCAGCGCACCGATATTATCTCTTTTGCCGACATGATTGATTTCGATGAAGGCCGCATAAAATGACCCCACCTGACCCTCATCCTAATCGCCTCGTCATCCGTGGGATTAAATCACTTTTAGCCTGCCTGGAGCATCATCCCAAGGCCCTCCGTGAAATCGTCGCGACCGCCGCCTTTGCACCCTCTTTAGCCGAGCACAACAAGGCGTTCACCGAACTTGGCGTAAAAACCCGCATCGTTGGCCCCATCGAATTGGCTGAGACCGCCGAAGGTCCCTGCGACGATGTCTGCGCCTTGACCATGCGTCCCGATCTCGGCCTGGCGCGGGTTTCGGATTTCACCGAATGGCGTGAAACGCATGAAAGTATCGTCATTGCCGATGGTATCACGAATCCCGAAGACTTGGCGGCCATCGCCCGCTCGATGGCGGCTTTCGGGCTCAAGCGTCTCCTGCTCTCATCCGGTACGGAAAAAATCGCCTTTCATCCCGCAGTTTGGAACCTATCCCGCGGTTCGATGGAAAACCTGCGCTTGATGCGTGCCGCGGCTTTGGGTGGCTTACTTAAACTGGTGGAAGACCGTTGCTGCGTCGTCGCACTCTCCCCTGACATGGGTCGAAAAATCGACCTGGGAACTCCCGTTCGGGTCCCTGCCCGCCACCTCGCCCTTCTCATTTCTGGCGAACGTCTTGACCCCGACCTCCAGCCCCGGGTCGAACATTGCTTCCGTTTTCCAGGCATCTTGGGACAGCCTCCGCTTCATTTATCCGAAGTAACTCCCTTGGTGATGGCTTGGTTCGCCGCGACCCCCAAGCCCCGCGCCGACGGCTTCATGGCTCGTAAACGCGCCCGTCATGCCAAAGGCAAAGAATCTAATCCTCCGACCGAATAACCGTTCCCATGTCTCAACCTCAACCTGGTCCCGGCGAGAGCGTCATCTCGTTGCAAAATATCAGCCGTAACTTTTTTACGGCCCTCCAACGTCAGCATGACATGCTGGCTTTCAGCATCGCGGGGATGCACACCGCCGATCCGAAGGCCTACGAACATTTCTCGTCCCTTTCGCGGGTGATGCCGGTTCCCCAAGCCCATTTGCCACCTGCACAGATGCGGGCCTATGCGCGTGGCCTCATGCTCCGTACTACCGTCAATGATCTTTTGGTCTTAGCGGCTGAATGCATGACGCAATGCCACTTGCTTTGTCTCTTCATTCGCGAGCGGGGTAAGAATCAGAACGGTAGTCCGGAAATCGACCAGTTGATTGGCGAGAAACAACAGGCGTTCGCCCAGATGAATCTGCAGGATAAATTTCAGGAATTGGAAGAAGCCTTCGGTATCGTCTGCGAACTTGAAGATGGCGTCTTCAGTTTGGCCGCCGCCCTGCGCGTTTTGGCTCGGGGCGGATTGGTGACCAATGATGACATCGCGCCTGACGGCTCGTTAACGCTCGAGTTTAAGGCCATGAAAGACTTTCCGGCCGACGCCGACACCCCCGCCCCTATCGATTCGGCGCCGCCGCTTGATCTGCCCGAAGGGGTGTCTGCCCACCCTTTCTCCGCCCAGGAGATAGTTCCCACCGACAAGCCTAAGATGGTCTCTAAGCTGACGGACACCCAAAGAACTTTCCGGCCTGGCGAAATGCTTGATTTGACGGACGCAGAATTGATGGGTCTTAACGTCACTTCAGCTAAATTCGTCGATGGCTTGCTGCGCTCCGTAGATTTTTACGGACGAAATCAATTAGGCGAACAAGGTAATTAAGTCTCATGCCAGCCGCCGTCGCCTTGCCCCGTCCTCGCTACGTCTGGTTATGGGTGACCGGTGGTTATGTATTTCAGGCGATACCTGCGGCGATCCGCGATGAAGCCCTGCCGGTTGCCCTTAGAAATACAGGCTCGGCCGATGCCCTCATTACCAAGGTGGTCGCGAGCTTGGGATTGATTCTGGGACTCAAAATCCTCCTCGCTCCACTGATATCCCTTTTTGCACCCAAGAGTTTCATCCTGTGGACGCAGTTCTTGATCACGGTCGTGCTGGCTTTCTTAGGATGGACCATCGGCGGCACGCTGCCCTCTTTGGGATTGATCCTCGGAGGTTTGATACTCGTGTCGTTTCTTGCCGCAAGTCATGACTACGCTCTCGATGGTTACTTCGTCGGCTCCTTGAATGATCAAGCTCGTGCCCATTATTCTGGTCTGGTCAATTTTGCTTCAAAGTTCGGCGGCGTACTCTGTGGCCCGGCCCTGATTTGGTTAGCCGGCACCTTGATGACCCACGGCGCATCCCCCCATCAAGCCTGGTCCGATGCGGTTTACTTCGCCGCCGCGATCGCCCTTTTAGCTGTAATCCTAAACTTCCTCAGCTTTCGCCGGGAGCCATCCACTCCGACGGACCACCTCACCCTTGCCCAACGATCTCAGCAGATGCGCGAAGGTTTGACTGACCTTCTCCGTGACCCACGACTCAGTGCCGTGTTGGGGTTGATCTTTTTTTATCGCGCGAGTGAAATTCACATGGCGCGAATCCTCCCCCTTTTTTCCATGGCCCCTACGGCGGCGGGCGGTCTGGCTCTGAGCAATGAAAGCTACGCCATCCTGAGGCTCTGGACGGCCGTTGGTGGCTTGGCTTTAGGGGGGCTTATTGGCTCCTTAGTCGTCGGTCTTTATGGCCTAAGATCGTCCCTGGTGCCTTTAGGCATCGTGATGCACTTGCCCTTAGCGCTGATCGCCTGGCTCGCCTATCACCCCGGGCAGCCCCCCCTGATTATCGGCGTAGTCTTTTTTCTGGAATACCTGGCCTACGGTGCCGGTCTCTGCGCGCTTTTATTATCCATGATGAAATTAGCGGCCGGTCGCAGTGCCGCGGTTCGTTATGCTGCGCTCTCAACCTGTGCCCTCTTGGCTAATTATCTGCCCGGGCTTTGGGCCGGTACCCTCGCCACGCAATTCGGTTATGCCCATTATTTTATCGGCGCCCTACTCTTAAGCATCCCTGGTATTTGGGTGTCCGTCCGGGCCCGCCGACACTTCGAAGCGGCTTAGGCTTTCGGCAAGACGATGAGTTCCTGTTCGAACTTTATCGCCAAGTACTGGTGAGCAAACTTTTGGACGGCAGCGCCGTCAGTTAAGCCCATGCGGCGCTCCCATTCGGCATCAAAATTTGCGCCCAGACCAGCTACTTCGCGGATGAGGGCACCTTGTAGGCGAGCCCCGACGGATTGGCGGCTTTGGCGGCGCGAAACCCTGAGACGTCTTTTCGCATCTTCAATCTCATCGGGTCTAAATTTTCCGGCACGTAACCGATCCAATTCCAAGCGCATCTCCTTGACAACCTCCTGGGCACTCTCGGGGGAAGTGCCGGCATAAAGATAAAACATTCCTTGATCGACGACTTCGATGCGGGATGCGCCCACGAAGTAGGCCATGCCTTTTTCTTCGCGGATCCGTCGGAAGAGTCCGCTTGCCATACCACTTAAGAGTTCTTCGGTGACGTTGGCCGCGACCACTTCGTCGGGACCAAAACCACAATGCGGAAAAGCGATAGCAACCACCGCCTGCTCGCCTTGGGCCCGTTCGAGTGCTTGCGCAGCCTTGAGCGGCTGGTGCAAAGCGAGTTTTCGGGACGTAAAGGCGACCTTGGGCAAAATCCCGAACCGGGCTTGCACGAAAGCGAGGGCCTCCTTGCGCTCAAAATCTCCGCTGATACCCACGACGATATTACCCGCCACGACTAAGGATTGATGCAAGGCGCTGAGGTTGGCCGACTGAATCTTTGCCAAGGTCTCGGGCGTGCCATTAGAATCAACGCCCAAGGGGTGCTCCCCGAAATATTGTCTCAAGAGGCGTAACCGTGCTTTCTCGACAATATCATCCTCCGCTTCACGGCAGGCTGAGATCATGGCCGCTTGTTCGATGACGATGGTGTCGGGGAGCAAGGTCGGGCAGAGGATGCCATCCGCCACCAAGGCCGACACGGCTGCAAAGTCAGAACTTAACCCTTCGCCCCAAAGTCCGAGGGATATCTGGGATGCATGGTCACTGAAGGTCATGCCCAACCCATCCACGGTGGAAGCGACTTCTTCTTTAGATCGCTTGACCGTATCGCGGGCAAAGAGCGTGGATAATAATCCAGATATGCCGCGGTGTTCCGCATTTTCATAGGCCGCCCCGGCGGAGAGGAATACGCCAACGCCTGCCTTTGGCATCGTACTATCATGCTGAAGCACCACGCGTACCCCATTGGGCAAGGTCATCGTCTCGAATTTGTCGGGAGGATGGATGATCGGCTTAATCGTGGCCGGCACCGAGACCTTACCGCCCTTTAAAGTACCGAAGGTGACCAAGTCGGGCTTCAGCCAGCGGCGGCCTTCCTTGGTGAGATCGTCTGGCGAAATTTTGGCGAGGTGTTCGACCCCGCGTTGCGGCCAATTGATATCGTAGCCGATGGCAGCGGCATAAGCGCTCCGGGAGGTAAAGCCATGGATATTCTTCATCCCATTCACCATCGAGACGACGGCCTGACGGCGTACTTTTTCGAATTCTGCCAGATGGACGCCACGCTGAAGCAAGCCATCTACCAATTCCAGCGTCCCCTTTTCAATGGCCGGAATATCCGCCCCCGCTTCACCCGACCAACCCAGCCAAGCTAAGCCTAATTCGCGGATACCAAAAGCGGAGGCATCGATACTGTGCACGAGTTTGCGTTTTTCACGCATCTCGTTCCAAAGCACCGAACTATTCCCCGCGCCCAGTACGCCTAAAAATAAATCAAGGGCCGCCCGGCCTTCATCAAAGAGCCCCGGAGCACGCCAACACAGCACGCCTTTGCTCGTAGTGACATCTCTTACCAGGTCGGTGCGACGAATACCGCCCTGCGGCGGCTCGGAGATCGTCGTGGTCTCCAGGACCGGACGTCGCACGAAACAGCCGAACCATTTTTCTGCTGCGGCAAAAGCCTCCTCGACCTCCATCGAGCCGCCGATGGCCAGCACGACATTCGAAGGGACATAGCGCCCGGCATGGTAAGCTCTTAAATCATCCGGCGTGATGCGGACGAAAAGCTCACGATGCCCAATCACGGGGTGCCGCAACGAATGCGACCGGACGGCTTCGTGCAAAATCGATTCGGCCAACACGGAATCATGTTCGTCATCCCGCATGGCGATTTCCCGTAAAATGACTTCGCGTTCCATCTTGGCATCCGCGTCCGTGATGAGCGGATCAAAGACCATGTCAGCCACAGATTCCATGGCGGTTTCAAAGCCCTCTTGAGGGGCGTCGATGTAATAAACGGTACGATCAAACGTGGTATAGGCGTTGGACGATCCGCCGCACCGATGGACGGCCTCCGTGAGCTCGCGATTGGAAAAGCGCGCCGTCCCCTTAAAGACCATGTGCTCCAGATAGTGCGAGATACCGGAACCATCCCAACGCCCTTCATGCACGCTGCCCGTCCGCACCCACGCTTGGACGGTGCATAAGCCGATGCCTGGTCGTTGCACGAAGACGACCTCCAACCCGTTGGCCAAGACCCTGCGCTCTGGCAACGGACCCGCGATTTGCGCAAAACTTAAGCCTTCGAGGTAGGACATGGATGCATCTATGCCAGCCTACCTTGCGGGTGCAAGTGCGACCATGCACCGAACAACGTCAGGGTGTGCACACGCAGGGACCCCACTCTGCGGTTGAAATAAGCCTTTAGCCCCTGTATCCCCTATTTTTGAAACTTCGCCCTTAGGGAAGATTCCACACCTTTACCCTCTCTTTTTTAAAATGTATATTCCGCCCGAAATTCGTGCCAACCTCGAAGAAGTCGAACGGCGTGCCGGTTATCTTTGGAAGTTCCTCGATGTCCCTGGTCGGCAAGTCCTCATCGCTAAGCTGGAAGAACAAATGGGTGCCCCGAACTTTTGGGACAGTCAAAAAAGTGCGCAGAAGGTCATCACGGAATGTAACGGCTATAAGATCATCGTCGCCCCCCAGGTCGCCTTTCGTCGTCAGATCGAAGACGCCAAGACTTTGGCGGAACTGATCACCGAATCACCGGATGGCACGGCGGATGCTGAAGTTGAAGAACTTCGCACTTTGGGCACCGATTTGATTGCGGCCGTCGCCGATCTGGAAATCGCCTCTTTCCTCTCGGGCCTGCACGACAAATCTAATGCCATCATGACCGTTAAGGCCGGCGCCGGCGGCACCGAATCGAATGATTGGGCCGACCTGCTCTTCCGCATGTATACCCGCTGGGCGGAACGGCGTGGTTTTAAGATCGAAATCGAAGACGTCGCCGAAGGCGAAGGCGCCGGCATCAGCCAGGCGACTTTCCGCATCGAAGGTCCGAATGCCTATGGCTACGCGAAGGCCGAACGGGGTGTCCACCGCTTGGTACGGATTTCCCCCTTTGATGCAAATGCTCGCCGACACACGTCCTTCGCCTCGGTCGACGTCGTCGCGGAAATCGACGATGACATTGAAGTCGAAATCGACGAAGCTGACCTCCGGGTCGATGTCTATCGTTCCAGCGGCAAGGGCGGCCAGCACGTCAACAAGACCGAATCTGCCGTGCGGTTGACGCACATTCCGACCGGTCTGGTCGTGGCCTGCCAGCGCGAACGTTCGCAGGTCAAGAATCGCGCCCTGGCGATGAAGATTCTCCGGGCCCGCATTTACGAAAAACTGCAGGACGACAAGCGGGCGGAAATGGAACGCTACTATGGTGAAAAGGGCGACATCGGCTGGGGTAACCAGATCCGGTCCTACGTCTTCCAGCCCTACCAGATGGTCAAAGACCTCCGGACCGGCGTCGAAACGGGCAATATCCAGGCCGTGATGGATGGAGATATCGATTCGTTCATCAACGGCTGGTTGCGCGCCGGCGGCCCGCGTTCACGTAATAAAGATATTAAAATCGAGGACTAACCTCACGCTCGTCATGCCCACCCGGGAAGTTCTTCGTCACAAGTTACTTGAGCCGCCCCTGTTCGCGGAAAAAATCTGGAAACTTTCGCCGGAACCTTGGCCGATTTCGCCGGCGCAACTTAAGGACCTCAAAATCATCGGGGCGGCGTGCCTGAGTTATCAACGCGCTCTGGAGCGCCTCTACGTTCGCTCCTTCACGGATAAGAAAATTCTGCGTAACCGCGATGTGTATGCGCCCTGGGTTTCCGCCTATCTTGACCGCTACAAGCCGGCGGGATTGGTCGAGCACGGTCGCCACCGTGCCGTCAAAGGCCAGGCGCCGATCGTCCTCCGTCCGGACCTTCTCATTACCGAACAAGGTTTCACGATGACCGAGCTCGATAGCGTCCCCGGCGGCGTTGGTCTGACCGCATACCTGAATGAAGTTTACGCCGAAGATTTTCCTTCGGTCATCGGCGGAACTTCCATGCCGAATCGCTTCATGCATTCGCTGAGCAAGCTTACACCTCAGCAAAAATACCCTTTGATCGCGATCGTGGTGAGCGACGAATCTGCCACCTATCGGCCGGAATTCGACTGGTTAGCCGAAAAGTTACGGACGCTGGGCCATGACGTGCAGGTGGTGAATCCTTCCCAGATCATGCAAATGGGCGAAGGTTCTTTCATCCCCGTGGACGGCGTCCCCCGCAAGATTGACACCCTCTATCGTTTCTTCGAACTTTTCGACTTGGCTAATGTCAAAGGAGCCGACGGCATTTTTAATGCGGTCGAAGCTGGGACGCTCGCCCTGACGCCGCCGATGAAAGCGTTTCAGGAAGAAAAACTTGGACTGGCATTGTTGCATCATCCGCAACTGGTAGAATTTTGGAAAGAAAATCTTCCCGAGGATCACCTCGCCGCCCTTTTCCGGATCGTTCCCCAGACTTGGATTATGGAGAAGACCGAATTGCCGCCCACGGCCGTCCTGCATGCACCCAACGTCAACGGACGACCCATCCGGGAATGGACGGAACTCGCCGAGGCCTCCCAACGCGAACGTAACCTGATCATTAAAGCGAGCGGCTTCCACGAAACCGCCTGGGGTGCCCGCAGCGTCACCCTCGGCAGCGATGTTTCCCGGGAAGAATGGCTGGAAGCGATCGAGGACGCCCTCAACCCCGAGAACGAAACGTTCCACGTGATGCAAGAATATCACAAGCCATCGCGCCTGACCCACCCCGTATATGCCGATGACGGCTCAATCGTCCCGGCCGACGGTCGCGTCAGGCTATGCCCCTATTTCTTTGTCGACGGAGACACGGTCGAACTTTCCGGGATCCTTTCGACCTTCTGTCCGGCGGATAAGAAGATTATCCACGGGATGACGGACGCCGCCCTGCTGCCCTGCTATCTTACGGCCTAAGCGGAGGGCGCAGGCGGGACACCGCACGTCTTGCGTCCGGCGGATTTTCGCCCAATTTGAAGCCATGCGCTGCTTTGCCCTAGGTCTCCTAGCTTTCATGGGTTTGTGGTCCAATCTTTATGGGGCCGTCAGAACCAAGGTCGACTTGGTCGGTCTCACTTCCGAGATCAAGCCTGGCCAGACAGTTTTGATTGCGGCTCGTTTCCGCTGCGACCCGCATTTTCATATTTACTGGAAAAATCCAGGGGATGCCGGGCAAGCCCCCTCGATTACGTGGTCCGATAAGGCTGGGACGTCGCCCGGCGATTTTATCTGGCCCGGTCCCGCCCTGCTTGATCAGGCCGGCGTCATGAATTTCGTCTATGAAGCCGAAACTTTACTGCTCATGAAGGTGACGGTTCCGGATACCGCTCGCGGCGAACTCGTACTTAAGGGCAAAATCGAATGGCTGGAATGCGATGACGCTGGCTGCTATCCGCACGAAAAAGAGGTCACCCTTGCTCTTAAGGTTGGCGGACAAAATGATGCCTATAAATACGACCCGAAACTTTACGCCGAATTAAACCCATCGCTCGCAACCACGGGAGAAATCAACGGAAAAACCTTACGTGTCAGGGTTCCCGCTGGACCGAAATTAAACGGTACCTGGTTTCCGGAACGGAACTTTGTGACCCCCAATGCTACGTTTAAACAGCAGCACGTTGGCGACACTGTTGATTTCTCGCTGGTGGATGCCACAGAAACGCTCAACTCTGGCCCCATCAACTTTGTGACCAAGACCGCGGCGGGCGACTTTGTAAACATCGTGGTCAAAATCGCCGCGCCCACGCAACGTTTGGACACACCTTCTCCCTCAAGTCATGGCGAATGGACACCGTGGAGCCCAGAAGCCCAGGCCAAAGCTCTTGCCGAAGGGAAAATCGTCTATGTAGATTTTACGGCTCGGTGGTGTGCCACCTGTCAGGTTAATAAGCGCGTTTACACCCAAGACGCCTTGCTCAAAGCCTTGGCCGATCATCACGTTGTCATGCTCAAGGCGGATTGGACCAAGAAGGACGCCGTTATCGCTGCCGAGTTAAAAAAATACGGCCGCACGGGCATTCCGTTAAACATCATTCTCAAACAAGGACAACCGACGGCTATCCTCTCGGAGGCTCTGACGGGCGGCGAAATCATTACAGCTCTCGAAGCCGTCGCGGCTGGGAAGCCCTATCAGGCATCTTCGGTTACCCATCCGTTCGTCATCTGGCTTCTGCTGGCTTTCGGGGGCGGCATCTTGCTCAATCTTATGCCGTGCGTCTTCCCTATGATCGGGCTGAAGGTCCTCGCCTTTGCCCGTGAAGCCGGCGCCTCGCGTCATACCGTCATCAAAAACGGCCTGCTCTATTCCGCTGGCGTGATCGTGAGTTTCATTACCCTGGCTGGTCTGATCATTGCGCTTAAGGCCAGCGGCAGCTCGGTTGGTTGGGGCTTTCAAATGCAATCTCCGGGCTTCGTCCTGGGCACCTGCGTTTTAATGGTCGTCCTCGGCCTCAGTCTCGCCGGTACTTTTGAAATGGGCACAAGTTTTGCCGGGATGGCCGCCGGTGCCGGTGATGCGGGAGTCGGGTCGTTTTTTTCCGGCATCTTGGCCACGGCCGTCGCCACGCCATGTACGGCTCCAGGCCTGGGTGCCGCCCTCGGCTTTGCCATGGATAAGGACCGCTCCACTTCCGAGACGCTTCTTTTCTTCACGGTAATCGGCTTGGGCATGGCTCTGCCCTATCTTCTGCTCTCGATTTTTCCGCGTCTGGCCGCCCTGCTTCCTCGTCCTGGGGAATGGATGGAAACCTTGAAGCAAGCGATGGCCTTCCCGCTTTTCGCCTACGCTTTGTACCTTCTCTGGGTGCTTAACGCCCTTGTCGATGATGCCGGCTGGGTGCGCGACGCCTCTATCGGTTTAGCCTTGATTGCCGCCTCTTGCTGGGTCCTGGGTCGCTGGGCGGCCCCACATCGCACTGATGCCGAACGTCGCTATGGCCGCATCATGGCCGGGCTGATCTTTGTTGGAACCTTGGTATATTTATTCGGCTCTCTTCCCTAAGCTGCTTTTCTCAGAGGGCAGAGACCGGTGCGGGAGTCGGGCCTCCTGATGGGGCAGGTGCTTTCGGCGCCGCGGTTGTGCTCGGGGCGACTTTTCCTGCGCCTGAGGTGATGACGCCAGAATAGTTAACATCCACGATGACGGCCTTGCGATCCTTGGAACCCGATTGACGTCCGGCGGCGCTCTTGTCGGCTTGCTGTTCTCCCAAGGCCATGACTTCGATGTTCGCCTGGTTAGAACCGAGCTTCGTCAGGTAATCGCGAGCGGATTGGGCGCGACGGTCCGAAAGGCCTAGGTTATATTCTTCCGTACCGAATTGGTCCGTGTAACCCGCGATAATCAATTTGGTTCCTTTGGCTTTGGCCGCGATGCCATCAAGCTTAGAGCGTTCCTTGGCTTCAACGGTGTATTTATCGAAATCAAAGTAGACGGTCGCTAAGATGGCTTCAGGAGGAATGTTGCCTGAGCGGATTGCATCGGCCATCCGATCAAAGCCAGCTGGTCGGTGGTCTAAACTATCGGCACCATTGCTTGCCCCGTTTTGGTTGAAATCGGAAGGTAAGCGAGAGGGACCACAACCCACAAGGAGGGCGGAGGCTGCAAGGAGAAGAGAGAGGCGCTTCATGGTTAAGCAGGAATTAAGAAGGGCGGTGCGAGGTCGGCAAGCCTTGACTGGCCTAGTAGCGGGCCACCGTAGCATCGATTTTTAGGGCCCAAGCGTTAATCCCCCCCAGCACATTGGACACTTGGGTGTAGCCTTTGGCCCTTAAAAACTGGGTAACGCGCAGGCTCCGTCCCCCATGATGGCAGTGAATCAAAACGAGACGGTCTTGGGGGATTTCAGCCAAACGCTCTGGGATCATTCCCATCGGAATGAGTCGAGCTCCCGCAATATTACAAATACGAGCTTCGTCCGGTTCGCGGACGTCGATCAGCAGCGGCGGCGTAGCGCTGGCTAAAAGTTGGGCAGCTTGTTCGATGCTGACCTCTAAGGGAGTGGCGGTCATGGAAGGAGGTGGCGAACAAACCGTGGCCGCATAGCGCGACGCTTCGATGCCAAGGATAGAAGGCTTATCGCCACAAGCGGGACACGACGCATCGCGTGCCAGGTTTAAAACCTTGGAGGTACCGGCGGAGATATCCACGACCATCAGCCGGGAAGCCACGCGGCGGCCGAGGATGATCGCAAAGACTTCGGCGGCCATCCATGAGCCGATGACCCCGCAAGTAGCTCCGAAGACTCCGGCATCGGCACAAGTCGGGACGGTTGATGCATCCGGCATGACGGGATAGACGCAACGATAACACCCGACCCGAGGAAGGAAGACGCCGACTTGGCCCTCCGAGCGCAGAACGCTACCATGTACTAAAGGTTTCTGGGCTAATGTACAGATGTCAGCGGCTAAAAAACGGGTCGCGAAATTATCCGTCCCGTCGACCACGAGGTCATAGCGACCGATCAGACTCTCGGCATTTTCGAGCGTCAGGCCTTCGGGATGCAGTGCGACTTGTAGACCTGGATTTATTTCCAACAGGGCCTCGGCGGCTGAAATCGTCTTGGGTAGCCCTAAGGTGTCGAAGCCGTGAATGATTTGGCGGTGAAGATTAGAAAGCTCGACTTTGTCCGGATCGGCGATGCCGAGGGTACTCACACCGGCAGAGGCGAGATAGAGGGCGACGGGCGAGCCCAGGCCGCCAGCGCCTAAGATTAAAACCTTCGCGTCCCTGATTTTGACTTGGCCACCCTCCCCGACTTCCGGCAGCCTTATCTGACGGGCATACAAGGCACGTTCGTGGCCGTTCAAAGGTGCATTCGCTGCCATCGTCTCAGTGGAAGACACCTGGCCAAGGGTGTCAAACTCCTCCCAAGGCAACGAAGGTGTCGGATTGAAATATTTTTAAACCTCTCCACGGTGGGGTCGTGGCAAAAGTCTTCCTCGGCATTGATTATGGTTCAAAGCGAATTGGGCTCAGCCATGCCGATGAACTGGGCTTCGCCTTTGCCCTTCCGGCGGCGACCGCTCCCGAACTCGCTGAGAGGTTCAACCAAATCGCCCACGAAATTTCCCGACTTCACGTAACCCAGATCGTCCTCGGCTACCCCCTGTCCGTGGAAGGCGAACGGACCAAGCGTTGCGATGAAGTTGATGCCTTCGCCCTTGAGCTTGCCCGGCGTTTTCAACTTCCTATCGAAAAAATCGACGAGGCCTTGACCAGCCTCGCTGCTGATGAGATGGGCGGCCGTAAGCCACGCTCCAGTAAGGAACGGCAAGACCAAGCCCGCTCCGGCGAGCGCGATTCCCGGGCTGCCGCCGTCCTGTTGCAAGATTACCTGAATAGTCGGGGTATCGGAACAAACCTCGCCTGATCCGATGGCTAAGAAAAAACCGACGGTCGTAAAAGATGAACGTTTTTTGGCCACCGTGGCTTACGACGGAACGGATTATATCGGCTGGCAAATCCAGACCAGCCATGGGTCAATCCAAAGCGAACTCGAGGGTCGGCTTTCGCGCATCTTGAAGAAACCGATCACGATCCATGGCAGTGGTCGGACGGATTCAGGCGTGCATAGCGTCGGCCAGACTTTTCACTTTGACGCTTTTTGGCCGCACCCGCCTAAGCTCTTGGTTCACGCCATTAATTCCTGCGACCAAAAGGGCCTTTTGGTCACGCAGCTCCGGCGCGTCCCTTCTGCTTTTCACGCCCGTTATTCCGCTATCGGAAAGCGCTATCGCTACGAAGTCTGCCACGGCTATCCCCCACCCTGGGAGGCAAGGTATTGCCTCGGTACGGGTAAGAAAATCATGGATATCGCCGCCATGCGTAAGGCGGCTAAATTACTGGTCGGAAAACATAACTTCATCGCCTTTGGCGCCAATCACGGCCAATGCATGGAGAAGGAGAATCCGGTGAAAGACCTACGTCGGCTCGATGTCCGAATCAAAGGCCCCCGGATTACCATCATCACGGAAGGAAGTGGCTTTCTTTATAAAATGGTGCGACGCCTCGTCGGTGGGCTGCTTCGCGTCGGCGATCATAAGATGCCTCCCGAACGCTTGGCCGCCTATCGCGAAGAACATATTATTACGGCGGAAGTCCCCACGGCCCCTGCCCGTGGACTTTTCATGGATAAGGTCACCTATGACCCCGCGACGCTTCGGCGGACGAAACGCAAGGCGCCTTAAGCAGTTCACCTTTTAAATGGCGCTTAATGCCGGCTTAATCTCCTAACTGGTAAACTTGTGACCCTTACCTCGCCCTGCTCCTATGAAACTACTTACCCCCTCAGTATTTTTAATAATAGCCTGCTGTGCCCTGTGTGAAGGCGCAACGGGTGTCAACTTGGTCTCGATATTTGATAAGCGTTCGCTGGTTAAGCCCATCACCGAAATCGAAGGTACGCTCTCGGATGGTTCTAAGGCGACTGTTTATAAAATCGTGGTGCGCTCAATTCCGTGGGATCACGCCATGGGCCCTTGGGCACCCAACACCCTGAATGACCAAGGCGGCTTTTGGGAAGACACGGTCGACAAGAAACTCTACCGCGTCGACGCGACCTACCTGAAGCTCTTGAATACGCGCGGATGGAATATGTTCGAAGCGGATGGCACGGTGCATAAGACCAAAAACCGGACGGAGTTCGACAAGGTCGCCCGTCAGGAACTCGCGGGTTGGACGTTTGAACAAGCCAAGGCTGATGGCGTCATTAACTCGGTCATCGACCTGCAACCCAGCGAACAAATCGTCACGCTTTTCTTACCCAAGAATCCGAAGGCGTCCGCCAAGGTCACCATGCTTCGACAGGCTAAGTTCTCCCCGCGTTCTGGATTGGGCATCAGCGTCAATGGCGTGCGCTTCTTCCCGCCTGAGCCCGTTGATCGCATCACTGCCTTTCAAAATATCGCGCCCCTTGACCCTCAGGGCGGTCACACCGGCTTCGGACACGAATACCATTACCACCGCGCTCCCTCCGTCATGAATAACGATAAATCCGGCAAGGTCGTCGGGTTTGCTTTAGACGGTTTTCCAGTTCGGGCGCCCACCGAACCCGATGGCTCCGCCCCTAAGGGCTTAGACGCTATCCATGGCCACAAGCACGACAGTCTGGGTTACCATTATCACGTCAGCAACGATTGGCCCTACATCCTTGGCGGATTCAAAGGCCCTTTGGGCACGGCTTCACTTGGCGACGTCGACGTCTGTGATGCTACCAAGACCGGCGGCGACGGCGGCAAGGGTGGCAAAGGCGGCAAAGGCGGCGACGGTAAGAAAGGTCCACCCTCAGGAGGCGGTTCTCCTGGCGGTAAATAATCTGCGATGCGCCACCTCCTCCTGTTTTTAAGCCTAGTCGGCTTGGTCGCCGCTCCGGCTCAGGTTCAGCGCAACGCACCTAACATCCTCATCTTGCTCGCGGATGATTTAGGCTGGAATGATGTCGGTTATCGTAACCCCAAGCGAGTCACGCCCGTCATCAATAAACTGGCTAAAGAAGGTATCGATCTTCAGCGCTTCTACACCTATCCGGTGTGCAGTCCGGCGCGCGCCGCCCTGCTTTCTGGCAATATGCCGCGACGTTTCGGCATCGTCGACGTCATGGGGCCAGGCCAACAGGGTATGCCGAAGACGGTCGTCACGCTTCCAGCCAAATTAAAAAGCCTAGGCTACCAAACTTCGCTCATCGGAAAATGGCATTTGGGAAATAATAACGGGCCGACAACCTACGGTTTCGATCACTTTTACGGTTTCCTGAGCGCCGAATTAGATTACTTTAAACACACTGATAAACGGGGCAAGCCGGACTGGCAGCGTGACGGTAAGCAGATTGAGGAGGTCGGCTATACCACTTACCTTTTTGCCGATGATGCGGTTAAGCAGATAAAGGCGCGTGATAAATCTCGCCCATTTTTCCTCCAAGTTGCTTTTAACGCTCCGCACATCGATCTGGCCGCTCCGCCCGAACTGATTGAAAAACATAAGTCAGACGGGCTCTACGGAGCCGTGGTCGAGGGGCTGGATATCGGTATCGGTCGGGTCTTGGCGGCCTTGGACGAACAGGGCATCCGGAATAATACCCTAGTCATCTTTTGCTCAGATAACGGCGCACCTCAGCGGACCGGTTCCAATTTACCGCTTAATAATTTCAAAGCGACGATCTACGAAGGTGGTATCCGCACCCCAGCGATCGTCCGTTGGCCAGGCCATACCCCCGTAGGGGTGGCGACCCAGCATGCCGTAGCCATGAATGACCTCTACCCTACTTTACTGCATGCCATCGGCTTACCGCTTGGCCCCGATGCGAAATTAGACGGCGTCAGCCAGTGGCAGGCGATTAGTTCAGGTAAGGCCATCGAGCGGAAGCCTTTTTTAATCGCTTCACATGATATCGCCCTTTTTGACGGCGATTGGAAGCTCATCGAGTTTGGTGACGGCAAGCGTTCCCTCTTCAATCTTTCCACCGATATCTCTGAAACCAAGGACGAATGGGCGAAGCAACCCGAGCTCGCCGCCAAACTTGGCGCTAAATTAGATGAACTTAAAAAAGGCCTGCCGGCCGCACCTAACCGTCAAATGGGCGGACCCGGTGGTGGTAAAAAAGGCGGCGGCAAAGGTGCGGGCGGTAAGGGTGCCACCAAGTAAATCCCTCTCCCTTAATTTCATCTTAACCTGTTTTTTGTTATAATCATCACCCCTCATCAAATGCGACCATCACTCCGTAACCTCGTCCTGCTCGTTGGCATCTTTTGTCTCTTGAATCCTCTCTCAGCCGCGGGGCCGACCGAAAAGGGTAAAGGTCAGGGCAAGAAATTGGAGTCTCCTGCTGGGACTGATTTCGTGACCGCGGCTAAGCCCACCGGCAAGCCGGCCGGGAACTTTACTCTTACCAGTCCCGCCGTCAAAGACGGGGGCGATTTACCGAAAGAGTTCACGGGCGACGGAGAAAGCGCCAGCCCTCCCCTCGCTTGGACCAACGCGCCGCAAGGCACCCAGAGTTATGCGCTCATCATGCATCACCTTGATCCCGAAAATAAGACCAAGATATATTGGATCATGTACGATATCGCACCGACGGTTAGTTCCGTAGCCAAGAACGTGCAAGATTTCGGCACCATGGGCAAAAGCACCGTCCACAATCGCCTCGAATACGCCCCACCCCACTCCAAGGGACCTGGTGCAAAAAAATACATCCTCACGCTCTTCGCCTTATCCGCGAAGCCAGACTTGAAGAACGCCATCCAGCCCATCACGGCGGAAGTGCTTTTGGCCGCCGTTAAAGGTAAAATCTTAGGTACGGCAGATCTGAGCGTCATTTACACGAGGACCGCCGGAGCCTCTGATGAAGAAGAAAAGCGGCCGGCCCGTAAAAGCGACCGCCCGAATGAGGCCGCCGAAACCCCGCCGGCTCGCCCGGCCAAGTAAGGCTAGTTTGGGTTGGATTTAGGCGTCCAGATAGATAACCCATCTGGTTCGTGCTTTTTCGCCTCCTCATCCTGTCTTTTGGGCTGCTCGTAGCTCCAGCCTGTTTCGGTCACCCGGAATGGAAAGAAGCTTCCTGCATCGGCGTGCTTGATGAACAGAATAAGTTTAGTTTCACCATCAAGTTTGATATCCCTTCCTTCCTTGTCGGCAAGCTGCCGAAAGAGGCGACCGTCCAGGAATTAGATGACCTCATGTTTGACGAAGGTCGGCTGCCCGCCGCCTACGCTCTTCGCCCCGATAAGTTCAAGGAACGTTTCGTTATCAAGGCGGATGGAAAAGTTTTACCAGTCAGGATTTTGAATTTTCCGACGGCCGCTGAAATCAAAGCCCAATCCGCCCGTCAAGGCGAAGCCGATCGCTACCCGGTATTGATGAACGTTAAGGCGGAAGTACAAATCCCCGCCGACACTACTAAGGTCGAGGTCTTTTTCCCGGCGGAACTGGGCACGGTCTTTACCAATCTTCGACGTGGCATGGAATACCAGGTCGTCATGGCAGTGATTCCTCATGAGCCTGGCGACTTCGTCATCGGTGATGAAAAGAGCGGTCAGGTCGATGAACTGCCTTGGTATGCTCACGTGAAAGCCTTCTTGGTCGGATTGCTTGGCGACGGCTTCGCCCATGTGATTCCGAGCGGCTGGGATCACTGCTTGTTCATGATGGCGATGTTTCTCGGCGCGGCCTCGCTCCGACAGGCGCTGAGTCGATCCCTCATTTTCACGGTGGGACATAGCATCACCTTGACGGCTGTGGCCTTAGGCTATCTCGGTCAGGTCGGCCTGTGGATTGAACCCGTCATCGCCCTGACCATAGGTTTAGGCGGCTTGATGGCCTATCTCGGCAAGGCCTCCCATCGACAGATGTTACTAATTCCTGCCACCTTCGGGCTGGTGCACGGCTTAGGTTTTGCGGCGGCGGTTTCTGATCGATTAAAGGATTGGGATCGGGCGAGCATCGTTAAAATTCTCGTCGGGTTCAATCTCGGGGTCGAACTGGCGCAGGTCGCCGTCATCCTGGCCGTCGCGCTTGTTCTGACCTTAATTGCCCGCACGCGCATCCCGCAGTTGCCGCTACGTCGAGCGCTCTGCCTAAGTGTAGCCATCGCAGGCTTCGGTATTATGGCCTACCGCATCCTCGATCTCGCCGGAGTCGTCTGAGATTTTTAAATCTTACCGACGGGCCGCTTACCCGCATCGAGCTTCCGGCGTTCGGAGTCGGCCAACTCTTTCAGCTCCTTGACGATATCAGGATAGCTTTCGAGGAGGTTAATCTTTTCCGAGGCGTCCGTTTCCAGATTATAAAGAGCGAAATCAATCTTACTCTGATGGGTCTGGGCGGGGCTGCCGTCGTGCTCGGCCGGAATCATATTCTCATAACTGCGGTAGGTATGCGGAAGGTGGAGCTTCCATTTACCTTTACGAACGGCTTCCAGCTTATCGCCGTAAAAATAGGCGAAGACCTCGCGCACCCCTTTGGCTTCACCTTTAAGCACGGCCAAGAACGATTGTCCATCAATGGCCAGCTTGGGTTTCGCAACGGCACAGGCCTCCACAAGGGTGGGCACGAAATCGAGATTGCCTGCTAAGGCGTCGGTGGTGGTGCCCGGCTTGATGACGCCTGGCCAACGTACGATACAAGGGACTCTCACGCCGCCTTCGAAAGTCGTACCTTTCCCTTCGCGGAAATGACCGGCCGAACCGGCGTGCCGGCCGAAATTGAGCCAAGGTCCATTGTCACTGGTGAAGATTAATATAGTGTTACCTTCAATCTTTTTCTCTTTCAGGACGCGCATCACCGCCCCGATGGTATGGTCGATATCGGCCATGGTATCGGCGTAAGGCGTTGGGCCCTTGCCTTTGAATTCCTTGGAAGCCCCCAAAGGGGTGTGCGGCATCGAGGTCGCCAGATAAAGGAAGAAGGGTTTGTCCCGCCCCGCGTTATCTTGGATGAACTTCGTCGCCCGGAAGCCCTGCATCGTCGTGAGGGTATCCATGTCGTCGAAGGTATTGACGGCGTGGAAGCGATGCCCGTCCACGAACCAGTAGAGCTCGGGGTATTTTTGTTGGCGACTTGTGTCACCGGGGAAATATCCCTGCGGCCACATGTCGTTCGAATAAGGAATAATGAGTGACTCGTCGAACCCATGGACCGGAGGGAGGAAGATTTTTTGGTCACCTAAATGCCACTTGCCCACGACGCCGGTGTGATAGCCGCCCTGTCTCAGAAGCGTACCTAAGGTTTGTTCATTCGGGTTTAGCCCTGTTTTCGAACTAGGCCCCAAGGCCGTACCACCCAAGCCCAGCCGGTTCGGGTAACACCCCGTCATCAAGGCGCAACGCGAAGAGGTGCAGACGGCCTGGGTCGCATAAAAACTCGTGAACCTCAGTCCCTCGCGGGCTAACTGATCGATGTTAGGCGTGGCGTTCTGTTTGGATCCGTAGCAACCAGGGTCCGCCCATCCCATATCATCCGACATAATCAAAACGACATTAGGTTGGGCACCGAACGTCCATGAATACGCCAGTACAAGCAAGGTTGGGGTTAACCTCATGAATAAAGGCATAGGGTAAAGACCCTACCCTTACAAGGGTAAGTTTTACGGGTTTGGGTGAGCCGAGGATTTCCTCGGAAGAGCTTTCAGAGCTTGAGACCTAAATCCTTACACACCGACGGAAACTTAGTCGCCTTAGCGATGAATTCTTCGACGGCAAAATCGGCGACGATGAAATCTCCGTAACGGAACGACGGGCATTTGGCTTGGCCGGTCAAGGCTACCATTTGGCGCATGTCGTGCATACTCTTAATCACGTCCCGGACATCGAGCGCGATGCCTTGCTCCGCAAAATAAGCCAAGGCTTTGACGCACCAGGGGCATTCTGGTTTAATGTATAAAATCGGCAACGGTTGCGGCATAAGAAAGATAACAACACCCGGCACCCGTGAAGGCAAGAGGACAACACCCACCTCAGAGGCTACCCGAGGCGTTGACAGGCCGAAACTCCACCGCCAGTAAAAACCTACCCTCCTTTCATGGAAACCATCCACGGTGCGCCCAGTTATGTTTTGAAGTCGAACGAGATCACCTGTGCGGTGACTCAGACCGCCGGCCATATGGCTCCGGTCACCTTCCACCTCGGTGCCATCGAGGCCCGCCCTTACTCCCTTTCACCTTGGCTGCCGATGCAGGCCGATGCGGGTTTACCTAATCTTCTACGTTACTTACGGGGCGACTTCCTCTGCCTGCCTTTCGGCGGACAACCGAGCGGCCCTCCCCACGGCGATCCGGCCAACGCCCCTTGGGAATTAAAGACCCAGTCCGCCCGCCAGCTATGCTTGACGCAAAAGGCCAGCGACAGCGGTGCCCTCGTGACCAAGACACTTTCCCTCGTCGACGGACATCACGCTATCTACTCCGAACATCTCATAGAGCACCTGACCGGAAGATGGAATTACGGTAATCACCCCGTGCTTGATTTTTCCTCCGTCCCTGAGGGGGGCGCTCGTATCGCCACGAGTGCGTTTAAATGGGGTTCGGTCTACCCGGGAGAATTCTCTAATGCTGCGAATGGCGAAGCGGGTGCGCTCTTGCCCAAAGCAGAGATCAAAAATCTCGCTAATGTTCCCCGCAAAGACGGCACCAACGCCGATCTCACACGCTATCCCGCCCGTAAAGGTTTCGATGACCTAATCATGCTCGTGAACGAGCCCGCCACTGTGGCGCAACCTTTTGCTTGGACTGCCGTGACGTTCCCGGGTTACGTCTGGTTCTCGCTTAAGAACGCCGCTGATTTCCCGGCGACGCTTTTTTGGATTTCGAACGGCGGGCGTTCGGGTCACCCCTGGGAAGGCCGTCATCTTGGCCGTCTGGGTCTGGAGGAAGTTTGCTCCCACTTCTCGGACAGTGTCGATGTCTGTCGCGAAGATCGCCTGCAAGCCCTCGGCATTCCCACCACGCGTCTTTTCTCTGCGGGTGAAAAAGTCAGGCTTCCCATCATCCAAGCCGCTGCGTCCGTGCCGCAGGGTTTTGGACAGGTCCAAGCCATTACCCCAGTCGGGAGCGATTTCGTTAAGATTGTGGGCGAAAACGGTGTCTCGGTAACCGTCCCGATTAATTGGCAGTTTTTGAAGTCCTAAGGCTTTGGCACTCAATTCTTGTCCCCCGCCCTTGGACTCCCCTAAATCGAACCTCCCCTGCCAACACCTTTCACCTCTCCCACTCTTTTCATTCTTCATATTACACCATGATTCCTGCTCCTAAGATTACCCAAGATTTGACCACCAAGAAAACGGGCGTTGCCGCCATGGTGCGCAAAGAACTCGCCCACACGGGCGGCCTGCTTCGCCTCGCCCCTTGCTGGGTGCCACGCTCTTTCTTGCAACCCGGCAAACGCCTTAAGCTTCACCCGGATGATCTCTACGCTTTCGGTCTCCACCGTGGCGGCATCGACGAGCGCTGGTTCGCATCCACCACCGAAGCGGCGAACGATAACCGGACGGCGGACGAAGGTCTCTCGTACGTCATCATCGACAATGTCCGTTTCACCCTCAAGCAAGCCGTCGCCGAACTCGGTGCCGAACTCATCGGCTCCCCGATCTGGAAGAAATATAAGAAGTGGCCCGTCTACTCCAAGTTCTTCGATAACATGGGTCCGATTCCGCACCACATGCACCAGAACGCCAAGCAGGCGAAGTTACTCGGGCTCGAAGGTAAACCCGAATCTTATTACTTCCCACCGCAGCACAACAACGTCGGCAATAATTTCCCCTATACGTTCATGGGCTTCGAGCCCGGTACGACCAAGGCACAGGTCCGTGAGTGCATCGCCAACTGGAACAAGGGCGACAACAAGATCCTCGAGCTTTCCAAGGCCTATAAGCTTCAACCTGGCACCGGTTGGTTGATTGATCCGTGCATCCTCCACGCCCCCGGTTCGCTCTGCACCTATGAGCCACAGTGGGGTTCGGACGTCTTTGGCATGTATCAGAACCTCGTCGAAGGTCGCGAAGTACCTTGGGCCTTGCTCGTCAAGGATATGCCTAAGTCTAAGCACCAAGACGTCGACTTCATCGTCGATCAGCTCGATTGGGACAAGAACGTGGATCCTAATTTCAAAGACAATCATTACCTCGAACCCGTCACTGCCGAGAAAGACGATGGCTATGAAGACAAGTGGATCGTCTACGGCAAGGTCGACAAATTCCAATACTTCACGGCCAAGGAACTCACCGTGGCCCCGGGTGCCGAATGCACCATCAAGGACAACGGCGCCTACGGCCTCATCTGCGTCCAGGGAACGGGCTTCATTAACGACGAACCTCTCAATAGCCCGAAGCTCATCCGCTTCAATGAGCTCACGGAAGATGAATTCTTCTGTACGGCCGAAGGTGCGAAAGCCGGCATCACATTCCAGAATACCTCGACCACCGAGCCTCTGGTTTGTCTCCGTTACTTCGGACCGGAAGTGAACCCCAACGCCCCGGCGATGGGCGCTCATAAGAAGAATAAGAAGAAATAAAACTTCCCCCTAACCCCCATACCCCAAGTCATGAAACTGCACAACGCCATGTGGCCCGGCCTCGTCGGCAAGGAGCCCAACACCGATCACCCCCCGATCTCCCTCGAGCGCATGCTTGACCTGACCGCTGCCGCCAAGGTCGACGGTCACAAGTTCGACGGCGTCGACCTGTTCCTGTTCCACTCGCACACCGACCCCGATATCTCCGAGGACAACCTCAAGAAGATGGCGGACAAGATCGCCAAGCGCGGTCTGAACGTCGGCTCCCTGGTCGCCCCCGTCTGGCCGGGTACGGTCGGCGACAGCGCCATGGGTACCGTCGAGCAGCGCCGTAAGTTTATCGATGCCGTCCGCAAGGCCTGCCGCATCGCCAAGTTACTGAACGAACATGGCGTCCGCCAATATGGCGTCATCCGCATCGACAGCGCCACTGGCACCAAGGCCGCGGTGAAGAATGAAGCGGCGGCTATTAAGCAGATTGCCGCGACCTTCCGCGAAGCGGGTATCGTCGCCGCCGGTCATGGCGAGCGTCTCGCCGCCGAGGGCGAAGTCTGCTGGGCTGGGATGCACTCCTGGAAATCCATGGTGAACCTCCTCGAGACGGTCGACCTTCCCGGCACCGTCGGCTTCCAGGCCGACCTCGCGCATACCTACCTCTACCTGCTCGGCGTCAACTCACCCAAGACTGCCTTGCTTAAGGGTAAGTATACTCAGGCACAGTTCGACAAGGCCTACGCCAAACTGACGGATGCACTCCGCCCTTGGACCATCGATTTCCACGTGGCCCAGAACGACGGCACCGTCCACGGCACAGGCTCGCACGACAAGACCGGCCGCCACTGCCAGGCCGACGACCCTAAGGGCAAGCTCGACATCACGGCCACCTCCAAGATCTGGCTCCAAGGCGCCGCCGATCGTGGCATGAAGCACATCTGTTGGGATGGCTGTATGTTCCCGAACGCCACCCTCGAAAACCCCAAGACCTGGAACACGATTCTCTCCGCGATGGTCAAGGTAAAGAAGGCTCTCTAAACCCTGCACTTAATTCAACCCCCTCGCCACATGTCTAAAGCCATTCGCATCGGTCTCATCGGTTACGGTTTCATGGGCCGTACCCACTCCAACGCCTACTCGCAGGTTGGTCACTTCTTCCCGAAGGACAAACTCACCGCTGGTCATCACGTCGTTCGCCAGGCCGTCTGCGGCCGCGACGAAGCCAAGGTCAAGGACTTCGCGGAGAAGTGGGGCTACGCCTCGTACGAAACCGACTGGCGCAAGATGGTCACGCGTTCCGACATCGACGCCATCGACATCTGCACCCCTAACGACTCGCACGCCGAAATCGCCCTCGAGTGTATCAAGAACGGTAAGATGATCCTTTGCGAAAAGCCCCTCGCCCTCAACGGCGCCCAGGGCGAGCAGATGGTCGCTGCAGTCGAGAAGTCCGGCCTCCCCAATCTCGTTTGGTATAACTACCGTTTCCTTCCTGCCGTCACGCTCGCGAAAAACATCGTAGCGGCCGGTGAACTTGGCCGGATTTTCCACTACCGGGCGAACTTCCTGCAGGATTGGACGATCTCGACCGAGCTGCCGCAGGGCGGCGCGGGTCTCTGGCGTCTGGATGCCGCTGCCGCTGGCTCGGGTGTAACGGGCGACTTGCTCGCTCACTGCATTGATACAGCCCGCTGGATCAATGGTGAGATCACCGAAGTTTCCGCGATGACCGAGACGTTCATCAAAGAGCGCGTCCACACGGCTACCGGCAAGGTCCACCCGGTCACCATCGATGATGCTTGTATCTTTCTTTGCCGCTTCGAAAACGGTTCGCTCGCTCAGTTCGAGTCGACTCGCTACGCCCGTGGTCACAAGGCGCTCTACACGTTCGAGATCAACGGCGAGAACAAGTCCCTGCAATGGGATCTCCATGATCTCAACCGCCTGAACTACTTCGACCACGCCGTTCCTGGCGATCGTCGCGGCTGGGCCAGCATCCACACCTCCGACGGCGATCACCCCTACTCGGGTAACTGGTGGGTCCCGGGGCTATGCCTCGGTTACGAGCATTCGTTCACCCATGCCCTGGCTGAGTTCCTTAAGAGCCTCGATAATCCTAAGGCACCCAAGGCCTATCCCGACTTCCGCCACGCCTTGGGCACCCAGTACGTCTGTGACGCTGTTTTAGAGTCCGCCAAGACAAAGCAATGGGTTAAGGTGAAGAAGGCTTAAACAGCCTTTCAGCGCCTATTCAGAAGCCCCGATCTTTCGGGGCTTCTTTATGCCCAGACAGATACAAGGGCTCAAAGGGAGACCGGAAACCGGAATGGATGCTTGGGTCATTGATCCCACGCCAATCATGCGGTTTCCGGTCTCCCTTTTCAGGCGTTCTGCCGCTTGACATCTAACTGTTACCACCTACAACTGTCAGTAATACCTCCTGTGCCCCGTAAAACGCAAATTTCCTCAATGGTCTGTACCTACCGTCTGTATCTCCTCAATCGCCACCTGTTCATCGACCTCCCGGAAGGTCGCGCCCTCATTGATACCGGCGCCCCCTTCAGCTCCTCGGTCACGGGCCGAATGACTTGGCAGAACCAAAACCACGGCGTGAACAAGGGAGGCTACATGGGGTTCACCTTCGATAAATTATCCGCTGAGATCGGTGCCCAGGTCGACGCGCTGATTGGCATGGATCACCTCGCCCAGACCACCCTGCTCTTCGACGTCGCCCATCGCACGCTCGTCTCGGGCGATGAGATGCCCGCTGGCTTCAAAGCTCGGTCGTACGAGCACGTAGCGATGTCCGACATCCCGCTCTTCCCCGTGACGATCAATGGCCAGCCGGCGCGCGTGCTCTGGGATACGGGAGCGCAGTATGGCTACGTGACCGACCAGAAGTTCGTGGCCGGCATCAAGGCCCAAGCCGGCTTCAAGGATTTCAGTCCGATGTTTGGCGACCTGGATATTCCGCAGTCGTATACGCTCCCCTTCACGCTCGCCGGTCATGACCTTATGGAACACTTTGGCGAAGCCCCGAACGCGCTCGGCGGCGGCATCTCACCGGTGCCGATGGGTCCGTTTCTCCGTGCGCTCGACATCGATGCGATCATCGGCCCATCCTGGATGCCGCGCGTGAAGGTCTGGCTCAACCCGCTCGATCAGACGTTTGCGCTCGCGGTGTAGTCTTCGCCCCTGGCCCATAAAAAGCCCCGGTCCGCATCGCTGCGTCCGGGGCTTTATTCTTTGGATAAAAGGCCTACTTTTTACCTACGCCCGGGGAGTAGAAGCGATTCATCTTATCGAGGATGGCGTTGGCCGTATCGTCACGATTGATGATACCGTTGTGCCGATAAACAATCTCGCCGCCGGGAGCGACAACGATGGTGTGAGGGATCGGGCCAGGCATGTCCTTATCAAGGGCTGTGGCAAGATCATCGGCGCTACCAGCAAAGAGATAGCTGTTAGTCGTTCGGCCTTCTTTCTTGAGGGAAGTTTCCACTTTCTTGCTCATCCCGGCAGCTTGCTTATACAGGAAGGCTTCGGCTTTGGCCTTATCTTCAGGCTTATCCATGCTGATGGTCACGAGCTCGAAGTCGCGCATGTCGAACTTGCGCGAAATCTCTACGAGATCAGGAAACTCCTGCACGCACGGAGAGCACCAGGTGGCCCAGACGTTGATGATACGGTATTTATTGGAAGTGTTGGCTCGCAGGTTGGCGATACCGGCCTTGTCAATCGGTTCGACGGTCACCGGGGTCTTGGCCCAGGCATCGTGCTTAGCGTCATGCAGGAACTTCTTTTCGCGCCACTTGGTGGAGCAGCCCATCGGCTTGGTTTCAGCCAAGGTAACTGGCTTACCGGCAAGAATTTCATCCACGGCGTTCTGACAATCTTTCGATTTGACCGTGGCGTCGTCGTAGTAGCGTGAGTCGTCGAAGCGGCCCTTGTAGCAAAGTTTCAGGTTCTTATCGAAAACGAAGACGTGCGGCGTGGCGAGGCAGCCGTATTCGCGGGCGATCTTCTGGGTTTCGCCATCGTAGAGGTAATCGAAGGTCCAATGGTTCTTTTCAGAGTAAGGCTTCATCTCGGCGTAAGAGTCTCCGAATTCACCGTAACCGAGCTCATCTTTGCTGAGGCCGTCCGGGTGGTTGGGGTTAATCGCAAGAAGCTTCACACCCTTTCCCTTGTATTCTTCGTAGAACTTCTGGAGGCGACGCTCGATACTGTGCGAGGTCGGGCAATGGTTGGAAGTGAACAGCACGACGAGCGCTTCGCCGCCGGTGTATTCGGCGAGCTTGTGCTTCTTGCCATCGGTTCCCAGGAGCTCGAAATCAGGCGCCTTGTCGCCGGTCTTAAGCGTCTTGATATCAGGGGGGTTACCGTTGACGAGACCAGGAGCATCGCCGGCGGCTTGGAGGATGGAAAAGCTGGCAAGAGCCAGCAGGAGGGACAGGAGTCGCTTCATGGGGATAAGGGTATGGGAATGAGAGTCCTTAAATGCCGGCGGGTTCCAATCAAAAACACCCCTATCGTGCAGTGTACTCTAATTTTGGCCTAAAGGTATCCTCTGGCCGTTTTGTCGCCCCAACAATGAAGACTTCCGCCGTCTGCCACCTCCAACTATTCGCAAATAGACAGGGCCGCCCAGGCAGGCGGCCCTGTGTCATAATTCTCAGCGGTTAACCTTATTGAGTGATCAATTGAACTTCCTGAATCGCCCAAGGCTGCTTCTTGGTCGTATCGGTGACGGTAACTTTCACGAACTTAGTGGGTTTGGCTCCGAAATAGGCTTCGGAGAGCGAGTATAAACCGTGACTCGTACCGAGCGTGAACCATTTCTTACCGTCTAAAGAGCCTTCGACCTTGAAGTTTTTGGGGAAAGCACTGGGGCGGCCAGAAGCATCCAGGCGTACTCCGGACACAGTCTGCGCCGAAGGCAGTTCAACTTGATACCACATCCCTTTTTTCTGGTCAGCAATCGTTTCCCAGCGCGATTTAGCATCAGCATCACAGCCCTTAGATGCGGTGTCCGCTGCATCGCTGGCAGAAACTTTCCATGCCTTATCGCCGAGCAACATCTTGGGTAAGGCCGCTTGCAGGGTTTCATTTGTCCAGGGAGTCGTGACCCCCATTACTTCTTCGCGGATACGAGCAACGTCTTTGGGGAAAATGACCGCTCCCTTGTTGCCAAAAGAGTTACGCACATAAGAAGCTACGGCGGCGATCCATTCGTCGTCGTTCATCGCCATGGGTACCATCTGGGCGTCATAGGTCTTACCGCCGATAGGACCGGACATACCGTTAAGCATTGCCCGGACGATACCGTCGCGGTGTCCGCGAACCGTCTTGGAATTACTCAGAGGCGGAGCGATGGTCATGCCAGGCTTAGGGCCGTCGATGGCCATGCCTTTGCCATCATAACCGTGGCATGCGAAACAAAGCTCCCGGAAGATGGCCTGGCCCTTGATGAGTAACTTGTTCTCTTCGCCGGTGTATTCTTTGCCACCGGTCTGTTCGTTACCGGTCAGGATAGTGGCGCCGAGTTCTTTCACGCCCTTAGAAGTCGTAATGAGTAAGGTCTTTTGAATGAACTTCGAGCTATCGGCCCAAGCCTTGATATCATTCGAGCCAAGAAGTTTGGCGGTCATGATGGATTGCAAGACCACCGACGCATCCTTGTCCGCGCCGAGTTTGGCGAAATCGTCGATCAAAGACTTATCACCCGCCCGGGCCAGCGACTCACCGGCACGAAGGCCTTGTTGACGGAGCTGCGGAGAAGCGTCGGTTAGGAAAGCCTTTACGGTCTTGGCCTCCAGCGCGCCCAGACCTTCAAGCGTCCAAAGCGCGTGCGTCC
>CAINMU010000009.1 GCA_903850885.1 uncultured Opitutia bacterium | reverse complement strand
TCCTTGGGGAGGCGGTCGTGGAGGTCGAGGAAAAGTTCCTCCGTGCCCATGGCAACGGTGCTTAGGTCAGCGGTCGATGGCGTTGACGAAAGGGTTCGACGAGGTGAGATTCCGCTCATGCGCAGACTCTTGCTCGTCCTTGTCCTGCTGGTTTTCTCATCCGTCCAAGCGAAGGAGGAGGCGGCACCGCCGGCTGGGCTCAAGGTGCTGACCGCGGGTCACAGTTTTCACGTGTGGATGCCGCCGCTCGTCGCCGAGATGGCCAAGGCTGCGGGTATCCAGGGGCACGAACAGCTGGCGATATCCTCCATCGGTGGATCCAAGGTGATTCAGCATTGGGATCTGCCGACGGAGAAGAATAAGGCCAAGCCGATTCTTGAATCCGGCAAGGCTGACCTCTTCACCATGGCGCCCACCTTCCTGCCGGATCCGGGCATCGAGAACTTCACCAAACTAGGCTTGGAGCATAATTCCAAGATCCGCTTCACCTTGCAGCAGAACTGGGTGCCGTTCGAGGATCCGGAGCTCTGGCTCTCCAAGAGCAGGCCGAAGTCTATCGATCGCGACGTGCTTACCTTGGCGCAGCTTCGTGCGAAGCACGACCGCTATTTCAAGCTGATCGAAGACCACGTGAAGGAACTCAACGCCCGTATCCCCGCGGCGAAGATTGCCATCGTGCCGAGTGGGGAAGCCGTGCTGGCCTTGCGCGATAAGGTCATCAAGGGCGAAGCTCCCGGCATCAAGACGCAGAACGAACTATTCACCGACGTGCTCGGTCATCCCGGCCCACAGATCCGCGTCCTCTCGGCGTACTGCCATTTCGCGGTCATCTATCGTCGTAGCCCCGTAGGCCTCCCGGTGAACGGACTCCTCGCCAAACTGCCGGAAGCCGAGAAGCTGAACCAACTGCTTCAGGAAATCGCCTGGAAGGCCGTCACCGGCCATCCGATGAGTGGAGTGGCCAGGTAGCCCCCTTCAGGGGCATGGCTGAGTTCGCGAAGATGCCTGCAGTGACTGCTTGAAGGTTCTTAGCCGGGCAGTTGCATTGGCTTCCCCGCCATGAAGCATCTGCTCGCCTTGCTCAGCCTTACCCTCGCCTTGGTCGCCGCCGAACCGCCGAAGGGAGAGCCGACGAACGCCAAGGAAGCGGCCGCTCAGGCAGCGGCCAAGAAGGCCGCGCAGGACAAGGTCGTTGACGATAAATATCAGGCCTTGGTCTCCAAGCTCTCGCCGGCCGAGCAGGCTTGGGAGGCGGTGCTCCAGCAGCAGCTGGGCGGTTTCTACCTTCCTTTGCATAAGCGCGACAAGATCGCCGGAAAATCCAACGCCTGGGATTTCGTCAAGGACGATCCAAAGCTTACTCGCGTGTTGCTCATCGGGGATTCCGTCTCGCGCGGCTACACCCAGCCCACTCGCAAGGTGCTCGCTGGTAAGGCCAACGTCCACCGCGCCCCTGCTAATTGCGGTCCCACCGCTTCGGGCCTCAAGAACCTCGACGTCTGGTTGGGCGAAGGGAAGTGGGACGTCATCCATTTCAATTTCGGCATCCATGACCGCGCTACGCCGGCGGCCGATTACGTGAAGCGCTTGGAGGAGATCGTCGGACGGCTCGAGAAGACCGGAGCCAAGATCATCTGGACCAGCACCACGCCGATCCCTGACGATCCGGCGCATAAGCAGACCGCGGCTTCGATCATCGAGAAGAACGCCCTCGCCGCCGAAGTCATGAAGAAGCACGGCATCCCGACGGATGACCTATTCACGGCCATCACCCCGCACCTCGCCAAGCTCCAGAATCCGAACGACGTCCACTTCACCGGCGAAGGTTACGACTTCCTCGGTACCCAGGTCGGCGAAGCGATCCTAGGCCAGCTCAAGTAAGGCCCAGTTCAGTTGTGTCCAGGGTGGGCCTTAGGCGAGAGGGCCAGTCGGAATTGGTTCAGGCAGCGTTGGTCTGAGGCTGTGTCCACGATGGCGAAGGTGACCCGACGGAAGGCTCCCTTGAAGGGGCCGTCGAGGGCCTGCCGGAAGAGGTCGGCGATAAGTCCGGGGTCGTTGGCGAAGTTGCCGCAGCCCCAGGCGCCGAGCACGAGCGCTTCATGGCCGTTGGCTTGGGCGATCGCGAGCACCTTGACGATGCGTGCGCTCATGGCCCCGGGGATCTTCGCCTGATCGAGTGGGGCGACGTCCCTAGCGTCGCAGGCGGCGGCGGAGATGAAGGCCACCTTGAAGGGCGCTTCGAGCATGCGGTGCTCGTCGTCGCGGAAGACCGGGACTTCGGGCGAGTAGATCATCGCATCGGTGCGGAGGGCGTTACCTTGCTGCAGGTGGAAGGCGTACATCGGGCCGTTGAGCTGGCAGGCGAAGAGCGCGGAGGAGCGGCAGTGGTATTCCTCTTGGGCGCGTTCACCGGCCAGGAAGCCTCCTCCCGGTACGGTCGGCGAGGCGAAGTTGAGCACCAGGGTGTTCAGCCCTGCAGCCACATGGCGACTCGCCGCGGAAAGGGAGGTCTCCTCCGTCACTTCGATGACCGTAGTATGCGGCCCCGTGCGGGGGAAGGTGTGCCGATGGTCGGGCGGTAGGTGGGTGGTC
>CAINMU010000008.1 GCA_903850885.1 uncultured Opitutia bacterium | reverse complement strand
TGGGTTTGGGCAGTGAGGCCGAATAGGCATCGGCCTTGGGCGCAGCGGCCTTGGCCTTCTTGGCTGGAGCCTTGGTCTTGGGGGTTTCCTGGGCGCCGAGTGTGGCGCACGCGGTCAGGATGAGGAGGGTGAGGAATTTCATGGGGAAGTCTTAGTTGCCGGCGCGGACGAATTCCTCCTTGGAGAGGCGACCGTCGTTGTTCTTATCGAAACGAATGAAGCGGGCCGGCGCATCGGCTTGGTCGGTGATGTGCGGGACATATTCTTCCTTAGAGAGGAAGCCGTCCTTGTCCTTGTCCCAGCTGTCGAAGATCTTCGGGCGGTCGAGGGTTGGCTTCGCCCTGGCAGGGTATTTCTTAACCTCTACTCGGCTGGCTACCTTATCGCGGGCCGGGCTGGCCGGCAGCGTCTTGACCCAGGCGAGGGCTTTCTCGGTCAGCGTCTTGACGACTTCCGGGTGCTGCGCGGCGACGTCTTGGTGTTCGCCCGGATCCTTGGGGATATCGAAGAGCTGGGCGTTCTTGCCGGAGTGATCGACGAAGAGCTTCCAGTCGCCGTCGCGCACGCAGAGGGGCGGCGGTGCGTAGTCCGCATAAGGTCCGGCGACGCTCGAGAGCCATTCCCAGTGCAGCGCATGCGTGCGTGGCGTGGCGGGGGCGCCTCGCCAGAGGGCGGAGAGGTCTTCGCCGTCAGCAGCCAGTTCGGCCGGGACCTTGACGCCCGCTATCGCCGCGATGGTGGGAAGGAAATCCACTGCACCGACGACGGCTTTCTCCTCGATGCGGCCGGCGGGCACCTTGCCGGGCCAGCGGACGAGGCCGAAGGTGCGGATGCCGCCTTCGTACATGCTGCGCTTACGGGCGCGGAGGGGTCCCGGGCTACCGACGCCGGCGTTGGCGGCGTTGCCGACGTGATAGTCCTCGGGGCCGTTGTCACTCGACAGTACGATGAGGGTGTCATTGGTCAGCCCAAGCTCCTCGAGCGAGTCGAGCAGGCGGCCGATCTGGGTGTCCAGGTCGGTGAGCGATGCGCAGAAGACCTGCATCTGCTTGCGCAGGTCCTTGGCGTCGCCAAAATATTTCTTGGCCCATTCGCCAAAGGCCGGATCGTCCGCCTTGGGCTGGAGGTCGGCGTAGACGGCCAGCTGTTCCGGGGTCGGCTTAAGCGGCGCGTGCGGGACGAGCGTCCACATATTGACGTAGAACGGCTTGTCCTTGTTCGCCTTGGCGAACTGGACCGTCTCGTCGACAATCAGTGCCGTGGACTTGGCGCGGAAGTAGGGCTCCTTTGCCTCGTCTCCGAGCGAGGGGCCGTTGGAGTTGACCGTCTTGGAGACATCGAAGCCGTAGGCCTCGGGGCCTGGCGCGCCATTGCCTCCGCCGAGGTGCCACTTGCCGAAGTGGGCCGTCGCGTAGCCGGCCTGCTTCAGGAGGTCGGGCAGGGTGGTGACGTCGGCATCGAGCCAATCAGGCATTGAGCGGGCGGCGTTCGCGGCATGGTCGGAGAAATGCCCGTGGACCAGGTGACGCGCTGGGTAGTGCGAGGTCATGAAGGCCGTGCGGCTGGGCGAGCAGACCGTGGCGGCTACGTAGAATTGGCGGAACCAGGTGCCTTCCTTGACGAGCCGGTCCAGGTTCGGGGTCTTCACGTAAGGATGCCCAGCGAACTTGGCGTCACCCCAGCCTTGGTCGTCGGTCAGGATGAAGATGACGTTGGGCTTCCGCGAGGAATCGCCGCCAAACAGGGTGATAGCGGCGAGGAGGCTCAGGGTGAGGAGCAATTTCATTTTATGATTAGAAGTTGAAAGCAGAAGCGTTAGTTATCGGACGACCGATCGGTGGAGTTTCGACATTTACAATATTTAAGCGGGTAATTGAAGGCGGCTCACTGTGGTCGCCCGTCTTTCGTCTGTCCGTTTCCGTGGACAAGTAGGTTGCTTTGTCTGGCGAAGCGTCGTCCGAGAAGGGCGCAGCCAGCTCCGGTGAAATGGTATTGGTTTTGCATGATACCATCGACTTCTTTGTCGTTAAGGTCATCCGTGTCGATCCACGCGGCACGAGGGTCGCTTGCGGCGACATCCATGTGAGTTTGTCGCACTTTATGCCACGACTCATTGTTACCTTCTCCCCAGTCGTTGAGCCGTCCGATGACCACGTTCATATTGGGCTGTTTCAGGTCGCGACGCAGATTGAAGAGTAATTGCTTCAATGCATCGGCATAAGGCGTGTCGAGCTTGTCCCTTCCGTCCTGCTCGCCTTGCATCCAGCAAAATGTCACTGACGTCGGGGTTCCGCGCTCCTCGACCAGCTTATGATATTCGGCAAGGATGGGCTCATAATGGAGAGTTCCCTGGGTGGTGTCTTTGGTTCGTGTAGTTTGCACGTTTACCCCGTGACGTGAGGCTATTTCGTTCCATTCGGCTACCCAGAGCCGGATGGGCGAGCCGCCCTTGGCTATCTTGAAATAGAGAACGTCGTCCGGTGCGAATCGTTCCTTGGCCTCGGTTTCGAATCCGGTCTTTGGATCCACCCCGTTCATGGTTTGACCGGAGAGAATGATGACATGAAAAGGTTTGGCTTTGGGGGTTGGGGTGTCGGCGGCGAAAATTGTACCCAGTGTAGCTAAGAGGAAGACGAATGGAAGATGGGGTTTCAAAGGAGAGGCGAGGTTGGAAAGACCTTTATTTTTTTGGTTTGGATTTGTATGCGGGGTTCGATGTCGGCATCAGGGCGCCCACTTCTTTCCGCCATCCGATGAGTTTCGCATGCAGGGATGTCGCCAGTTCGGGATACTGGGCGGCGAGGTTGCTCTTTTCGCCAATGTCTTGAGGGATATTGTAAAGTTCCAGAGCACCATCCTCGTACCACTCGATGAGTTTCCAGTCGCCTTCGCGAATAGCGCCATAGGGTGAACCGCCTTGATTAGAGTAATGTGGGTAGTGCCAAAACAACGGTTTGCCTCGATCGAGGGGTTCGCCCTTGAGCAAGGGTGCAAGACTGATGCCGTCCAGGTGCTGCCGCGGGCGCGCCGGCAGGCCGGCCAGCGCCAGCAGTGTGGGGTAGAAGTCAGTGCTGATCACGGGCGTGGCGCAGGTACTTCCGGGTGTCGTGACGCCGGGTGCCCGAATAATCCAAGGTTCGCGGATGCCTCCTTCGTATGGCCAACCCTTGCCGCCGCGCAGCGGCAAATTGGAAGTGGGGCTGCCTTCGCTCGTGGAGAGGCCGCCGTTATCTGACATAAAGACGATGATGGTGTTTTCATTCAGGCCGTTGCTTTCTAGTGCGGCGAGTACGCGTCCGATGCCGGTGTCGAGTTGTTCGAGCATGGCAGCATAGATGGGATTATTTTGGACCAAGTTCACCTTGCGTTCACCCTCTTGACCTGAGGCGTCTGCTGGCGCGACGGCCTTCTTTTTCTGGTATTTCGCGACGAGATCATCCCTCGCGCCGATCTTGTTATGTACCGCTAAGAACGGCAGATAGAGAAAGAAGGGGTCATTCTTATGGCTAGCGATGAAGCTGATCGCTTCGTTCGCAATGCGGTCGGTGGTCTTGGGGTCATCCTTCGCATCCGGCGGCGGGACGGTGGACGGCGGATACCAGAATTGGTTGCCATCGCTGGAAGTCAGGCCGGGTCCGAATCCTTGGGCGTTAGGCGAAAATTCACGGCCGCCGAGGTGCCATTTGCCGGCGAAAAACGTGGCATAACCGGCTTCACGGAAGGCTTCCGCTACGGTCACTTCTTCGAGCGGCAGGTGATTGGCGTTGGGGGCGGAAATCAGTTTGTGAGGACCCTTGTTTCCGGGAATCCAATCCGTGATGCCGCATCTGGGAGGATACTTTCCCGTCATGATGCTGCTACGCGTGGGCGAGCAGACGCAGCATGCGGCGTATCCATAGGTAAAGTGCATGCCTTGTTTCGCAAGACGGTCGATGTGTGGGGTCTCGTAAAACGTACTTGGATTGTAGGCTCCGATGTCCATGTAGCCGAGGTCATCTGCCAGAAAGAAGATGACGTTGGGCTTCCGCGAGGTATCGCCGCCAAACAGGGTGACAGCGGCCAGGAGGCTCAGGGTGAGGAGCAATTTCATGGGGTCTACGAGTGTCTCCTTAAGACAACCCCATCCAGTCGTGGGAGTTCCATCTTTAACCCTTCTCTCGCCCTTTATTTTCCTTCGTTTAAGAGGAACTCGACCAACTCCGGGCATTCGAAGAAAGACGGACCGACCTTGTGGCCTTCGCCCGGGATGATTTTGACCGTGAATTTCCCGCCGAGGGCTTCGTAACGTTCTTTGAGGAGGAGGGAGTTGTCCTTATGTGGGACGACGACGTCGGTGTCGCCATGGACGGCGAACATCGGGACCTTCGCTGCGGCAAGGCCGGCGAGGTTGTCGATCGGGTTGAATTCCTTGAGCCGGAAGGTAAGTTCGGCTTCGGTCATCTCGAAGTCAGCGAGCGTCTGCACTTTGGAGTTCTTCAGCGGCCAGCTGGCGAGGTTGCAGACCGGGTAGATGCCGATCCAGGCCTTCACCTTGTCGGGATTCCGAAACGCCCAGGTGAGCGTCATCATCCCACCGCGGCTCTGGCCGAGCAGGATCGGCTTGGGTGAATAGCCGCGCTTCACCATCTCGTCATAGAACTTCGTGAACTGGGCGGCGCTCTTCGGGGCGCCGCGGACTTCGCCGAGGTCGTAGCCGGCGATGGCGATGCCCGCCTTCTGGCAGGCGTCGGCGTAGAGCTTATGCTGGATGATCGAGACGCTCCCCTTGAGCGCCGGCGCGTACCATAGCCAAGGCTTTCCTTCCGCCGGCTTCACGGCCGGGTGAATCACGGCCTTATGCCCGTCGACCTCGAAGGTCTCGGCCGCGAAGAGCGGAGCGATGGCGAGGCAGACAAGGAGTAGCGACCGGGTCATCATTCGATGAAAATCAGTTCGTTACCGTTGAGCAAGGCTCGGCAGAAGGCGGGTTTGCCGTGCTGGGTGATGAGCTTCTCGGCGGCGGTTCGTTCGGTGGACGTCGGCTGACGTTGCAGGGCGAATGAATAGGCCTTGGCGATTGGGTCGGGGCCGTCTAGGCGGGCGGCGAGGGCTTTGGCCATATCTAGCGTGAAGCTGTTGTTGAACAGGGTGAGGGCCTGTAGGGGGGAGGTGGTGTTGGCCCGCTTGGGCGCCGCAAAGGCGATGTCCGGCAGGTCGAAATCGTTGAGGACGTCGACGACGCTGGCACGGGCGTTCTGGTGGTAGACGGCGCGGCGGTAGGTCTCAGGGCCCTGCGCATCGAGCGGGATGTACGTGGAGACGTTGTTCACCAGATAGCGGTAGAGGCGGAAGCTGGGGCCACCCATGGGCTCGAGCTTCATCTGGCCAGCGGTCGCAAGC
>CAINMU010000007.1 GCA_903850885.1 uncultured Opitutia bacterium | reverse complement strand
CTGCTCCAGCTCCCCCACGGTTTCTTCGCTAAAGTGGCGCCAGCCGCCGGCATCGCTACCCTCCCCCAGCCGGGACATTACGGCGTTGGCATGCTCTATTTCTCTCCGGACGCCAAGATTCGCGCCGAAAGCGAACGCGTGTTCGTCGAACTGCTTAAAATTGAAGGTCTCACCCTCCTCGGCTGGCGCACCGTCCCGACCCGTAACACCACCCTGGGCCAGACGGCCGTGAAGAGCGAACCCTGCGTGCGCCAAGCTTTCATCGGTCGCCCGGCCTCTTGCGCCACCGATCAGGACTTTGAACGCAAATTATTCATCGTCAGCAAACAGGCCCACTTCCGTCTGCGCGCTTCCGGCCAAGACAATTTCTACTACGCCTGCAGTCTCTCCTGCCGGACGATCATCTATAAAGGCATGTTGATGCCTGAACAGGTCGGCCAATATTTCCCGGACCTCGGCGATGCTGCGATGGATACGGCGCTTGCCCTCGTCCACTCGCGCTTCTCGACCAACACTTTCCCCAGCTGGGAACGTTCGCACCCCTACCACTACATCGCCCACAACGGAGAAATTAATACTCTGCGCGGTAATGTAAACTGGATGAAGGCCCGCGAGCCCCTGTTGGCCAGCCCTCTCTTCGGTAAGGATATCGCCAAAGTCCAACCCGTCGTGAACCCCAATGGTTCCGACTCGGCGATGTTTGATAACGTCTTCGAACTTCTCGTGATGGGCGGCCGCTCGCTGCCGCAAGCGATGATGATGATGATTCCTGAGCCCTGGAATGGCCACGAATCGATGAGCGAAGAGAAGAAGGCTTTCTACGAATTCAATTCCTGCCTGATGGAGCCTTGGGATGGCCCCGCCTCCGTGGTCTTTACCGACGGCACGATGATCGGCGCCACCCTCGACCGTAACGGTCTCCGCCCTTCCCGCTATTACGTGACCAAGGATGACCTTGTCATCATGGCATCAGAGGCCGGCGTCTTGACCATCCCGCCCGAACGCATCGCCAGCAAGGGCCGCCTGCAACCCGGCCGCATGTTCCTGGTCGACATGGAAAAGGGCCGCATCGTCGCCGACGACGAAATCAAGCAACAGATCGCCTCGGAAAAACCCTACCGCCAATGGCTCGATGACAAACTCATCAAACTCGCGGACATCGCCGACGCCCCAAAGGCCCCCTCCGAAGCGCACGGCACGGTTGTCCAACGCCAGTTAGCCTTCGGTTACACCTTCGAAGACCAACGCAAGCTGCTCGTCCCGATGGCCAAAGATGGCGTCGAAGCCATGGGCTCGATGGGTACCGACATCCCGCTCGCCGTCTTGTCGAACAAGTCGAAGCTCCTCTACGATTACTTCAAACAGCTTTTCGCGCAGGTCACCAATCCGCCGATCGACTGTATCCGCGAAGAAATCGTCACCTCCTCCGTCACGACCATCGGTCCAGAACGCAACTTACTGGATCCTAATCCTTCGAGTTGCCACCTGATCGAACTGCAGACCCCGATTTTGACTAACGAAGAGTTGGCCAAGCTCCGGCACGTCGCCCAAGGTGAATTCCGTTCGGTCACCATCCCGACGCTCTTTGACGCTAAACAAGGCGCCAAAGGACTCGAAGCCGCCATGGACGAAGTCTGCCGCCAGGCCGGTCTCCATATCGACGCCGGGATTAATCTTATCATCCTGAGCGACCGCGGAGTTGATCGCCATAACGCGGCCATCCCTCCCCTGCTCGCCGTCTCCGGCCTGCACCACTATCTGATCCGCGAAGGTAAGCGGACCAAGGTCGGCCTGATCCTCGAATCCGGCGAACCCCGCGAAGTGCATCACTTCTGTACGCTGATCGGCTACGGCTGCGCTGGCATCAATCCTTACTTGGCCTTCGAAACCCTCGACGACATGATTCATCAAGGTCTGCTCGTCGGCGTCGACCACTACACGGCTTGCAAGAATTACGTAAAGGCCGCGACCAAGGGTATCGTTAAAGTCGCCTCCAAGATTGGCATCTCGACCATCCAGAGCTACCTCGGTGCCCAGATCTTCGAATGCGTTGGTCTGCAACAGAAAGTCGTTGATAAATACTTCACCGGCACGGCGACCCGCATCGAAGGCGCCGACCTGAACGCCATCGCCGAAGAAGCCTTGGAACGTCACGGCCGCGCCTTCCCTCAAAGCATGGAACATGCGGCGACCCTCGAGGTCGGCGGCGATTACCAATGGCGCAACGAAGGCGAAGGCCACCTCTTCAGTCCGCAGGTCATCCACTCGCTCCAAAAGGCCGTCCGCACGAACAACTACGACACCTTCAAGACCTACACCCGACTGGTCGACGACCAGATGCAGCAGATTTTCACACTGCGCGGGTTGCTTCAGTTCAAAGCCCAAAAGGCCATCCCGCTCGAAGAGGTCGAATCCATCGAAAATATCTTCAAACGCTTCAAGACGGGCGCGATGAGCTATGGCTCCATCTCGTCGGAGGCCCACGAGGCTCTCGCGATCGCGATGAACCGCATCGGCGGCAAATCCAACACGGGCGAAGGCGGCGAAGATCCGGCCCGCTACACCTGGACCAACGAACAAGGCGACTCCAAGAACTCGGCCATCAAGCAGGTCGCATCCGGACGTTTCGGCGTTACGAGTCTCTACCTGACGCAAGCTCGTGAACTTCAAATCAAGATGGCCCAGGGAGCTAAGCCCGGCGAAGGCGGTCAGCTTCCTGGCGGCAAAGTCTATCCTTGGATCGCCAAGGTTCGTCACTCCACCACGGGGGTCGGTCTCATCTCTCCCCCTCCGCACCACGACATCTACTCCATCGAGGATTTGTCCGAACTGATTCACGATTTGAAAAACTCGAATCGGGCGGCCCGCGTCAGCGTTAAGCTCGTTTCCGAAGTCGGGGTCGGCACCATCGCCGCTGGCGTCGCCAAAGCGCACGCCGACGTCGTCCTCATCTCTGGTTTCGACGGCGGAACCGGCGCATCTCCACAGACTTCGATCAAGCACGCCGGTCTGCCCTGGGAACTCGGCTTAGCCGAAACCCACCAGACCCTCGTGCTGAATAACTTGCGTTCCCGGATTGTCGTCGAAACCGACGGCCAACTAAAGACCGGCCGTGACGTCGTCATCGCCGCCTTGCTGGGAGCTGAAGAATTCGGCTTCGCCACGGCCCCGCTGGTGACCCTCGGTTGCATTATGATGCGCGTCTGCCACCTCAACACTTGCCCTGTTGGCGTCGCGACCCAGGACCCTGAGCTGCGCAAGAACTTCACCGGCGACCCAGCTGACACCGTTAATTTCATGCGCTTCATCGCCCAGGAAGTGCGCGAAATCATGGCCTCTCTCGGCTTCCGTACGCTGAACGAAATGGTCGGCCGCACGGATGTCCTCGAAGCGCGTCATGCCGTCGATCACTGGAAGGCCAAGGGCATCGACCTCTCCAAGCTTCTTTATTCGCCGAAGGCCGGACCCGAAGTCGGTCGCTTCTGCACCGAAATCCAAGACCACGGCCTCGACAAGGGGCTGGATCTCTCGGTCCTGTTGGCCCAATGCCAACCGGCCATCGAGAAAGGCCAAAAAGTGCGCATCGAGATGGAGATCAAGAACACCCACCGCGTGGTCGGGACCATCATCGGCAATGAAATCACCAAGAAGCACTGGAAGGGCCTGCCTGATGACACCATCCACTTGAAGTTCAAAGGGAGCGCCGGACAGAGCCTCGGTGCTTTCGTGCCTCCAGGCGTGACCATCGAACTCGAAGGCGATGCCAATGACTACGTCGGCAAAGGCCTCAGCGGCGGACGTATCATCGTCTACCCTGATGCCAAAGCTACCTTCGCGGCCGAAGATAACATCCTCCTCGGCAATGTCGCCCTCTATGGCGCGACCTCCGGCGAAGCCTACTTCCGCGGTGTCGCCGGCGAACGTTTCTGCGTCCGTAATTCCGGGGTCAGCACCGTCGTCGAAGGCGTGGGCGACCACGGTTGCGAATACATGACTGGAGGTAAAGTCGTCGTCCTCGGCACGACGGGCCGTAATTTCGCCGCCGGCATGAGCGGTGGGGTTGCTTATATCTTAGATGAGAAAGGCGATTTCGCCACTCGCTGTAACAAGCAGATGGTCGGCCTCGAAAAGCCTGAAGCGGCCGATGCCGCCGAACTCCGCGACCTCATCCAGCGCCACGCTAACTTCACGGGCAGCGAAAAGGCTAAACGCCTCCTGGCGAACTGGGATGCGAGCTTGAAGCAGTTTGTGAAAGTCATGCCGAAGGACTACAAGCGCGTCCTCCAAGCGATCGCCGCCGCCGAAGCCAAAGGCCTCAGCGGTGACGACGCCCTGAACGAAGCCTTCGAAATCAATGCCCGCGACGCCGCCCGCGTCGGGGGCGGCTGAGCAACCTCACGGACACCCTCTACAAACTTTTGAACCATGGGAAAACCAACCGGCTTCTTTGAATATCAGCGCGAACTACCCGCCGATCGCGATGCGCTCACCCGCATCGGAGATTGGAAGGAAATTCACCACCACCACTCGGATGAAAAACTCCAGAAGCAAGGCGCCCGTTGCATGGATTGCGGCGTCCCGTTCTGCCATACGGGTAAGCTCATCAGTGGGATGGCCAGCGGCTGCCCGATCAACAACCTGATTCCTGAGTGGAACGATCTCATCTACCGCGGTCTTTGGCGCGAAGCGCTGGAACGCCTCCATAAGACCAACAACTTCCCGGAGTTCACGGGGCGCGTCTGCCCTGCCCCGTGCGAAGGCTCCTGCGTGCTCGGTATCAACAAGCCCGCCGTGACGATCAAGAACATCGAGGTCTCGATCATCGATAAGGGTTGGGAAAACGGCTGGGTCATTCCCAAGCCACCCACGAAACGCTCCGGCAAGAAAGTCGCCGTCATCGGTTCGGGTCCGGCTGGCCTTTCCGCCGCTGCCCAGCTTAACCACGCTGGACATAACGTCACGGTTTTTGAACGCGCCGATCGCCCCGGCGGCCTGCTCATGTATGGCATCCCCAACATGAAGTTGGACAAGAAGGATGTCGTACTTCGACGCATCCAGCTCCTTGCAGACGAAGGCGTCAAATTCGTCTGCAACACGAACATCGGCACCGACCTCGCCGTCGAAAAACTCCGCCAAGATTTCGATGCCGTCGTCATCTGCACCGGCGCCACCAAGGCCCGCGACCTCCCGATTCCTGGCCGCGAAGCCCAAGGCATCTACGTCGCGATGGACTTCCTGTCCGCCAATACCAAATCCCTCCTCGACGGCAAATCCGCCGCCAACTTCATCGATGCCAAAGGCAAAGATGTCGTGATCATCGGCGGCGGCGATACCGGCACCGACTGCGTAGGCACTTCCCTTCGCCATGGTTGCAACTCCGTCGTCCAAGTCGAAATCATGCCCAAAGCCCCGCTCACCCGGGCTAAGGATAATCCGTGGCCCGAATGGCCTAAGACTTACAAGATGGACTACGGCCAGGAAGAGGCGGCCGCCAAATATGGTTCCGACCCACGTGTCTACCTCACCACCGCGACTAAATTCGAAGCCGACGAAAAGGGTAACGTCAAAGCCGTCCACACCGTCCAAGTCCAATGGGGCAAAAACGACAAAGGTCAGTTCGTTCCCCAACCCGTAGCCGGCACCGAAAAGGTAATGCCGGCGCAACTCGTTTTACTCGCCATGGGCTTCATGGGCCCGGAACAAGCGGTCCTGGAGGCGCTGAACGTCGAACGCGATGCGCGTACCAACGTCAAAGCCGAACACGAGAAATACACTACCAGCATTGCCGGCGTCTTTGCGGCTGGAGATTGCCGTCGTGGTCAGTCGCTGGTCGTCTGGGCTTTCAACGAAGGACGTGGGGCCGCGCGCGAGTGCGACAAGTTCTTGATGGGCCGGACAGAGCTTCCGTAAGCATCCGTTCAGCTCGTTACTGAAGCCCGACTCCTTGAGTCGGGCTTCTTTGTGTCGGAAGCGTGACTGGCATCGTCATGCCAACGACACCATTGCGCGTGGAAATGTCACACGGATGAAACGAAGGTAACCAAAACCAAGCAAGAGCGTGACCGTTTCAGCGCACTTCACTTATCCGTCACAAAATAAAACTGAAACCGCCATGCGGGCGGAAAATTCCGTCACCTTGCCGACCAATAATCTTAACTTTCCGCCGTCAGAACTTTCGTGCAAGCCTCGGGGCAATCGTGAGATTCGACGCCATGCGCAAACCGTCGTCGATCACCTGGCTCCTGGCCGCCGCGCGTCTGATCAGTTCGAATTCCCTGCCCCGCACCGCACTGCTCGCCGGCGCCGTACTCGCCGCGACGCTGATTCCGCAAGAAGCGAAAGCTGTTACAGTCTACTGGAACCAGGCCGGAACAACTGGATTAGCTTGGACCGGCAGTAACTGGGGAACCACTGCTAGCGGCCCTTTTACTGGCGCGTGGGCCACAAGTAATGATGTCGTGTTTGGCGGGTCTGCTGCTGCCGTGGCCACATTTGCAACGACGACGGTTGGAAATATTACCGTTACAACGGATACAACAATTACATCATCCGGCACGCTGACTTTTAAGGTAGGCGGAAGCACCATAGACGTCGCGGCAGGAAAAACCCTAATTTGGGCTGGTACAACAAATGCTTGGACGACCGCTGCTGCTCAAATTATTACTAAAAGTGGTTCGGGTACATGGAACATCGGAGCCCAAAGTAACGCCCTCGCCGCTGGAAGCAGCTTCACCCTGAGTGCAGGAACGGTAATTGTGTCCGGAAACAACAGTTTTGGCGGAACGAATGCTGCGTTGAATATTAACGGTGGGACTATTCAATCCACCGGCACAAGAACTTTTGCAAACTCTGCTGTAACCATAGGGGCTGATTTCACTAATCAGGGGACCGGAAATGCAACTTACTCTGGGACCGTTGCGCTCGGTGGGGTTCTAAGACCGATAACAAATGACACTGCCTCAGGCAGTCGTGTTTACTCGTGCGTTGTCTCAAACACTGGATCAGGCGGTATCACGTTCACGGCAACGACCCAAGGAGCGACT
>CAINMU010000006.1 GCA_903850885.1 uncultured Opitutia bacterium | reverse complement strand
CCACCCCTCTCCCTTCCTTTGATGCACCTTCTAACTGTGCAAAGGAGAGGTGGCAGAGTGGTCGATCGCGCTGCATTGGAAATGCAGTGTACCGCAAGGTACCGAGGGTTCGAATCCCTCCCTCTCCGCCAGTTAGATTCGAGCAAGCAGACTTACCTTACCCGTTGAGTCTATTAGTCCCGTATCAGTCGGCCGGGAGGGATGAGAACCCAGGGTTCGACGGAGCGAGGCTTGTCCTCGCGGAGATGGGCCGCCCAACGGGCGTCGCTGGCGATGGCCAAAGGCCAGCCAATCCCTCTCCCTCTCCGCCAGTTAGGACTTAGCCGAAAGACTTGCCTTAACGGTAAGCTTGATAGGCCCATTTAAGCCCACCGGAGGGATGAGAACCCGGGTTCGGTGAGGCCGCAGGCCGAACAGGCAATCCGTTAGGATTGGGGCGTCGCCCCGTAGCGAAGCGGAGCCAATCCCTCCCTCTCCGCCAGTTAGATGAAGTCAACAGACTAGCCTTAACGGTAAACCTGATAGTCCCGTATCAGTCGGCCAGAGGGATGAGAACCCACGGGTTCGACGGAGCGAGGCTTGTCCTCGCGGAGATGGGCCGCCCAACGGGCGTCGCTTGCGATGGCCACCCTCCCTCTCCGCCAGTAGGCACGGCGGTTATGTCAGCGTCCGGCCGCGGCCGGCTCGAAGCGCTTTTCGGCGGGTACGATGACCGGAGCGATGACGGACTTCCAGACTTCGTAGCCTGCGGCGGTCATATGGATATTGCCTGGAATAAAACACTCCGCCTTGGGGACGCCGTCGGCCCCGATCAACGGACTGGTCGTATCCAGGAACTTCATCCAAGTCTGCGTTTCGCATTCCTGACGCAATAAGGTGTTGGTCTTACGGATATCATCGATCAGTTCGAAGCGCTTGCCGGGGCTGGGCACCAAGCCGAGCACGTAGAGGCGAGCCTGCGGGAGCGCGGCATGCAACTTGCTCTCCAGCTGCCGGAAGTTTTCGAGGATGGTCTCCGGCTTGGCCTTACCGGCGATATCATTGCTGCCTTCGTATAAAATCACGGCCCGCGGCTTAAACGGAATGACGAGATTGGTGATATATAACTCGGCCGCATGGGACATCTTGCTGCCGCCGACGCCATAATTAAAAACGGTCAAGGGCTCGAGGTCGGCGGACACGGTTTTCCAGTTCTGCATCTGCGAACTGCCGATGCAAATGATGCTCCCGGGAGCGGGTGGACTCTTTTTCGCGGCGGCCAAGATCTTCTGATACAAGGCCGTGACCTTCGAAGCGGAAGACTTCTCCGTCAAAGCATCGGCACCGCTCTCCGCCGCTGACAGCAAGACGGAAGTACCCAGCAAAACAAAGGCTGTTATGATCTTTTTCATGATAAATTATTCGCCTTTGGCCTTCTTGGTTTTTTTGACCTTTTTCTCTTCCTTATTCGCGCTCCGCCCCGAACCGTCGCCGACCGCATCCTTGATGCCTCCAGCGGGGTTTAATTCGGCAAGGGCCGCCGCCAAGCGCTTCCGGGCCGCAAGGGCGGCCTCATCCTTACTGTCGGCGGGTACAAGCTTCTCCGTAAAAGGCGCGTCTTTCATGTCGTAGAGGGCGCCGGATTGATCGAGTTTCCAACCTTCCTCACGGACGAAATAATTATTGCTGAGCTGGCAGTAGGCCCAAGTGCGCGGAGATTTCGTGTCGCCCTTGAATTGAGAGACCAGACTGCGCCCGTCAATCACTCGACCTGGCGGCAACGGAGCCCCAGCGACTTCGGCGAAAGTAGCCAGCAAGTCGCTCGCGTCCGCGACGTTGG
>CAINMU010000005.1 GCA_903850885.1 uncultured Opitutia bacterium | reverse complement strand
CGGCATCTAACCTTGACCGTCGGGAGGGGGCCTTTTGGCTATCTTTCCACCCTGCTGCTGGGGCCGTAGCTCAGTTGGTAGAGCGCGTCGTTCGCAACGACGAGGCCGTGAGTTCGAACCTCATCGGCTCCACCAGGAGGGCAGGCTTATTCGGCTGAATTTTCAAGGCGGCGGATGTTCGCGTTCACGGGAGCAATCTCGGCCAGCTCATCGCGACTGGCTGCCCCGCCGAGTTCCCGGACGCGTTCACCTTGTGGGCGGATGCGGGTCTCGTAACTGCCGATGGCGGCATCGAGGCTTTCGGAGGCGGCAAGCAGGCCTTTACGGACCTTGGTAAAATGTTCAGCAAACTTGACTAACCGATCAAAGAGCTCCGTCGCTTCCGCGGCGATCTTGCCCGCGTTCGCCGCTTGAGTGTGTTGTTGCCAGGCGAGATTGATCGCTCCGAGGAAGCCAATGAGCGTGGCCGGAGTCGCGATGAGGATGCCCGCGCGTCCGGCGTCCATGATCAGGTCGTTATCACCTTCGAGCGCGGTGCTGAGGAGTGATTCGGCCGGCAGGAAGAGCACGACTTTGTCGAACGGGGTCACGCCTTGTTTTTCCATGGCCGCCGAATAGTTTTTGGCGGCGAGGTCACGGATGGTCTTCTTCAACTTGAGCGCATGGGAGGCGACCAGATCGCGGCGATTTGGCGCGGCTTGGTCGGCGAGTGCGACGTCAAACTCTGGCACCTTGGAGTCGATGATGATGCAGCGATTGCCCGGGAGCTTCACGATGAGGTCAGGGCGGGAGTCGTCCTGCGAAACCTGCTCGGCGAAGTCGCAATGCGGGCTCAAGCCGGCGGCTTCGACGACATTACGGAGTGTCTGTTCGCCCCACTTGCCGCGATGTTGCGAAGATTTCAGCACGGAGGTGAAGTCCGTCGTGCTGGTCGCGAGGGCGGCCGTGGTCTCGCTGATAGTCTGCATCTGATTCCGAACAGCGGCGAGCGCATCGCCCTGGCTCGACAGGCTTTGTTCCATGGTCTGGCGATAGTTGCCCAGCGCGGTGTTGATCTGGGCGATGAGCGGCGTGACTTGGCTGGCGACCTCCTTGGTGACGTCTGGCGTCATGCCTTTAAGCACGTCCGTGCTCATCTTAGAAAAGGAGACCTTGAGCTCAGCGAGATCGCGTTCATGCCGTACGGCGGCTTCGGCCTGCGCTTTGCGATTGTCTTCGCGGAGTTGATTGACGGCGCGTTCATTGCCTTGCTGAGCTTCGGTGAGTTGCTGGTAAGCCGCATTCCGGGCGGCTTCCGCGGCGGCCACCCGGGATAGGGCGTCGGTCTTGGCGACGCGCTCGCTTTCAGCCGTGGCCTGGGCGGCGCTGAGTTGGCGGCGGAGCTCATCGATCAGCAGCCCGCTATTTTTGTCGTCGATGGCCGGTTCGGTGGATTTGAAGAAAGAGACGTAGATCACCACGGCAAGGACGGCGACCAACAGGTAGGGCGTAAGGGATTCCATGAATTTATTGTAGAAAGACTCAGACTACCCGGCCGACGTGTTTCCGCAACTTATCAGCGAGGGTCATTTTCGATGGCCAACTCATTACCGGCCGCCCAAGCGGCTTCATAGGCTGCGACATAATCTGGCGACGACCAAGAAGGGGAGGCGGCATCGCCACCGAGGCCGGCGATGAAGCCGTAGCGTATCCCGTGCGCGATCCGGCGGCGGCGAGGGTTTTCGCGCCCCGCGCTCCACTCGGCGACTTGTTGGTCGCGGGCGTCGGGCAGGGGAGAAAGGACGGATCGGCCGACCATCCAAGCCACGACGGAGGCGTGATTCAGATCGCTGATCCGCTTACCCAACTCCATCGGGGGCGGTGCGCCCGCTCGCCCAGCTGTAATGTGTGAACGCACTTCGATTTGCAGGGCCACGCGCCACCTTTCGTCTACCGTCAGCAGGCCAAAATCAAAGTCTGGGTCATCGGCGGCGGTATCGCGTAATTCAACCCGGGCGTACTGGCGCCATTTCGCTAGCCATGCGTCCCACTTTTCAGTGCCACGGAGAGGTGGCTTACCAAGCCATTCGGGGATATCTTCGCGCACGAGAAATTGGGTTTATGACCCTGAATTGAAGTAAATCGGCCATCCATGCAAGAAAAAGGTGAATAATTGTTCACCATAGGCGAAGGATTATGGCGGTTCTGAGGCCAGCGATCAGGCTAATAACAAGAATTTCGTCAAATTCGTTAAAACTAATCGAACTATTCTTCCAGTTGGGTGTTATCCCTTTGTACCCTCCCTCCAGTGAATTGCTCTATTTCAACCCCACGTGAACGCCGGGCTTACCTGCCCTTTTATTGCCTATGTTTATTGGGCACCGTTCTACCCTCCACCTTCTTTGGCCAGGCCGCCCCTGCCGCCGCTACCACTACCGCCCCTGCGGTCGTCGCCGTCGCCGCAGCGGTACCAACTCCCGAACTCTTAGGCTCCGATAAGGTCGGGCCAGTCATTCTGCGCGATGAAACCGTCGCCCAAATGTTAGAGCTTTTGCAGCGCTGGACCGGCAAGTCGGTGCTTCGTCCACAGGCGCTCCCCGCGAACGTCTACACGCTTTCGCTGCCCGCCTCGATTACGCGCGACGATGCCCTCCTCGCGATCGAGACCTTGCTTAACCTTAACGGCATTGCGGTCATCCAGCAGGGCGATAAATTCCTCAAGGTCGTCCCCAACCTCGTCGCCAAGGCGGAGTCGCCGACGTTGCTCATGGAGAGCACACTCAAAATGCCGCCCAGTGGCCGCATCGCTTCCAAGATTTTCACGCTCAAACACGCCAGCGGGCAGGAAATGGTCCTCCAAATCTCGGGCATGCTAAATAGCACGCTCGCTTCTCCGCCAATTTACTTCGCGCGCAATAACGCCCTGCTCGTTACCGACTCGATTACTAATCTCCAGAAAGTTGAAAACTTGGTGCTGCAACTGGATCGCCCGCAGCTCGATGTCATCGCCACCAAGACATATTCTTTGACGAACGCCGTCGCCACCGATTTGGTCAATAAGCTGACCGCCTTGCTGCGCACGCCTGCCGCCACGGGTGGAGCGCCTTTCCGTTTGAGCACCGGCACCAGCTTTACCGCCGATGAACGGACGAACCGCATCATCCTCATGGGCTCGGCCGACCAGCATGAATTCTTTGATAAGCTCATTAACACCCTGGATTCCGCTTCGGCGCCCAACACCAAGACCGACGTCATCGCGCTCCGCCACTCGGACGCAACCCAGGTCGCCACGATGCTGACGCAGTTAGTCACTGGCCAGGTCGCCGCCGCGACCAAGGCAAGCGGGACCACAAAGGGCTCACCGAGCGCCCGTGCGGCTACGCCCGTCGCGGCGATTCCCGTCGCGGTGGCGGCTCCTTCTGCCGCTGGTGCCGCCCAAGCAGGGGCCGATGAATTTAGTAATACGGTGACGGTGCTACCAGACATTCGCAGTAACTCGATTATCGTTTCCGGAACGAAGGATGACTTGCGCCTGCTTCGCGACTTGATCGACAAAGTCGACGGCTTACTCCCTCAAGTGCGCGTCGAAGTAGTCATCGCCGAAGTGACCTTGACCGATAGCGATACCAGCGGGATTTCCTCACTGAACATGACGGTGACAAACGGTAAGCTTACGAGCATCGGCGGCACGTTCCTTTCGGCTGCAGGCGCCAATGGTTCAAGCTTAGGGGGTCTCGCCGGCGGACAAGCGACCATCAACAGCAGTGGCAACTTGACCGGTATCATCGGCCTCGCCACCACGCCCGCTAAAAACGACGCGCGTATCCTGTCCTGCCCGGCTATCACCACCACGCATAATAAAGAGGCGACGATCTTCGTCGGCGAATCTCTCCCCGTCATCACCGGGGTGACTTCGACAGCTAACACCAGTAGCTCGACCGGCCTGACGACCAGCTCGACGGTTTCCATGCGCGATATCGGCATCCAATTAAAAGTCCTACCGCTGATCGGGAAGGACGGAGCCGTACAATTACAGGTCAGCCAATCCGTGGAAGACATTATCGACCACGTCATGGTCGACGGTAACAGCCAGCCGATCATCGGCCGTCGCACGACAGATTCCTTCGTCAGTGCGATGAGCGGAGAAATCATCGTCCTCGGCGGCTTGCAGCGCCGGCAGAAAATCAAATCGACCAGCCGACTCGGACCGATTCCATTCTTGAGCGATCTATTTGGCGGAAGCCAAAGCGACGAAACTCGCACGGAGCTGGTGATGTTCCTTCGTCCTTACGTCCTGACGAATACGGCCGCCGATAACATCGACGGACTCAATCGCGTCGATGCGTCGAGCCTCGGACCTGAAGCCCGTCAGGTACTCGACCGTATCCCTGGTCAACCGGTAGCCGCACCTGCAAAGAAGTAACATGCTGACTGTTGACCGGCACGGACTGCCTTCGGCGCTCGCCGAAAGACTGACCGACGAGGCTCGCGCCGCGTTCGCGGAGACGCCGCGAGAGGCCCGCTTTAAATTTTTGGCTCAAGCGCTTAATCTCAATGAGGCCGGACTGCTCGCCGAATTGGCGAAGCTGACGGGCTTCGAAGTCCTGGATGAGCCAGCCATCGATCTGGAAGGTTTAAAAATCTTACCCGCCCGGATCGCTTCCGAAGCCCAAGTGGTACCGGTTACCATGCCCGGCGGCGAAGAAGGCCGTCTTCGCTTGGTGACCTCGCTTCCGCCGGATGCTGACACGGCCGATTGGGTCGCGACTTTTACGCCCCGCCGCCCCAAGTGGTATCTGGCTCCGCCCGAGCGCGTCAGTCAGCTGATCAACGAAAACTACGGCGTGGGTTCGGGCAGCTTGGATGACGAAGGCGAAGACCTTCCCGAATTACAAGCGGCTGGCGCCGATGTCGAAGCCGACCAAGACGCTGCCGTCGTCCGCTTCGTCACGGAAGTCCTTTCTCAAGCCGTGGCCGAAGGCGCGACGGACGTTCACTTTGAGCCCCAAGAAGGGGCGTTGCGCATCCGTTATCGCGTCGACGGCATTCTGCTCGCGGTACCTTTACCAGATAACCTCTCGCGCTTCCAAGACGCCATCATCTCTCGCCTCAAGATCATGGCGCGGTTGAATATTTCCGAACGTCGTCTACCGCAAGACGGCCGAATCAATTTCCGCGACGGTAAGAACGTCCTCGATATTCGCGTTTCGACGATTCCTACCATCTACGCCGAATCGGTTTCGCTTCGTCTCCTGAACCAACGTAAGGAGGCTTATAATATGGACCGCATCGGCATGAACCCCGATGAGCAGTCCGCCGTGCGCAAGGAGCTCGACTATCCGCACGGCATCATCCTCGTCACCGGCCCTACCGGTTCGGGTAAGTCGACGACGTTGAACGCCTTCTTGCAGGAAATCAATTCGCCCGAACTCCGGATCGTGACGATTGAAGATCCGATTGAATACGAAGTGCCCGGTGCGAACCAGGTGCAGACCAAAGCCGAAATCGGCCTGACGTTCGCGAACGCCTTGCGGAGCACGCTGCGTCAAGATCCGGACGTCATCATGGTCGGAGAAATTCGCGACTTAGAGACTGCCGAAATTTCCATCCGTGCCTCATTGACGGGACACCTCGTCTTCTCGACTTTGCACACCAACGACGCACCTGGCGCCATCACGCGTCTGGTCGACATGGGGGTAGAGCCCTTCTTAGTCGCCTCGGCCGTCGAGCTGGTCATCGCCCAACGTCTCGTTCGCCGAGTCTGTAGCGATTGTGCCAAGACGGTACCAGTCGTTCGCGAGCGTCTCTTGCCGGCCCTCGAAGCTTTGGGCATGGGGGAAAAAGAGTTGGCAGAAGTCACGACCCTGCGCGAACCGGTCGGTTGCCGTAAGTGCCGCCATACGGGCTATCGCGGCCGCGTCGGGGTTTTCGAAATTTTCCACCCTAAGCCGCTGCATGATTTAATCGTCAGTCGCGTCAGTAATCGCGAACTCACGGAGAAAGCGATTTCCCAAGGGATGCGGCCATTGGCTCGGGCGGGCTGGATCAAGGTTGTCCAAGGTCACACGACCATCGATGAGCTCGTGCGCAACTTAAGTTCGAACGAATAAGCCCGATGGCCGTCTTTAACTATACCGCACGCGATGCCCAGGGAGCGGCGGCCGAGGGGACAATCGAAGCCCCGAATCGCCGCGAGGCCTTGCGGCGCTTGCAGTCACGTAATATCCGACCTCTGAAAGTGGAAGAGGCCGGTGCGGCGGTGCGGGCAAAAGAAGCATCCAAGGATGGCTCAAAACTTACGCCCGACCAGGAGCCGACCGAAGCCGAGTGTCTGCCGTTTTTAGAATCCATGGCCGACTTGGTGCGTAGCGGGATGTCGGCCGGCGAATCATTGCGGTTGCTGTCACTGCGTCTGCAAAAATCCCGACTGCGGACGCTTTGTTCCGGTATCTGGGCCAAACTAGGCGAAGGCCAAAGCCTCTCGGCGGCGATGGGAGCTTTCCCAAAGGTCTTTGACGGACAAACGCTCAATCTGATTTCCGCGGGTGAGGCCACTGGTAATATTCGCGACGTGTTGGAGCGGCTGATCTCTCACTTCAACGAACAAAAAGAATTCCGCCGCAAACTAATCGGCGCCATGGCTTACCCGATTTTCATCTGCGTCATCGCCATCGGGGTCGTGATTTTCTTCGTCCTGTTTCTTTTGCCGCGCTTGCAGACCTTACTTAATTCCTTGGGCGGTAAGCTGCCACTGTCCACGAAGCTCTTAATTACCTTCGCCGACGTCTTCGTCGTGGCCGGGCCGATCTTCGCCGGCCTCTTGGTGATCACGGTTATCGGAGTCTATCGCTGGCGCCGGACAGATGCGGGTAAGATTGCTTCCGACGGCTTGCTGTTGCGCGTACCCATCGCCGGGTCGTTTGTGATGCGGGTTTCAGTCCTTAATTTCTGTCACACCTTGGCGGTCTTGCTGGAGAATGGTATCACGACCGCCGAAGCCTTACGGCTGGCGGAAAAGACGGCGCCTAATCGTGCCCTTCGGCAACAGTTACGCGAAGCGACTGACCGCGTTTTGGAAGGGGACAGCCTTTCCAAGGCCTTGGCCCGCACGGGGTATTTCCCTCGGCTTCTTTTGGACCGGGTCGCCGTCGCCGAACAGACCGGCAACCTCGCGCCCGGCTTGCGCGATATTTCGCGCTCTTATCGCGCCGAGCTCGATCGTTGGTTGGGCGCAATTTCCCAGACTATTTCCGCCTCTGTCTTGGTCGCCGCCTTCTCCTTTGTTGCCTTCATCGCGTTCGCGATCGTGGCGGCCGTTTTCGAAGTCAGCTCAAGTTTCCGCTTCTAGGCTTATTTAGCCGGAGCGGACGTCGGGGGAGAAATCAGTTCCAGTGCATCCAGGCGCAGGGTGGCGGTCACCGTTCCGGTCGTACCGCGCTCAGATTGCAAAGTAAGCTGGCTGATCGCCACATACGGTGCGCGCTCGCTGATGTTCTCGTAGAACTTGACCATGCTTGCCATGTCGGCGCGGCGGCAACTCATCTGGAGAGAGTGGATGGCGAAGCGACCGGCCTTCTGGGTCTTAGGCGCTTCGGTGTTGGCGGTCAGGCCGGCTTCTTTGGCGGCGGCAACGGCTTCGGCGACGAGGTGAGCTTCATCAAAACCGTGACCGGCATCAAGGCCTTGGACGGCTGCCGTCGCCGCGTCTCGGATTTCTTTCTCTTTAGCCATCCAAGAGGATTGGATTTTGGCTTCAGCTTCAAGGGCCTGCCAGTTATCCCAGCCGCCCCGGGTGCGCGCCCAGGCGCCCGTTGACCAAAGGAAGGCGCCCACGGCCAAGGCGGCGAGTGCCATCACGCGCTCGCGCATCTTGAGGGAGAAAAAGAGGTGTTTCATTGTTTTGGGGTGGCCGCAGATTTGCGAAGGACTTCGGGTTTGAAAGTGATGGCGATGGTGAAGGACGTCGATGATTCGCGGGCGCGAATATCGCGGCTGGCAGCGGAAGCGACTTCTGGAAGCCCAGATAGGGCACGTTCGAAGATGCCGATGTCGCCCGCGTTCGTGGTACGAGCTTCCACTTCGAGGAGGGTGTTATTCTTGCAGGTGATGCGTTGGAAATCGAGGGTACTCGGGCGGTGTTCATTCGCCAAGGCGAGCATCTCGAGGGAGAGCGGGCGTCTCACCCCGAGATCGACGATGCGGGCCGAGATGGCTTGGGCCGCTTCAATTTCGGCGACGAGGGGCTGCTGGCTCTCGGTCTTGGCCTGCAGTTTATTGCTGCGCAGGCTTATGCCCATCGCAACCAGTTCGAGGATGAAAGAAACGACGAGTGTCGCCAGGCCGAGACGGGTCGCGTTCCAGATCAGCATATTAGTACTTTCTTTTTTGCGGCGTTGGGCCAGGAAATCGCGGTCGCGAATGTCAGCGGCATCGAGGGCCTTCTTGGAAATCAGCATCGGCGCGTTGCCTTCGGCCTTAAGGGATAACTGGCCTTCGATGGTTTCGCCGAAAAGCGCTCCGGAAATCGCGGTCACGGCCGTATCGGCGGGGAGATCGGCCCGGGCAGCCGCTTCGCGGACAATCGAGGCCTGATCGCTATCTACGGTTTCTGCCACGACGATAGCGGCGGGAAGCATATCTCCTTCGCCCCAGGCCAGTGCGATGAGGCGTTCATCGCCCTGGTGGACGATGATGCCGGCACCATTCGGGCGGATGCCACACAGGGCGACGAACTCGGGGATGACTTGGCAATCGTCCGGCCAAGCAAAGCTCTCTTCGGGCGTGAAGCGACGTCGGTGGGCGGCATAGGCCAAGGCTTGGGTGCCGTCGGCGGAAAGCACGTGGCCCACAAGCATTTGTTCAAGCGGGAAGGGGGAGATCGCCTCGAGCCCGAGGTTTACCTGCTCTTCCGCCGTCGCGCTTTCGACGTTGATCCGGCGGACGAAGAAACGATTACCCGGAAGGAGCGCCGCCGCGGTTTGCGGCTGAGCGTTAGAAAACCAGCGAGTGATGAATGAACTCATTTAGGGGGCGGAGGGGTCGGGGGTTTTTTCGCTGGGCCGTTGTCTTCGTTCCAGGCGAGGATTTGAAAGGGATAATTGATGGTCTTGCTGGAGGCTCGGCCGCCGAGCGTGGATTTGCCAAGGGATGTCGGGGGTTCGACTCCGGGGGTGGTCGTGGAGGTAGCGGCTGCTTTAGTCGTTGATGTAGTCGACCCTGCGGAGGCTGTCGAGGTTCCCGATGTTTTTGGGATAATTGGGGCCTTCGTGCTGCCTTTGATGTCGATCGAGGGGGAGGTTTCGGGGTCGGCCACGGGCGCGGTGAACGTGATGTCGGAGCGGATAGCGACCAAGGCGCTGGTCCGGCACTGGGCGAGGCCTTCCTTGACGGTCGCGCGTACCCAAAGAATCTGAATTTCGTCGTCGAAACGCTGGAGGGGGGCATTTCCGCCCACCATCTGCCGAACTTCGCTGGTTACGCGGAAATAAGGGGGAGTCCCCACGATCCGCTTGCTGTCCGTCGCTTGCCGTTCGCGGATGATGGCCAACTGCTTGTCGTCAAGGCCTTGGGAGAGGATGACGGCATCGGAAGCGGTATTAATATTACAACGGTCGAACGTGTAGAGGCTCACGCACCCCTTGAAGGCTTCGAATAGCGGGGTGGGCCGACCTTCTTCGTCGAAGAAGAATTCTTTAGCCACGCCGATGGTGCGGAATTCTTCGAAGTTGCGAATCGGCCGACGGGCGGGGCGGTGGGATAAGGCGGCGCGCTCGTAAGCGGCATCGGTCGCCTCTTCCTCGATGGACTCATATTTTTTACTGGTCCAGGCGACGATAGCGTCCGCCACCCGTTCCGCATCGCGCTGTTCTTGGCCGAGCGAGTAAAGAAGCTGGATCAGCCCGTTCTTGTCCGTCGTGCTGAGAGAGAGCTTCGAACTTTCGTCCTCGAACTCAAAAGTCACTTCAAGGCCTTCGCGGGGCGGGAAGCCGGCGTAAGCGTGGGGATCCTCAAAGCCCTGGGAGACGGCATGAATCTTATTCAGGTCGATGGAGCGAATCTCGGCGATGACGGCGATGGCAAGTTCCAGCTCCGATTGGGCATCAGCCCGGAGCCGACGCTTGTCGGCTTCGTGGGTGATCATGGAGAGCTCAAGGGAATTGTCTTCCATGAAGCGCCCCAAGAGCAGGGATGCCAAGGTGATCAGCACCAAGACCACCACGATGACGGAACCGCGACGACGTTGCTTCATGGTCGTGAAGCGCCGGAACGCTTGATGGGCATGTCAATGACCGACGTCGATTTGAGGGATCCGCGGGCGAAATCGAGATGGACGCGCGCCGGTTGTAACCAGGCCGTACTGCCGTCGTTTTGCTTCGGCTCGTCTTCGACGCTCCAAGTCTTTAAGGTCGCGTCATAATATTCGTAATGAATCGCAGTGACGAACGGCGAAATGATGGTTTCGTGGAGGTCATTGGTATCGCGTTCGATTTCCAGGCGCGATTGCCATTGGAGGACGAGGCCTTTCTCGGCTTCCACGTAGAGCGAGAAATCTACATCGGGCAGAGGTGTGGCGGGCCAGTCGGCCAGACGGCCGGCGTCGGCGAGCAAGAAAGCCAGTCGAGGTTCGGTCGTGCCGTTGCCGGAGCGCGTATCCTTGATGACCACGCCGGTCGCCCCGGGTCCGATTGTGGCAGCGTCAAACGTCTCCCTTAAGAGTCGCGTGCCCGCTTTCACGTGTTGATCGAAGAGCCGCTGATCTCGGCGATCGCCCCAGAGCTCGCTCATCGAGAACAAGAAAGTATTCAGCGTGACCATCAGTACGCCCAAGAGGGCCAAGGAAACGAGGGTCTCGAGGAGCGTGAAACCGCGGCGAGACTGAGGCGAAGCGGGTTTCATTGGACAGATTTGGGTGCGGCGCCTGCGCCCTTGGGGCCGGCGGTGGCGTAGCTCCGCCATTTTTCCCGCCACCGTTGTTATTGCCTTTGCCGCCGCCGTTATTCGTGCCTTTACCGTTGTTACTGCCTTTGCCGTTGTTCGTGCCCTTGCCTGGGGGCGTGTTGCCCTTGCCTCCGGCGGCGGTGGTAGTGCCTTTAGGTGAAGTCGCTTTACTGACAAAACTGGAATTACCGTTGGACTCGGTGTAACCGCGTTCGCGTTCGAGTTTTTGCTTGGCCTCGTCGCGAATCTTAGTGCGATCGGCCGGCACCGACCACGTCGGGCGTAACAGCAGGCGGGCCTCCGTCTTCTCGGGCGAATATTCGCCATTTTCTTCCGCTTGGATTTCGACGGACAAGACGACGCTAAACAGATCGCTGACGGAAGTCGGTTCAATTTTTGATTTCCAGCGTGCCGTGCGATTACCCGGCAGATGAATGTCGCCACCGCCTTCGGCGTCTTCGAAGTTGGCCGACTCCATGAGGGCCGCTCGGGCCCGCGCCATATCTTCCAGTTCGGTGGAGGTTTGTTTTAAAGCCATCCGCCCAAGCAAGACGTTGGAATAGGCTGAGCCTAATCCGACTGCCGCGAGCGCGAAGATCGCGAGACTGACGAGGACCTCGATGAGGGTGAAGCCGCGGGTCTTCATTTCGCATCTACCGCCGGCAGCGGGGCACAGGTGAGGGGGTCGATCGGCGTGATCCGGCGATTTTCACTCCGGACAATTTCGAGCCGGACGCGGTCACACGTGCCATCCGGATAAAAACGTAAGCGAGCGACGGAGCTTTCGGTCTCCAGTCCGCCTATTAGAATAGCTCCGCCGACTTCGGGGCCGATGATTTTGACGGAGACTCCAGCTTGGATCGGCAGGGTCTCTTCATGCTCTTCACCCCAAGTGAAGTCGGCGCCTTCTTCACCTTCGGTTTTTCTGACGGGAATAAGCTCGATGGTCTGCGCTTGTTCCACGGCATCGCGCCGAAGTTTTTGCATCAACGCCAAGAGAGCGTCTTCCGGATCGGATCGCGCCGTGCCTTTAAGCAGCGACGCGGAGCCTCCGATTAGGACGGCCGCGAGCATGCTCATCAGGCCAATCACAAGCAGCGTTTCCAGGAGGGTGAAGCCGCTTCGAGCCGGCGCACCGGTGGGTGACTGAAGGGACTCCTTCACCAGTTGCCGATATCGTCCGCAGTGTCTGGCTGTTTGTCCCGGCCTTTCGAAAACAAATCATAACTTTCGGTGTTATGCGCACCGGGGTAGCGGTATTGATACTCTTCGTTCCAAGGGTCGACGGGATTGCGGCCGCCTTTGGCTTCCATGTAAGGGCCGCGCCAGCGATCGGCCTTGCCTTCGGGCGCAACGATCAACGATTTGATGCCTTCATCGCTTGAAGGATAGTCGCCCATGTCGATGCGGTAACGCACCAAGGAGGTCTTCAGCGATTCGTTGACGAATAATTTGGCCACACCCTCTTGGCTTTGACCCAAGATTTTGTCGGTGTTCGTGACCGCAAGGCCGACCAGCATGCCGACGATGGCGACGGCGATGAGGATTTCGAGCAGAGTAAAGCCTTTGCGCAGGTGGCGCACGGCGGGCGTCTTAGGAGTATTCATGAAAAATGGATAAGAAGATTACTGTTTATTTTTAGAAGTCTTAACCTTAGGCGTTGCCGCCGCTGCTTCGGCCTTGGAGGCCTTCGAGGATTTGGCGACAGGCGCGGCCACCACTTCGCCGCCTGGACCACCTTGACCGCGATCGCCAAAGCGACGGCGCATCTCGTCCCTAAAGGCCTGAATCTGCTCGGCGGAGGGTGGTTGGCCGTTGTTTAAAGCTCCTGCAACGGCGGCGCCGCCGGCCGGAGCTGCGGCCGCCACGGCCGCTGATGCGCCGGAGTAAGGGACCACCGTGGCTTGGTGTAATTGCAGGCTGATTGCTTGGCCGCCGTTATCGATCTCGACGGATTCATTGTCCGGATCATAACTTTTGACCGAAAACGGAATGGATCCGCCTTGAGCCTCCCCTTGGGGCACCCAGTTGGATTGTTTGGTAACAGAATTATAAATGCTGAAATAAGTGACGCCATTATCCGCATACATTCCCCGGAATTCGAGGGTGCCGGGCTTGGCATTGGCGACGGCGCTACCTTTTGATTCTCCAAACGGGGAATTTTTTACCAGCCCATCGAGGTCGATGGCCTGGAGGGTATTGGCCGCGCTTAAAAAGGTAATTCCTGCGATCAGGCTAAGAATGGGCTGTCTATGAGAGAGGGGCATGAGGAAGGGGGAGGGGTGGTATTGTTTAGAACACCAAACCCAGTGTTTGGTTTCGTATCTTCTTGTCCATTCTGGGCTTTAATGGGGCTAATGGTAGTTTAAATGAAGGGAAGTGAGCCGAAATCAGTTCGGAAGAGGCGAGAAAGGGGCTACATGAGTTGGGATTTTGATAAATTAAATTTTAAAATACTATTAATCAACGACTTACATAATAAAATCCAGATTTAGCTTTTTTAGATAAATTGACCTCAGGTGATTGCAACCTTCCCCCTCCCGTTCTGTCTTTAGTTTGCTATGTTACGCCCGTCCCAAGCCCCCCGATGGCGCCCCGCTCTCCAGCTGGGTTGGCTGGCGGCGTGGGTGCTTGGGAGTAGCTTGGTCTACGGGCAGGACTTTCAAAAAGGCGTCAAACCCTTCCTGGATAAGTATTGTTATGAATGTCATGGGAATGACTTGGCCAAGGGGGAAATCAATTTCGAAGAGATCAAGGACGACAGCCGGATGTTCTCGCAGCAGCGACTTTGGCGCGAAGTGCTCAATCAAGTCACGGTCGGCGAAATGCCACCGGCCAAGAAAAAGGTCCGGCCCTCGCTCGCCGAAATCGAGCAACTGCAGCGCGAGGTGCACGGCCTGGTTTATCGCGCGCAACTCCGGACGAAGGTCGACCCCGGTTCGGTGACGATCCGGCGGCTAAACCGCCCGGAATATAATAATACTATTCGAGACCTCTGTCTGGTGGAGGGAAATTTCTCGATGGATTTCCCGGCGGACGATACCGGCTATGGCTTCGATAATATCGGTGACGTGCTATCATTTTCTCCCGTCCACCTCGAACGATACATCGCCGCGGCAGATTTAGTCGCCGGCAAGGCGATGCCGACGGGCCCTAATGAACCTGATGGCACGGGCTTCGCGATGGTGGACATGCTTCCGCGGGGAAAGAACGTCCAACAGCAACGGTATTTCAACCCCACGGCTTCGATGTCGGGAGCCATGGAGGTCCCGCGCGACGGGGACTACTTGATCTCTGTGCGTTTGCGCGCGACCGGGAGTGCCGGCGATCCGCCGCCCAAAGTTTCTTTTCTGATCGATGGCGCCGAGGTCGGAGTTTATAGCTTCAAGACCGCGGTAAAATCTGAAACGGCCGAAGTTAAGGCCACGGTCAAACAAGGAAAACATAACTTCACGTTGACGTGGTTGAATGCTCCCGAAAAGCCGGCGACAGCGACGCGGACCTTATCTGGCTTACGTTTGCGGCTGCTTGGGCCGCTCGATACGCGGACGGATCTGCAGCGCCGCCTAAGTGCCTTGGTCGAAGGCAAGCCGGCGGCGGCCAGGGCACAGTTCATCGTCAATTGGTTTGTCAGCCGGGCCTTCCGTCGTCCGGCCACCGTCGCCGAAACGCAGCGGTATGAGCGCATTTTTAACGAGGCCGAAAAAGCCGGTGGCTCCTGGGAGGCCGGCGCGCGCGCGATGATCGCCGTCGTCCTCGCCTCGCCGAAATTCATCTTCCGGGCGGAGCAGGATGAGCAACCGACGGCCAAAGACGCCCATCCCGTGGGCGAATTCGCTCTGGCCTCCCGGCTCAGTTATTTCCTCTGGGGTTCGCTCCCAGACGAAGAGTTATTTGCCCTCGCGGCCAATAAGAAATTAAGCGGCGCCCTTGAGGCGCAGACCAAGCGCATGTTGCGCGATCCGCGCTCGCAATACTTCGTGACCGGCTTTGGCCTGCAATGGCTCCAGGTTCGCCGGCTTGCGACCGTCTCTCCGGACACGTCGCAGTTCCCGCTGTTCAACGAAAACCTGCGAGCGTCGATGGTGCGCGAGACGGAACTTTTCTTGACCGAGATCGTCCGCGACGATCGCAATATCTTAGATATCATCGATGCTGATTTCACTTACGTTAATCGCTCCCTCGCGACTTTGTATAAGATCAAAGATGCCCCGTTCGGTCGCGGTCGCGATCAGGGAGAATTCTTGCGCGTTCAGCTTCCAGTAGGCGAACGCGGCGGCGTCCTGACGCAGGCGAGCATCTTGACGGCGACTTCTAACCCGGATCGCACCTCGCCGGTCAAACGTGGTAAGTGGATCCTGGAGCAGATTCTTGGTTCGCCGCCGCCGCCCGCGCCGCCCGCGGTCGCCTCGCTCGAATCGCAGCATAAACTGGCGGGCACGCTGCGCCAACGGATGGAGCAGCACCGCGCCGATCCGACCTGTGCGTCGTGCCATACCCGGATGGACGCCATCGGGTTCGCCTTCGAAAAATTCGATGCGATCGGGCAAAGCCGCACCGTGGACGATGGCGGACCGATCGACACCTCTGGAAAGTTGCCCGACGGTCGTACTTTCAAGGGGGCCACGCAGCTGAAGGCCATCTTGAAGGACGATCAGGCCCGCTACGTCCGCAATCTTTCGGCTAAGCTCCTGACTTACGGCTTGGGCCGCGGACTGGAGTTTTATGATGAGCCCGCCTTGGATCGCATCGCTGAAGCCACGACCAAAGGCGGAAATCACATCTCGGCCTTGGTCTTAGGCGTCGTGCTCAGCGATCCTTTCCGCCTCCGACGGGGAACATCACAGGTTGAAAACGGGTCAGAAACCATTAAGAAGAAATAGCCCCATGAAATCAGACCAGCAGATAAAGCGCCGTACCATCCTCAAGGGCATGGGCGTTGCCATGGCTTTACCGTGGCTTGAGGCGATGGGGATGCAGACGAGCTGGGCAGCTGGAAATACCCCGGTAGCCAAGGCCGCGCCTAATCGCATGGCCTATATTTATGTGCCGAACGGCGTGAACATGGACGGCTGGCGCGTCAATCGGTCTGCCACCTCCGATGGCGTACTGCCCTCTAAGCTACCTCCGATTCTTGAGCCCTTGGCTGACTTGAAGAACGACTTTTCGATCCTGACCGGATTGACCTCCGATAAGGCACGTTCCCATGGTGACGGCGGCGGCGACCACGCTCGAGCGATGAGCGCCTATCTGACTGGAGCGCAGCCACGGAAGACCGACGGCGCGAATATCCGCGTGGGCATCTCGGCCGACCAGCTGGCCGCTTCGCGCATGGGCGATCGCACCCGCTTAGCTTCTTTGGAAATCGGTGCCGACGCCAGTAAACTTGCGGGCGGTTGCGACTCGGGTTACAGCTGCATCTACGAATCTAATCTTTCTTGGCGTTCCGCTTCGCAGCCGATGCCCAAAGAGGTGAATCCTGCCTTAATCTTTGAGCGGCTTTTCGGCTCCGGTACGACCATCGAGCGTGCCCAGCGAGAGACGCAGCGAAAGAGCGTACTCGATGCGGTGCGTGATGACTTCCGAGAACTTAACATCCGGCTGGGTGTCCAAGACCAGCGTAAGCTCGATGAATATTTTACGGCGGTACGGGAGCTTGAATTGCGCATCCAGAAATCAGGGACGATGGGCAAGCCCCAGCTTCCGCCCGGTGCCCGTATGCCAAAAGGTATTCCAGAAAGCTATGCTGAGCACCTTAAGCTCCTGGCGGACTTGGTCGTGTTGGCGTTCCAAACGGACACCACCCGCATCTGTTCGTTTGTCTTCGCGAACGAAGGTAGCAACCGATCATACCCCTTCATCAATGTCCGCGAAGGGCACCACAACCTTTCGCACCACGGCAACGATGCCGCGAAGCTGTCGAAGATCCAGGATATCAATAAATTCCACTCGACCCACCTGGCGTATTTCCTGACTCGGTTGAAATCGGTGAAGGAAGGGGATGGCAACCTGCTGGACCATTCAATGATTGTCTACGGCAGCGGTAACGGCGATGGCGACCGACATAATCACGATGACTTGCCCGTCTTGCTTGCGGGTCGGGGTTGCGGTACCATTCGGCAAGGTCGGCATATTGTGTACCAGAAGGAGACACCGATTAATAATCTCTGGGTCAGCATGTTAAACCGCATGGACATCCGCGACGTTCAGTTTGGCGATAGCACGGGTGAACTGAAGCGATTAAGCTAAAAACGGTTTTCGAGCGGTTAGTAAAGCGTGGGTAAAGCTTGCGGCTTAATTCGGGCATGCTCGTTGCTAAAATAAAACCGATACGATGGCGAAACCGCCCCGCATCTGGCTAATCTTAAGATGAGATTAAGCAAATAAAACGGCCAAAATCACGATGCGTGAAACTTGTCTTTGTGCCGTGGGGTTTCATCTTTAACCTTACCCCTATGAGTCTGCCCGAGTCATCTTCTGAAATAAAAGGCGAACGACTTAATCCGTTCTACCGACCCGTTGCAGAATTTTCCGGTCTCGTGCGGCGCGAGTTTCTCGGCCTCATGGCGGCGACGTTCGGCTGGACGCTTTTGTCTTCGCCGCTTTCGGCGCAGGAGAAGAAGGGTAAAGGCGGTAAAGGGGGCAAGGGCGGCGGAGACGATTCGTCGAAAGCCCGTGGACCTTCGTTCCAAGGGGAGTACGTGTTGCCGGAGTCACTGGCCGAATTCGCGAAGGTCTCACTGATCTTCGGGCGTGCCACAGACAAAGCCATCACGGCGAGTTTAGTGCCCAAAGAGGCAACCGAAGCTTTTCTCGAAATCGGGACGGCGAAGGGCAAGTACGTGAAGAAAACGGCGGTGACGTTACTCGCCGCCGGCAAAGCTACGGAAATCGTGATCGATGGCCTGGCTCCGAACACGGAATATTTTTACCGATTGAACCATCGCAAGCCCGGAGCCGGTAGTTTCGCGCAGCGCGCCGAGGCCCGCTTTGCGACGCAGCGCACCCCGGGCTCTTCCTTCGTCTTCACGATCCAAGGCGACTCTCACCCAGAGCGGCCGCAGTCGAGCCATCCGGACCTCTACGCGCGGACGCTCGTCACCGCGGCGGCTGATAAGCCTGACTTCCATATCTGCATCGGCGACGATTTTTCCATCGAGAAAGTGCGGACAATTTCGGATGCCAATTGCGCCATCCCATACCTTTTGCAGCGGCCGTTCCTCGGCCTCGTCGGTTCGGTCGGCCAGGTCTTCCTGATGAACGGCAACCACGAACAAGCCTCCTTCTTCAACTTCTCGCAGAAGGACGAGCGCCACGACGTCGCCGTCGGCGTCCAGAAGGCGCGCAATCAGCTTTACCCTATCCCTGGCAACGAAGGCATCTATACAGGCCACGTCGAGCCGGTCAAAGACATCGGCGCGCTCAAGAGTTACTGTTCCTGGACGTGGGGAGATGCGCTCTTCATCTTACTGGATAATTATTGGCACTCGCCGGCGTTGGTCGACAGCGGCTTTGGTGGCAAGGCCGGCAAGGGCGGGGGCGGCGAAAAGGGCGGTGACGACAAGAAGAACCGCGACTGGTGGGCCATCACGATCGGCGATGCCCAGTATAAATGGCTTAAGCACACCCTCGAGACGAGTAAGGCGAAGCATAAGTTCGTTTTCGCCCACCACGTCCTTGGCTCCGGCCGCGGCGGCGTCGATGAAGCCGATCTCTACGAGTGGGGCGGTCAGGGCAAGAAAGGCGAAGGTACTTTCAAGGAAAAGCGACCCGGCTGGGAAATGCCGATCCATCAGCTGATGGTGAAGCACAAGGTCAGCATCTTTTTCCAAGGTCACGACCACCTCTACTGTCAGCAGGAGAAGGACGGGATCATCTATCAGGAATTGCCGATGCCTTCGGACCACGGCTACATCGCCTATAACGAAGATCGCTATGCCTCCGGCAAGAAGTTGCCGAGCGCCGGCTACATGCGTGTCAGCGTCACGCCTGCGAACGTGAAAGTGGAATACGTCCGCTCGTTCCTGCCGAAGGACGAGACCAAGGAAGCCAAGCACGGCATGATCGCCCATGCGTACGAAGTAAAAGCGAAGAACGCCTGATTTTTGAACCATGAGACGCCTGTCCCTGCTCTTCATCGCTTTGGGCTGTGCAGCCCTCGTGCCGGCCAAACAGCCGAACGTGGTCCTGATTCTTATCGACGACATGGGCTGGCGAGATCCTGGCTTCGTCGGCAACAAATACATCGAGACGCCGAACATCGATAAGCTTGCGCGCGAAGGTGCGATCTTCTCGCAGTGCTACGCGAGCGCCCCGAATTGCGCGCCGACCCGCGCATGTCTCCTCACGGGACAATACACGTCGCGTCATGGCGTCTATACGGTCGTCGACGACCGCTACGCCCCGGGCCAGGCGCACATGAAGGTGATGTCCACAAAGGGTAATGATGAGATCCCGGATAAGACCGTCACGATCGCCGAATCGCTTAAGGCCAAGGGCTACGCTACGGCGCTCATCGGAATGTGGAATCTTGGCCGCGGCCGGAACGGCACCCCTGGCAATCCGACCGGTCAGGGCTTTGATATCTACCATCGTCCGGACGATTTCGATTTCGAAAAAGACGCCTACCGCAACGAAAAGGGCAAATACCTCTCTGACGCACTCTGCGACGACGCCGTCGCCTGGATCGAGAAAAATAAGGACAAGCCTTTCTTCCTCTATTTCCCTGACCACTCTGTGCACGAGCCGTTCGACCCGAAGCCGGAGTTGCTCGCCAAGTATAAGAAGAAGATTCCCGCCGGCCTCGATAAGGGCATCACGCCCGAATATGCCGCGACCTGCGAGGCCGCGGACGTCAGCGTCGGCCGCATCATGGCGACGCTCAAGCGTCTCAACCTCGATAACGATACGCTCGTCATCTTCACGTCCGACAACGGCGGCCTGCCGTACGTCGTCAATCCTCTCCGTGGCAGCAAGGGGCTCCTTTATGAAGGCGGACTTCGCGTCCCCGGCGCAATCCGTTGGCCTGGTGTCATTCCTGCCGGCAAGACCTACGACGAGCCGGTGTTGAGCATGGACTTCGCAGCCACCATCCACGAGGCGCTGCACGTGCCGTTACCGAAGGATCAGCCCATGGACGGCATCAGCCTCTTCAAGCAGGTTACCACTGGCGCAGCGCTCAATCGCCCGGCTATCTATTGGCACTTTCCGTGCTACATCGGCAAAGGCGAACCGATGAGTTTGCTCCGCGCTGGCGATTACAAGCTGATCGAAAAATTCGCTGGTCCGACTTTCGAGTTATATAACGTAAAGAAAGACCCGAGCGAAGCGCATGATCTGGCCAAGGCGGAGCCAGCCAAAGTCGAAGAGCTCAAGAAACTCCTGGTCGCCTGGCAGAAGGACACCGGCGCTTTTCTGGCCGATCAGCCTAATCCGGCTTTTGACCCTAACGCCAAAGAACAACGTGGCGGCGGCGGTAAGGGTAATAAGGGCGCAAAGCCCAAGAAATAGACGGCTTAATGATCGCGGGAAGGTGCGTATAAGTGCGCCTGCACGCATGTCCGTGCGGGCATTAGCCCTGCGATGGAGATGTTCGGGATTGCGATGGCTTGGAGCCGTTCACTAAGACTCAAGGATGGAAGTCACCCTGGCACAGGCAATGGAGATGGCGTTAGGCCATCACCACGCCGGCCGGTCGGCGGCGGCGGAATCAATTTATCGGCAAGTCCTTGCCGTTGAGCCGAACCATCCCGACGCGTGGCATCTTCTGGGTGTGATCGCCTCGCAAAACCAGCAGTTTGAAACGGCCATCGAGCGGATTAATCGAGCAATTCAAGTTAATCCAGAATCTCCGAATTATCGGTTTAATCTCGGTTATGCGCTGTTGGCATTGGATCGTCGGGACGAAGCGGCGGCGGCTTTTCAAGCAGAGATAGAACGTTTTCCAGATGCAGCTTCGGCCCACAACAATCTTGGGATCATCTTGGCCGGTAAAGGCCGACGGGCGGAGGCGATCGGACATTACCGAAAGGCGGTCGAGCTGATGCCGAATTATGCGGAAGCTTTGAGTAACCTGGGCGTCGAACTGGGTCGGCACCGGCAGTTTGCTGAAGCTTCGAGTTTCGCTCATCAAGCCGTAGGCTTGGCGCCAGCCCGGGCCGACCTCAGCTATAATCTCGCTACTGTCCTTAGGGATGGCGGCGAAAGTAATCAGGCCGTCGAGGTTTACCAGCGGGCCATCGCATTGGACTCCTCGCATCTTAGGGCGCTCAATGACCTTGGCGGCTTACTCCTAAAGATGAACAGATGGGACGAAGCGGAACAGTGCCTCCTGCGCGCCTTGGCGCTCAGTCCGCATTTTGCTTGGGCGCAAAATAACCTTGCGGGACTATGGAAGGATTCCGGACGAGTTGATGAGGCCATCCGAAGTTACCGCCATACTCTCGAGGGCAAGCTCACGCCAGACTCTCGGCAGGTCATACAGGCTAACCTTCTGATTGCGTCACAGTATCAGGAAGGACTGTCACAGCGAGAACTACTAGTGACGCATCGTGCTATCGGCGCCTCCTTCACGTCTGAATCATCGCCCAAGTCCGGCTTCCCCAACAACCGGGCCCCTTCTCGTCGCCTCCGGGTGGGGTTTGTTTCGCCGAATTTCTGTTTTCATCCGGTAGGGCATTTCCTGGTTAGGCTTCTCGAAAACATTTCAACCGAAGCCTTCGAGGTCATCTGCTATAGTGACACCTTGATGCCTGATGCCATGACGCGTCGACTTGAAGCCGCTTCGGCCCGCTGGCGTGAAGTTGCCGCCATGACGGCGGACGAATTAAGCCGGATAGTTCGCGAGGATGAGGTTGATATCTTGTTCGACCTCGCCGGATGGACGCCGGGGAATCGACTGGAGGTCTTTGCGTGCCGTGCGGCGCCGTTGCAAATCACATGGATGGATTATGTGGGGACGACTGGGGTGCCAGCCATAGACTATTTGCTGGCTGACTCCCATGAAGTCCCGCCGGGAGCCGAAGCGGGTTACGCCGAAAAAATCCTGCGGATGCCACATGGGTATATTTGTTTCGATCCTCCCGCCGAGGCCCCTGAGGTGAGTTCATTGCCGGCCGCCACGAACGGCTTCATCACTTTCGGTAGTTTTAATATCTTAGCCAAAACCGGTCCACAGACGATCGCACTTTGGGCTAAGATTCTCCAGCGCGTCCCGAACGCAAAACTCATGCTCAAGAATCGCGGCTTCGAGTCTGCGAAGATCAAGGCCCATTATCTTGCCAGCTTTGCTTCCCACGGAATTTCGGAGGATCGGATCATTATCGAGGGCTGGGCCTCTCAGTCTGAAGTTCTTGCCGCTTATGGAAAAATTGATGTCGCGCTTGACCCTTTGGCTTACAACGGAGGGTTGACCACTTGCGAGGCCATTTGGATGAGCGTACCCGTGATTACCTGCCCGGGCGAGCGTTTTGCCAGCCGTCATTCGTTGACGCATCTTTCGGCCGCTGGCTTGACCGAGACGATTGCCTTAACGCCAGAAGCGTATGTCGATATCGCCGCGAAGCTTGCCGGCGATCTACCGCATCTCGCGAAACTGCGGGCAGGCATGCGTGAGGCCGTGGCCGGCTCGCCGCTTTGCGATGGGGTTAAATTTGCCCGAGGTTTCGAAGCCTTGATGCGACGCGTATGGGTAGACTGGTGTAAATCCGCCGAAACCTAAGGGGCCGGAAGACGGAACTACACTCCCGCCTTTGCTGACGACGGCCCTTGGTTAAGGGAATCGGGGCTGACGTCTTGCAATCCCTCGGTTGGATGCGACAAATAGAGCTTCCCCGCGTGCTACCCCGTCATGCCATTCTTCTGTTGGCGTTGTTTGCCCGGCTTTCGACGTGGGCAGCCGTAGATTTCGCCAAAGAAATCAAACCTATCTTCGAGGATCGCTGTCTCGACTGTCATAGCGCCGAAGAGAAGAAAGGCGGCGTCGTGCTGGCATCTTATTTCGGCGCTCATCGGCCGGGAGATAGTGGTGAGGCGATCCTGACGCCTGGAGCCACCGGCGAGTCGTTGTTGATCCACGTCATCACCGCCACCGATAAGAAACGGCGGATGCCACCTAAGGGCAATGCCTTGACGCCTGGCCAAATCGCAATGCTTAAGCAATGGGTCGCCGAGGGCGCGGTGTGGCCGGACGATGGTTGGCGGCCTACCCCGCACTGGGCCTATGTCGCGCCTCGCTTACCCAAGGTGCCGGCACAGAGCGGTAAGGGCGCCCGCAATGCCATCGATGCCTTCATCGACGCCAAACTTTCTGCGGAAAAATTGACGCGTGGCCCCGATGCCGATCCAGCCGTGCAATTGCGCCGGGTCGCGCTCGACCTCACGGGGCTCCCGCCTAAGGTCGCGCAGGTCGACGCATTTCTGGCCGACCCCTCCGACGCCAACTATGCCCGACTGGTCGACCAGTTCTTGGCGAGCCCGAGTTTCGGCGAACGCTGGGCCCGCCCATGGCTGGATGCGGCCCGCTATGCGGACTCCGAAGGTTACCAGCGCGACGCGGAGCGCTCCCTTTGGCCCTGGCGCGACTGGGTGATCGACGCGCTTAATAAAGATATGCCATTCGATCGCTTCACGGTCGAGCAACTCGCCGGCGACTTACTGCCGTCCCCGACGCTCGCGCAAAAAATCGCGACCGGCTTCCAGCGGAATACGACGCTCAACATCGAAGCGGGGACGGATCCGATCGAAGACCACTATAAACAGGTCGTCGACCGCGTGAATACCCTCGGAGCCGTCTGGCTCGGTACGACGTTGGGCTGCGCTCAATGCCACAACCATAAGTATGACCCGATTTCGATCGTGGAATATTACCGGGTCTTCGCGCTATTCAACCAGACGCCAATCGAGAGCCGACAACTGGGCTCGAAGATGGGGATGTCCGCCATGGTGCCGATCGGGCCCACGGTCAGTTTGCCGATGGATGATGTGACGAAGAAGCGATATGAAGTTCTTGAGCAGGCTTATAAAAAGAAAGAAGCTGCCTTGCTTACGGTCCTGGAGCCGAAGTGGGTAGCCCTTATGGCTAATGCCAAGAGGTTTGCCCTGCTGCCTGAGGCGACGCAAGCCGAGTTGGAGTTAGATCCATCCGAACGTACTTTCGATACCTATCAGACGGTCGTGAAGGGTGCATTCCGGACGGACAAAGAGATTCAAACCCTCTGGGCACCCGTGGCCGCCAGTCATGCCTTATTGCTCCGTGTTCAGCCGGCCAGCACGCGTGTCATGCAAGAAATGTCCGAGCCACGTCCGACTTATGTCGCCAAGCGTGGAGACTTCCTGACCAACGGCGAAAAAGTTTCGGGAGGCGTCCCGTCGGTGCTACCCGCATGGCCGGCTCAGGCGCCGGTGAATCGGCTCGGACTGGCGCAATGGCTGGTGCAGCCCGAGCAGCCGCTGACGGCTCGCGTTACCGTCAATCGCCTCTGGGCTGAATTGTTCGGCCGTGGCATCGTCTCCACCTTGGAAGAATTCGGCACGCAGGGTGCGCCGCCGAGTCACCCCGAACTCCTTGATTGGTTGGCGGTCACTTTTGTCTCCGAAGACCATTGGTCGATGAAGCAAGCCATCCGCCGCATGGTTCTGTCGGCGACTTATCGACAGAGTGCGGCCGTCAGAGAGGGTGCTGATGTGCGCGACCCCGCTGATGTTTGGCTTTGGCGCCACCCAGGGCAGCGACTCGACGCGGAGACCATCCGGGATAACGCCTTAGCCATCAGCGGACTCCTGAATGCGAAGATGGGTGGCCCGCCGGTCTTCCCTTGGCAGCCAGAAGGTTTTTGGAGACCGACCGCTGGGGCTTCGCTGAATAAATATAGATTATCTACGGACGGAGATCAGTTCCGGCGCGGCATCTATACCATATGGCGACGGACGGCGCATTATCCTTCGTTCTCGATTTTTGACGCTCCCGATCGCGCCACCTGCAGTCTGCGTCGTGGGCGGAGCAGCACGCCTTTGCAGGCGCTCGCCTTGCTCAATGATAAGGCTTACGTCGAAATGGCCGCCGCTTTCGCGCAACGGATGAGCGGAGAATTCACTGGGACTGTCGACCAACGCATCGCGCAAGCTTTCCGCACCGCGTTGGCGCGAAAGCCAACGGCATCCGAGCAGCAGCAGCTTCGGAAAGTTTTTGATGCCGCGGTCAAAGCCTCGGGCAAGGAAGCCGAAGGGTTCGTCGATGTCGCCACGACAATCCTCAACCTTTACGAAACCATCCACCGCGGCTGAGACCTGACATGATTACCCCTCTTCATCGACGTGCCTTTCTTGGCGGACTTGGTTTTGGCTTGGGCGCCACGGCCTTCAGCCGTCTGCTGGCCGCTACGCCGCCGCGCCCGCACTTCACGCCGAAGGCGAAGAGCGTGATCTTCGTCCATCTCGTAGGTGCGCCCTCCCAGCTCGATTTATATGATTACAAGCCGGCCCTGCAAAAACTCGACCGGCAGCCCGCCCCGTTGTCCTTTTTCGAAGGCAAGCGCTTCAGTTTCTTGCGCGGTCATCCAAAGCTCCTGGGGACGCCTTACGAATTTAAGCAACGCGGCCAGTCGGGCGCATGGATGAGCGAATTGCTACCTAACCTCGCCGGCGTGGCCGACGACCTGACGTTCATCCGTTCGATGCACACCAAGGAGTTCAATCACGCTCCGGCTCAACTGCTTTTTCATACGGGTCAGAACCGTCCTGGTTATCCAGGCTTGGGTTCATGGGCTGATTACGGTCTGGGCAGCGAGAACCACGACCTGCCAAGCTATGTCGTCTTCCTGACGGGCAATTCGCCGGGAGCTGGCTCGAACCTGTGGGGTAGTGGTTTCTTGCCCAGCGTGCATCAAGGCGTCGAATTCCGGAGCAGCGGCGAACCGGTTTTATTTCTAAATAATCCGACCGGGGTCGATGCCGCGCGTCGGCGACGCGTGCTGGATGGCGTTAACGCGCTTAATCAGGAAAAACACGGCGAACTCCGCGATCCAGAAATCCTAACCAAGATCAGCCAATACGAAATGGCCTTCCGGATGCAGTCGAGCGTCCCCGGCCTGATGGATTTGAAGAGCGAGCCGGAGTCGGTCAAAAAACTTTACGGCGAAGGAGATTTCGCGCGGCAGTGCTTATATGCCCGCCGCTTGGTGGAGTCCGGCGTCCGCTTCGTCGAACTCTTCAATGCCGATTGGGACAGCCATGCGAGCCAGAATCGACGCTTACGGGCCAGTTGCAAGACGGTGGATCAGGCGTTGGCGGGATTGATCCGCGACCTTAAGCAACGCGGGTTGCTCGACCAGACGTTAGTGGTCTGTGCCGGCGAGTTCGGTCGCACGCCAATGTTGCAAGGCAACGAGAGCGCGGAAGGCTGCGGGCGTGACCACCATAAGGATGCGTTCACAATCTGGATGGCCGGAGGAGGCCTTAAGCCTGGCGTACAATATGGCGCCACGGATGAGACCGGATACAACATCGCCGAAAATCCTGTCGAGGTTCGCGACGTGCATGCCACACTCTTCCATCAGCTCGGGCTTGATCACGAAAAACTGACCTTCCGCTACCAGGGCTTGGACCAGCGTCTGACCGGCGTCGAGCCCACGCGGATCATCAAAGAAATCATTGCCTGAACGTCCGGAGGTTTTTTGCTTAGTAACCAAGCATGAAGCCAAAATCCTTTACCGCTGGACTATGGCTATTCCTTGCGACGATTACGGCGCACGGAGAAGAATACCGCCAAGGCATGGTCGCCGCGGTGCATCACCTGGCAAGCGAGGCCGGGGTCGAGGCAATGCGGCAGGGTGGCAACGCGGTTGACGCGGCCGTGGTGACAGGCTTGATGCTGGGCGTCGTCGATAGTCATAATTCCGGTATCGGCGGCGGATGTTTCATGCTGATCCGCCGGCCAGATGGTGAAATCGTCGCCCTCGACGGGAGGGAGACCGCCCCCGCGGCCGCGACCGCCGATATGTTTGTGCGCAACGGTCATGCCGTACCAGAACTCAGCCGCACGGGCGCCCTTGCGGTGGCGGTGCCAGGGCAGGTGGCCGTCTTCTACGAGGCCGTGACGCGTTACGGAAAATTACCGTGGAGTTACCATTGCGAAGCGGCGGCAAAGATCGCCGAGCAGGGCTTTCCGGTGCCACGCGCTTATGCATCGCGGTTGGCGAGCGTCGCCGGCGATCTCGCCAAGTTCCCGTCCTCCCGCGCCATATTCCTGCATGCTGATGGGACGCCACTGCAAGAAGGCGAAATGCACAAGCAGCCCAACTTGGCGAAAGCGTTGCGCGCGCTCGGTGCTGGTGGACCAGATTGGTTTTATCGCGGCGAGTTTGCGCAAGCCGTCGCGCAATGGATGCGGGCGAACGGCGGACTCGTCACGGAGGCAGATTTCGCGGCGTATGCGATTAAGCGCCGGACCCCGCTGGAGACGACTTATCATGGGCACCGCATCGTCGGCATGCCTCCGCCCAGCTCCGGAGGCGTGCACGTCGCCCAGATCTTAAATATTCTCGAGGCCAAGGGTGCGGGGAAACCAGAGGATTTTACGCATACTGTCGCCGAGGCTATGAAGCTCGCCTTCGCCGATCGGGCGTTCTGGTTGGGCGATCCCGCGTTCACCAAGGTGCCACGCGGGCTGGTGGACAAAGAATACGGCCGGTCGCTCGCTGCTAAGATTGATGTCACCAAGGTCACGCCGGTCAAAGATCACGGCACCCCGCCGCAGGCGGATGAGCATGTTTTTGAAAAGCACACCACGCATTTTTCGTCGGCCGATGCGGCGGGCAATTGGGTCGCGTGCACTTCGACCATCAATACTTCCTACGGCTCCAAGGTCGTCGTGCCAGGGATGGGTGTCGTGTTGAATAATGAAATGGACGATTTCGCCGCTGAGCCTGGCGCGCCCAACGCCTTTGGTCTGGTCGGAGCCGAGGCCAATCTGCCGGCGCCAGGTAAGCGGCCGCTCTCCAGTATGTCGCCTACGATCGTCTTCGAAGGGCAGCGTCCGATCTTGGCCATCGGCGCGGCCGGCGGCCCAACAATTATTTCACAGACGTTACTATCGATCCTGCATATCTTGGATGAAGGTGATACCCCGGCGCAGGCTTTGGCCCGTCCACGTTTCCATCAGCAGTGGAGTCCCGATGAACTTCGCATCGAGAAGGCTATGCCGGAAGCGATGAAGGCAGACCTCCGCCGGCGAGGGCATGTACTTAACGAAGTTGAATTCATCGGTTCGACTCAAGCGGTAGGCCAGCCTGAGGCCGGCGGCCCCTTCCTCGGCGCCCATGACCCGCGCTCACACGAAGGCCGGGCGGTAGGCTGGTAATATTTTACCCTTCTTCGGGGGGCGGCAGATCCGGAAGACCCCTATGTCAGACTATGACAGGTGGCCCCCTAGACAAACCGGGCTAAAATAGTAGAATTATTCTACTATGAGTTACAACCGTCGCGAATTCCTGAAGAACATCACCCTGGGCGGCCTCGCCCTCTTCGCCGATGACTGGTGCAAGCGAGTGGCGGAGACGAAAGCGGCGACGGACGGTAAACAGCTGCCCGACGTGTCGGGCAAAAAGAGAAAAAAGGGTACCCAGGTTCTGAATGCCTTCTGGATTGAAGGGGCAGGCTATTTTGAGCTCTGCCTGAATGGCACGAAATATGATGAGGTTCCGAAGTTCGAAGATGACGATGATGAATCCTTTGACGAATCGGAGCACGAGCAGGAGGACGACGAATCGAAAGCAGATTTTAAGGAGAGACTTGAAGCCGCCCGGGAGGAATGGGACGAGGAGCGTGCCTCAGAGCGGCGAGAGCGGGAAGAAGAGCACGAGCTCGACTGGTATCGTCAGAGCTGTCCAGGCGCTCAGGCCGTGCCCTATTTGCAGGGGCTCTTTGATGCGCTTGACGAACAAGGAGTTCAGGTAAGCCTCGCTGACGTCAGCGAAGTCGGATCGATTGATTTCTACGACGGCGCTTGTCCGGGGAATGACACCTATGTCGCGGCGACCGCGCCCGATTACGCGACGTTGGCAGCATTGCAGCGCGTCCTCAAAGAATTGGGATGGAACTGCCAAGTCGTAATCGTGGAGCCAAATCCGAACGATGCGGCGGACCGTCAAGATTGAGATAACGGCCAGAGGGTAAAAGAGCGGCTTCGGCCGTTAGTCCGCGCGCCGTTATTTAGTCTCGATGGTTTGGTCTCCGCGTGCGATTCGATCGTGCCAACGGATTAGCGGATAATTTAAAGAAAAGGCAAAGTTAACGCTTCATAAGTTACGGGCAGGTGACGGTTTGGCATCGACTGGCTATGGAGATTGAGGGTTTTGGCCCCCCTGCAAAAGTCGATTACTCCGCGATGAGTGTCGAAGAAAATAGCCTGTTACGAGCCCGCCCGACGGACGAGCCCGCCCGCCCCCCATTGCGGAAACTGGGCGTGGCCGGGACTTTACGCTATTGGCTGACCCGAGTAATCAGCAGCCGGGGGTTGATCATTTCCGTCGCGATCCATTTCTTCCTGCTGATTGTCGCCTTCCTTTGGGTAATCTCGGCATTTACGGATAAAGCGGCCAGTCAGGCTGTATACATCGCCACTGGCGCGGGCGGCGGGGCTGCCGGCGAAAGGGCCAAGATCGTCGAACACAACTTGCAGGCGAAGAAAGAAAAGACGCACGCGAAAAAAGTCGCTCGTATTACCACCAAGAGCACCGAAGCCAAAATCGCCTTACCTGATTTGCGGGTGAGTGCGGTGATGCCTGATGCCTTATCTTCTAAACTTTCGGGCACATCCTCGAAGGGCTTTGGCGGAGGTTCGGGCGGCGGCATTGGTTCCGGGAAGGGCCTGGGCGTCGGCGGCACGCGTAATTTCGTCGGTAAGCCTGTGATGGGCGCCCATATCGTCGCGACTAAAGTCGCGGTCTTTATGGACGCCTCGAAATCGATGGCCCGTTATCTTGATCGAGTGGAATCCGAGATCCGTAAGCAGTTTCCCACGGCGGATATCTTCATGTATTCCGGAGTTTGGACCAATGTGAAGGACGATATCATCATCGGCGGTTCTCGCTACAAAGGCACGACCGGACGGACCGGCGCGCCCCCAGCCAAGACCACTGACCCGGAAAAGCTCACCGCTAACGGTAAGCGTATCTTTAAACAATATGATGATAATTTCAAGACGGGTTGCGTGGGGGCGTGGATTGATATCATGCGCAATGAGCGCGCTTACGACGGCTTGGTTATCTTCTCCGACTTTCAAGACGGCGTGACCCAATATCGCAGCCCGAAGGGCGATAAGTCCGCCAGCTATTCGACGCGTGACGCCACGATCATCTACTGTGACAGCGTCCGCTCTCGTCTGCCGACCGACGACCGGAAGCCCGCCGAGAAGCATTGGGAAGATGAACTGGTCAATGCGTTCGCGGGGGCGAAATCCGGCCATGGACCCCGGCTTTATTTGTTCTCCACCGAAGTCGAGCCGCAGCCGATCTTTGCCCGCTGCGTGGCCGCTTCGGGTGGACAATCTAAGATGGTCGAATGGTTGCGGAGCGGCGGCAATCCGCCGCCTGACGCCGATGAACTCACCATCGGTAAGCCGATGGTCGTGCAAGGCGCCACGGGTACGACAGTTCCAGGTACCGTCCGGGCCACACGATAGTTTAGTCTGAGTAAAGTGTCCTGGAGGAGAGGAAGGGATTCAGCGCGGGAACCCGAAGCCGGCGGTCGGTGGTTGAAACGCCGATGCCCGATGCCCCGATGGCCGTCACCTGTCACCTTTAGATTAGGCCTTAGCTAGGCTCGATGATGTCTTATGTCCGTCGGCGAACGGACGTGATGGCCATCGCGGCCCTACCTAAGGCAGGAGCAGCTAGGGCAGCACGCGGTGCTGCCCCTACCTGGATACAGCGGTTGCGATGTCATCCCATCCCTTCCTCCTCACTTCGGTGCTTTACCGTAGTAAGGGAATTTATCCCAGGCGTCATAAGTCAGATCAAGGCGAGGGTCGTGGGTGTCGCGCATCCAGGCGTCGACGCGGGCCCGGTGGGCGGCGAGGTCGGTCGCGTAGGCCGGGTCGGCCGCGACGTTGGTCAGTTGATGTGGATCCTGGCGGAGGTCGTAGAGTTCTTCGAGTGGACGCTGGCCGAAGATACGGGCGAAGAACGGTCGGCCGAGGTCGTCGTTCTGGTGCGCCAGCAGAAAGTCCTTAGTCGCGATGGTGTCGACGTCACCGAAGGGACGGCCGTGGAGGAAGAGATTATCTGGATCGCCGGCGGGCCAGCGATCCGGGCGGACGTTGCGGATGTAAAGGAAGTCGCGGGTGCGGACCGCGCGCATCGGGTAGCTCAAGTGGCCGTGGCGGACGTCGGCGTGGCGTTCGCGCTCGATGAAGACCGCGTCGCGATTCGTCGCTGACCCGCCGCGCAGCAGGCCCATTAAGCTGCGCATTGTCATCTCCTTGGGTGGCGTCAGGCCGGCGGCTTCGAGGAACGTCGGGGCGAGATCGCCGAGGTTGACGAACGCATCGACCTTCAGGCCAGCCTTGGCTTCCTTGCCCCACCGAATCGCGAGAGGGACGCGGGATCCTTGGTCGTAGCAATTCCCCAGGCCGCGGGGCATCTGCCAGCCGTTGTCGGAACAATAAACAATTAGCGTACGCTCGATTTCGCCGGAGGCCTCGAGCACGGCGAGCGCGGCGGCCGCTTCGCGGTCCATGCGGATGATGCCGCCGTAATAGTTGAGCAGATCGAGTCGGACCTCTTCGCAATCGGGCAGCTCTAGCGGGATCGGCAGCTTAGCTGGATCGATGCCGGCCTGCTTGGCGTCATCGAGATAGGGTCGCTTACCGGCTTTCGTGGCTGTGTCGGTGTTGCCGAGCCAGAAGAAGAATGGCTGACCCGAGCGGCGTGTCTTTAAAAAGGTGTCGAGCTCCGCGAACTTCGGCCCGACCGGATTTTCTTTCCAACCCGAGGCCTCGGCATTACCCGGCGCCCAAGGTTTGCCTTGGTAGCCGATCGCGTAGCCCGCGTCGCGGAGCAGCTGCGTGACCACCGGGGTGTCCTGTGGGAAGCCGCTCCAGAGCGAGGCGCGTTCGCCGAGTTCATGAATTGCGCGACCCGTGAGTAGGCTCGAGCGACACGGCGAACAGGATGGCGCGGGGTTGAACGTGTGCGTGAAGAGCACGCCTTCCTTGGCGACGCGATCGAAGGCGGGTGTGCGCGCGTGCGGATCGCCGAAGACGCCGGCGTTAGGGTAGCGCCAGTTGTCGCCGAGGATGAAGAGAATGTTCGGGTGATCCGCGGCGCGAAGTCCGAGTGCGGAGAGCAGGAGCAGGCAGAGGGCGGGAGCGAAGCGCACGGAGCCCCAAGCAAGGGGCGAAAGCGTTTGGAATCGAGCGGAGCCTTCGCCGACGTCCGACGCGGCTTCTTTATTTGACGGCATCAGCCTCCGCCTTTTTCCCCTTCCGCGCACCTTTCGCTATCTCCTTCTTCTCTTCGGGGCTCAGATTATTGACCGGCGAATCCGGTTCATTGTGCTTCGGCATTAAGAGGCGCAGTCGCTCGACGATCTCCTTATATTCCGGCTGGATATATTCCGGCTGGGCGGCCAGATTCCGGTGCTCGAGCGGGTCGGTCGAATGGTCGTAGAGTTCCTCGGCGCCGCCTTTCGCGCCGTAATACGTGAAGCGATATCGTCCGTCCGTGACGGAATGGTTCCCGCAGTTGTAAGTCGTCAGCGTGGGGTGGTTCCAAGCCAGGGTCGGATCCTTCAGCACGGGCGCGAAACTGCGCCCCTCGTTCTCGGGGTTGGCGGGTAGCCCGCACAGCTCGATCAGCGTCGGGTACATGTCGAGCAGGTTGACCACCGCCTCGCTCTTCAGCCCCGGCTTGGTCACGCCCGGCACGCTCACGATGAAGGGAACCCGGTCCGACTCTTCCCAGAGGTCGGTCTTGCCGTACTTGAGTTTCTCGCTGAGGTGCCAGCCATGGTCGCCCCAGACCATGATGATGGTATTGTCGGCGTATTTGCTCTTGGCCAGGGCGTCGAAGACGACGCCGAGGCAGTGGTCGGCGTAACTGATGTTCGCGAGGTAGGCGCGCTGGGCCTGCTTGTGCATGTTCGCCTTGTCGGCGGCCAGGAAGCGCGGATCAGCCGAGAACAGCTCCTTGCCCGCCTTGTTCGTGATGTCCTTCAAGTCGTCGCGGAAGATCTCGACGGTCTTGAATTTATCCAAGGGATAGAGGTCGAAAAACTGCTGCGGGACTTCCCAGGGCAAATGTGGCTTGGAGATACCGAGGGCCAGGAAAAACGGCTTGCCGTCGAAGTCGCGCTTGAGTTGATCGGCGGCCCATTTGCTGGAGACATAATCTTTGGTCTGTTCGATGGGAGCGGCGACCGCCCCCCACCGGAATTCCTCACCTTTTTCTTTCGTGGCCTTCTCGCTTGCCGATTCCTTCAGGGCGGCGGGAGATTCTGACCAGAGCATGCCGCCGTTGTTGCCGCCAGCGTCCACGAATTCTTTGAATGCCCACTGTCCCTCGTCCATCCCTTTCGCGGTCGGGTGCTTATGGAAGACTTTCCCCGTGGAGAGAGTGTGATAGCCATGCTTGGCGAAGTATTCCGGCAGCGTTACGACATCCTTCGCCTTCGGGGCGTTCTTCAGATTCTGCCGATTGCCGTAGACGCCAGTCGATGCCGGCTGCTTGCCGGTCAGGATGGCCGAACGGCTCGGGCAGCAGACCGTGGAGGGGCAATAGGCCTTGTTCAGGACGACCCCTTTTTCCTTAGCCAGTCGGTCCATGTTGGGGGTGATGGCCTGCGGATTGCCGCCCATGCAGCCCACCCAGTCGTTCATGTCGTCGACGGCGATGAATAGGACGTTGTATCCCTTGCTTTGATATTCGGCTGCCTTTTGCCGTGCTTTATCGGCGGCGAACAAGGCGACCGTCATGGCCGCCTGCAGGCCGAGGAACCGAAGGAATTTCACGGGGCTGCATTTAAAGGAGGACATCGTGACTCTTTTGTTTGGGGTTAATGAAAGTGTCCTGGCGGAGAGGAAGGGATTCGAACCCCCGG
>CAINMU010000004.1 GCA_903850885.1 uncultured Opitutia bacterium | reverse complement strand
GTTCATATCGCTATTTGCAAATCTCAGGATTAAGGTTGGTTCATCTCTTTGATAGCTTAAAGAATTCTTCCGAAAAAATTTATTACCTATTTTTACGACTGCGAGTTAATCTACAATAGAAGACCCTGTTTTTTGAATATCGAATAAAGATTAACGAATTTTGATTTTAGAAGTTATGGAAATTCAGAAGCGGTCGTATTCACCATTTGCTTCGCACTCCACGCCAACGTGAATGGTCTGGCCGCAGGCAGGCTCAAGGTATTGGAGATACTCGGCAGCCGTAGCGTCGAGTCTGATCTCTTCAGTGAACTTGCCAGAGAACTTGCCGACGAGCATGGCGAGCGCTTTGCCGTATTTGGTGGAGAAGTTCTTCGACAGGCAAAAGCCATTGTGGTCGACGAAGAAGAGGCGGGCGGAGCAGGTGCCGTCCTCCCAGACCTTGACCTTCTCAAACTTCGGCTTGATGAGCTTCAGCTTGTAGGTGCCGTTGGTGGAGATGGACGTGAGGGCGGGGCGGTCGTTATTGTTTTCGGTGTTCATGTTGGTATTAAGCAAAGGTAATGGCGGTGGAGGTCGACGGTCCCTTAATGTCGATGACCTGGACGGCGTCACCGTAGGCTGGCCACTCGTTAAGGGTCGTGCACTCACGGTAGGATTGCAGCGCCTTCTCGAAGTCGGAGCAGGCATAGGACATCAGCTCGGGCCCAATCTCCACGACGGCGGTGGCATAGGGCGGGGTCTTCTCGATGAAGAGGAAGCGGAAGCCCAGCAGTCGGCGCTCGAAGGCTGTCTCGAAGCAAAGGCGGTAGAAGTAGGCTTGGAGGTTGTAGCGGTAAGCCCGGATAGACTTAAGGATTCCAGCAGGGGACGCGTCCTCGGTTGTCTTCAGGTCGTAGAGGTAGCCGTCGGTACCGATGCCGTCGATGGCGCACTTGAGTTGAACGCCGCAGTGATCGGTTGTGAACATGAACTCGGTCATCTCGAACTCTACGCCCATACGGTCGAGGGCGTGCTTGGCAGCGGAGGCGATGATATGGCACTCACAGGACTCCTCGGCGGACACAACGGTCTGACCAGGCTTGAGGCTAGACTCAAACTCGGCAAAGGCGGCCTTACCTTCCTTGGTGCGTTTATCGCAAATAGGGGCGGTGATAAACTTCTCGTTAAGCAGTTCGGGCTGGAGCACGGCGCAGTGGATGAGCGAGCCCATGCGGAGGGCCTTGGTTTCCTCGCGCTCCTGGTTAAGGTAGGCTTGATAGTGGGCCGGGGACTTGAGCAGCTCTTTGGAGCCACTGTAGTTGAGCGCTTGGATGCCGTCGTAGAGGACGCGGTGTTGGATGATGTCGGGTGGGATACGCATGGTAGTGGTGTGGTATGTTATTGGGTTGTGGTGGAAATTATAGGGCGTCGTCTTCGGGGACGGCTTCCTCAACGCTGGCGGAAATACGGCGGACATCTTCTAACGCGGCTTCGGCGGCGTTCTCCATCAGCTCGAGCGTGTTGCGTAGGACGCGCAACTGAACGACGATGACGTGCACCCGGTCATGAAGCGGCTTCACCGCGGCGGCCTCATCAGCGGTCTCGATGTGATCCGTGAAGACCTGAAGCTCAGTGATAGCCGAGCGGTTTAAATCCGACAGCGTAGTGATGTCGGCGTCGTGCTGTTCATAACGTCCGGCGATATGCTGGACGGTGGCTAAGGAGCCCGTGATGTTTTCCACAAGGCGCTTGATGGAGTCGCGGTTTGTCATCGGTTGAAAGTAAGTTCCTTTATCTCACCCGAAGGGGCAAGTGTGAAAAAGCGGACTTGTGATCGGGCCAGGGATGGGTGCGTTTTACGCTTCCACATCCCAAGGTCGGACAAGTAATCGGCGTGTTTGCGGGCAGTCATTTCGATGTAGGGATAACCATCAAGGAGCAGGAGCAGGGCGTACTGGCCGGCGACGGTCTTGGCGATGCGCTCGATGCCGGCGGGGAGCTCAGGCATTGTTCCGGGCTTGCTGCCATTCTTGAACGGCCTCGACAATCTCTTGCGGTGCGACTTCCGTGGCGTGGCGGACGCAATAC
>CAINMU010000003.1 GCA_903850885.1 uncultured Opitutia bacterium | reverse complement strand
GTAGCCGACAATCGAGAAGGTCGGGAGAGGGACGCGTTTACGTTGCTTACGTTGCGTAGCGCGCTGGGCGACGACCTCTGCGAGGTCGCGGCGGACCTTAGCAATCTTATCGCGAATCTTGCGCTGGTCCATTTCCAGCTGCGTCTCGCCGGCGTCGCGCTGCATCGTGCCGCCGCCGCGCTGGCGGTCCAAGTGGGACCACAGGCGCTTCAGGCGCGGCAGCATCTGCTGCAAGGCGGCGAGCTCGACCTGGAGCACGGCTTCGCGGGTCTTTGCGCGGGTGATGAAGATATCGAGGATGATCTCCTGCCGGTCGATGGCGCGGAGCTTGGCATCTTTCTCCCAGTTGCGCTGCTGCGCCGGCGTGAGTTCGTCGTCAAAAATAATCAGCCCACATTCTTGGGCTCGTGCCAAGGCGGCGATTTCTTCCAGTTTACCGGAGCCGACCAGCGTGCGCGGGTTTTCTTCGCGGATCTTGGCGATGAGGGAGCCCCGGATTTCCACGCCCACATTGCCAACGAGCTCATGCAATTCATCTAAAAGGCACTGGGCCTCGGCGGCCGTCTCGCCAGGTCTTTGCAATCCGATCAAGATGGCGCGATTAGAACGGGCGATGACTTCAGGATCGTAAGGATCGAGGGGCTTCGTTTCTGGATCAGACACGTGGCAAAAGGCGTAAGGAAGTTAGACTGACGTCCTCGACGCCGTCGGTAAAGCCAAACTCGGAGGTGCGGCCGGGCCTACTTGCACCAAAGTAAAGGCTGAGTGATCGCCCGATTGCGTTGCACTTCAGGGTCCGTGGGCTCTTCGTCCAGGGTCTTCCATAGCTCAAGGTATTCGGGTTTATTTAAAGCCAGCCCGTTGAAGAGGAGGTAAATAGGACGGGCGGGCCAACCTTCCCAGGCTTGGATGTCTGGCTTGAGCGGCCACTTGGACTTATCGCGGATATAAGGGGTGAGGTATTCAGCTCCACGTCCGATGGTGCGTCCGTCGGCCAATTTAAAATCCCAGAGGCTTTCTCCGGAGTTCGAAAGCACGACGCAAAGCGTCGTGATATTATCAAGTTGGAAGATAGAATAACCGTAGGGTTTGGTGCGGGCGAGCTCGAGTGGGAAGCTGCCGTCTGCCGCCATCTGCTTGGGCAGGAAGATTTCCTTATATTGACGGCGGCATTCTGCCAGGGCCGTTTGGTCATGCGTAAAATCAGCGTAAACGGCCAGCTGCAGGTAGAAGGCCACGGCATGGTTATTCTTGGCGGCAGCTTCTTCTTTGCCGTTCTTGCTGGTTTGCATCCAGGTCCCGAGCTCCTGAAACCAAGCCACGAGGGCCGTTTGTTTTGCTGCCGTGAGCGCTTGCGAGCCGTTGAGGGCGCGGATGGCCGGAGGAATTTCAATCAAGTGGAGTGTGTCGATTACGCCGATGCCGCGACCCGGACTGACACCTGGGACGGCTTGCGCAAAATTAAGATTTGGGTTCATGCGCGTTTTCGGATCGAGCAAGAAGACGTCCAGGAACTCCATCGCCTTAGCTGCATACTTTTCTTCTTTCGTCAGTTTGTAGGCGGCGGCCAAGGCGGCCACGTTATCCCGGAGCACTTTCATGGCCAAGCGATGTTGGGAGAAGTTTTCTGGATTAGTCGCTCCGTCGCGGCGGATGTAAGGTAAGCCGTTTGGCTTGGAAGCATCCGGCCACCAGTAATCGCCGTTCGAATAGAAGTCGTTAGGACCGCCTTCGCTGAGTTTAGCCGGCGACGATGTGATGCTCACGGGCTTGGCTTCCAGGGCAGCTGCCGCGGCCTTCATGACCCGTGCCTGTTGCAGGGATGGAAGGTCGAACGTGGCAGCGATGGCTTGTCCGGTTAAGAGCAAAGCGGAAAGGGTGAGGGAGAGGAGAGGGCGCATAGCTGGGTCATTAAGCTTCGGGAAAATTATTGATTAAATTGCACCCAGTCGAGATTCATCAGCCCGCTTTTCCCTGGATTTACGAAGACCAGGAAGACGTCATGATGTCCAGGCGCGCTTGTAAGCGGGGCTTTATTCTCCTCGAATTTATTCCAGTCGCCCGTGAATTTAATGTCTACCGTGCTGACCAGTGGACCCGTCGGGGCATCGAGCCGGATTTCAACCTTGGTACCTTTACTGCCGCCCCCGGCTGAGGCACTGAGTGTGACGCTCTTGGTCGTCGTGAGATTTAGATTCGTAAAACGAATGGTATGACCGTGGGCCGTAGAGCCAACGGATTTGGCATTCTTTTTGGCGCCCGTGACTTCGCCGGACTCAGCTTCGATGCGCGGGTGACGCAGAGCGACAGAAGCCTTGCCCGTAAGCGGACCCGCGGTGCCTGCTCCGTTGTCGGTGTAGCTTGCTTCAAGCAGAAGGGTTCCAATCTTAGCGCCTTTAACTGCGGTCAGTTGTCCTTCGAGTCCACGAGCGAGCGTTGGGCCGCCTTTGCCCTTTTCGAGCGCGAGCATCCAACGCAACATGATGGCCACCTCATCTTCGGTGTGCTGCGGGTGGGCGAGCATCGGGATCTGGCCCCAGACGCCGCTGCCGCCGAGTCGGACCTTTTTGTTCAGGAGTTCGTCCGCTCCAGCCTGCTTGCGGTATTTATCGGCGATGGCCACGAACGCGGGACCAACCAGCGGGGTTTCCATGGCGTGGCAGTTGAAGCAATCGCTCTGGCGCATGAGCGAGAGGCCTGGGTCGACCGCGACAGCCTTGCCGTCGGCAGGGAGCATGTCGGACGTCAACACCGTACGCGCCATGAAGTCTGCAGGCTTCGCGTCCGAGGAGCCGTCTTCGGCATCTTGCACGGTGACCTTATAACTGAGCGGTTTGCCGGGTGCGAAAAAGTCGCCATCCTGCGGTGTGAGGAATCGGACTGCGGGAACGGTGTTGCCGACCACGATGGGCAGGGAGCGCCTCGCGGAGCCGCCTTGACCATCGGAGACGGTGAGTTCGATCTTGAAGTTGCCAACGGTCTCAAGAGAAACGGCGAGTTCTTCGCCTTCACCGAGTGTCTTGTCACCGGGCTGAAGTTTCCAAGCGTAACTAAGTTTGCCGCCATCAAGATCGCGCGACCCCTTTGCGGAGAGCGTGGTCATGAGCGGAGCTGGGCCCGCCGGGGTGGAAACGCTGAGTTTAGCAATCGGCTGGAGATTGCCGCGCACGTAAGAAATCTTGAGGAGGGCGGAGTCCGGATTGGCGCCCCAGGTTTCGCCGTAATCGAGTAGATAGAGGCAGCCGTCAGGGCCGAACGTTGCGTCGACCGGACGACGGATGATCGTCGCCCCATTGTCGATGAGCATTTGCTGTTTCTTCCGCTGATCGTCGGTGTTCGCGGTCACGAAGGTCGTGGGGGCGAAGGATTCGAGTCCGGCGAGGTCGGAGTTGGCGTCCAGGTGTGCCCACTTGATGAACGGGCGTTGCCAATCCCAGAAGAGCAGGGAGCGATCGAAATGTTTCGGGAAGCCATCGGTTTTCTCGAAAGATTCCTGCCAGTAGAAGACTGGTCCCGCGCACGCGGTGCGGCCGCCTTCGCCGAGTTCGGGCCACTGCTCCGAGACCACGTAGGGCCAATAGAGGAAGGCCGGGACGGCTGGGGGAAGCTCGACCAGTCCCGTGTTGTTGCGACTCTTGTTTAGCGGAGCCTTCGGGTCGAAGAGCGGGCCGACCTTCTCGGTCGCGTAGTCATATTCTGCGTAAGGGGAATTATTGCCGACGAAGAGCGGGTAGCCGTAGTTGCCGGCCTTCTTGGCCTGGTTGATCTCGTCATAGCCACGTGAACCACGCGGGCCGTCAACGCGTGCGTCCGGACCGACTTCGCCCCAGTAAACGTAGCCGGTCTTGGGGTCGATGTTCATGCGCCAAGGATTGCGCGTGCCCATCGCGAAGATCTCTGGGCGGGTCTTGGCTGTACCAGGCTTAAAGAGGTTGCCTTCGGGGATGCTATACGTCGCGTCGGCGTTGACGCGGATACGGTTCACCTTACCGACGAGGGTGTTGGTGTTGGCGGAAGTGCGTTGGCCGTCCCACGGTTCCATGCCCGGGCGCTGGTCGAGCGGCGCGTAGCCTTTGCTGTCGCCGAAGGGGCTGGTATTGTCGCCCGCGGTGAAATACAAGCAGCCGTCGGGGCCGAATTTGATCGTGGCTCCGTGGTGGCAACACTGCAGGCGCTGCTCTTCATATTTCAGGATGACCTTCTCGCTACCGGCGACGACTTTGTCGGCTTTGATTTCGAAACGCGATAAATACTGGCCTTCAAAGCCGACGGGCGAATACAGGAAATAAATCCAATGGTTCTCCGTGAACTTCGGGTCGAGGGCGAAGGCGAGGAAACCGTTCTCGAGCGTCTTAAAAATTTCCATCTCTGCCACGAGGGTGACGCGCTTGGTTTTGGGATCATAGATTTTGAGCGCACCCAGGTATTCGTTGAACCAGATGCGGCCATCGGGCGCAATTTCGAGGTGCATCGGCTGCGGCAGACCAGTGAGCAGTGTCTCGGTCTGGAAGCGTACGTCCTCGGGCAGGGTGTCGGCGGCGCGGGCGGCCGGAGCGGCCGTCAGCAGGGCGGCACCCAGGAGGGAAAGGAGGTGGGCGGTGGAGGAAGCCATGGGAGGTTGACCTTGGGGATAGAAGGGGGGTTTCCGCAGGGTTGGGAAAAGATGTCCAAGTGCAAGCGGGGAGCGGCGTTATGCTCAGAGTATAGAGTATGGAATATCGAGTATCGGGGTTGTGAACGGCCGCCGAAGGGTGGCCGCGGGTAGGGGCACGGCTACGACGTGCCCGTCCTGGTGATCATACCCCCAGTCTAATATTCCGGTTTCCGGTCTCCCTTGGTGTGAATGCCTCTCCTCTGGCCAACCGGCCAACGGTTCAACTGATTAACTGTGCGTATGCGCGCCGCTTAGATCAACCCAAGCTGCATCTTACCGTCTTCGGAAATCATCGTCTGCGTCCATGGCGGGTCCCAGACGATATCCACTCTGGCTTGATTGACGCCAGGTACGGTCAGGACCCGATTGCGCGCATCTTCGGCAATGACTGGTCCCATGCCGCAACCCGGTGCGGTCAAGGTCATGGCTACCGTGACGCTGTGACGGTCCGTTGAGTTTTCAAGCGGTTCGACTTTAAGTGAATAGACCAAGCCGAGGTCGACGATATTGACGGGTATTTCGGGATCAAAAACTTTCTTCAGCTGATCCCACACGGCTTCGTCGGCTGGTTTGCCGGTATGGCCAGGATGCTCGGCGGTGCCGACCGAACCGTAGGCGTCGGTTTTGCCTTCGGATTCGCTGGCATCGGTCGGGACATCTTCACCGAGGCAATCCGCATCGCTTCCTTTGATGCGGAACATGCCCGTGTCGCAGACGACGGTGAAATTACCACCGAGTCGATGGGTGATGGTGACTTTGGTGCCGGCTGGCAAGACGGCTGGGTCGCCAGCGGGGATAACCGTCACGCTGACATCGCGTTTCAAGGTGCGGTCATGCGGGCTGGGGGTGTGGCGTTGGCCGGTGGTGTCTTCGCTCATATTTTTAGATTTGGTGGAACTTCACGCGGAGCATTTCGCGCACGGTCGCGGCGGCTTCTTCGTTTTCGACCCTGGCCAAGACTTCTTCAAGGAAGCCTTGCGCCAGGAGCTCTTGGGCGACGGCCAGGGGGATGCCCCGGGCGCGTAGATAAAATAGTTCATCTGGATTCACTTGGCCGGTCGTCGCCCCGTGCGAGCATTTGACATCATTGGCTAAGATTTCCAATCCGGGTAAGGAATCGGCTTCGGCTTCGGTCGAAAGCAGGAGGTTGCGATTGGTCTGGTAGGCGTCGGTCTGTTGTGCATCAGGGGCGACTTTGATCAAGCCAGAGAAGATCGTACGAGATTTATCGAGCAGCGCGTTCTTGAACAAGAGATCGGACTTGGCTTTGCCTGCCGAATGAATCTGCAGGGTGCGTTGGTCGAATTCCTGTTCGCCCGTCGCCACGCTGATGCCGCAGAGGCGGACATCGGCACCCGGGCCATCGATGCGGACGATATTTTCAAGCCGTGCCCGGCGTGAGCCGACGGCGGCATGGACGGAAGAGATGAGCGAGTCGCGACCTCCACAGGTGTTATCGATTTGGAAGGATTGCGTCGCCGAGCTCCAGCCTTGGACGGCAAGTCGATGGACTTTAGCTCCGCTGCCCGCATGGATGTCGCAGGCTGAGATGGCTAAGGCGCGGGTCGCGGGCCGGGCGCTCAGATGAAAATCGTGGATGGTAGCCTGAGCGAGTTCGTCCGCGATGACGAGCGCATGCGGGAAGACGGCGGCACCTTCGGCCAGCGTCCAATGGATCGAAACAAAAGGTTGGGTGACGGTGACTCCTTTGGGAATGTGCAAAAGGTAGCCCGCGCGCAACCAGGCTTGGTGCAGTGCGAGGAATTTATCTCCGCCGAGGCCGGCCTTATGTTTGAGGAGGTATTGTTTCAGTAACGCCGGATGATGCCGGAGGGCATCCGTGAGCGGCTCGAAGATTACGCCCTGAGCGGTGAGTTCCGGGGCGAGTGCCGGCTTGTGGATGCAATGCCCGTCGACGTGTACCATCAGTCCGGCGGGTCGGGAGATAAACTGGGAGCGCGCGAAGAGCTTTGCGGCTTCGGCGTCGGAAGGGGCCGGCGCTAAGGCGTAACCGGAGAGCGAAAGCGTTCGCGTGTCCGAGAAACGCCATTTTTCGTCGTCTCGCTTCGGCATCGGCAGCGATTGAAACGTGTGCCAGCCTTGTTGGCGCAAGATTGCAAACCAGTCCTGCGCGCGGAACTCCGCGGTGTCGGCCGATTGCAAGGCGCTGTCCAGGATGCCGGTCAAGGCGGGTGACGTCAGGGTATCCATTTAACCGACCGATCCTTCCATTTGCAGTTCGATCAGGCGTTTGAGCTCCACGGAATATTCCATGGGGAATTCCTTCACGAGATCGTTAACGAAGCCGTTCACCGCGAGCGACATCGCTTCGCCTTCGGATAGCCCGCGCTGCATCATGTAGAAGATCTGCTCGGCGGAAACCTTGGAGACGCTGGCTTCATGTTGGACGGAGTTCTTTTGGCCGCGTACGGAAATCGCGGGATAGGTGTCGGTCCGGCTATGCTCATTGATGAGCAGGGCGTCGCATTCGGTGTTGTTACGGCAATTCTTAAGAGTCTTAGGAATGTGCACGAGGCCCCGGTAGGTGGAGCGTCCGGTGCCGACCGAGATCGATTTGGCGATGATGTTCGAAGTCGTGTCATCGGCCGCATGGATCATCTTGGCACCGGTATCTTGGTGTTGGCCGTCATTCGCCAAGGCGATGGAAAGGACTTCTCCGCGGGCGCCTTTGCCGCGCAACACGACGCCCGGGTATTTCATGGTCAGGCGGGAGCCAATATTGCAATCAATCCAGCGAACTTCGGCGCCTTCTTCGGCGACGCCGCGTTTGGTGACCAGGTTGAAGACGTTGGCCGACCAGTTCTGGACGGTGATATATTGGATCTTCGCGCCTTTGAGCGCGACAAGTTCGACGACGGCCGAGTGCAGCGTGGCGGTCTCGAATTTAGGAGCCGTGCAACCTTCCATGTACGTGACCTCAGCGCCTTCGTCGGCGATGATGAGGGTGCGTTCGAATTGCCCAAAATTCTCCGCATTGATACGGAAGTAGGCCTGAAGGGGTTGGGCTACCTTGACGCCCTTGGGGATGTAGATGAAAGAGCCTCCCGAAAACACGGCAGAATTCAGCGCGGCGAACTTATTGTCGCCGACGGGAATAACTTTACCGAACCAGCGACGGAAAATCTCCGGATGGTCGCGGAGCCCATCGGTGGGGCCGCAGAAGAGGACGCCTTGTTTTTCAAGCTCTTCCTTCATGCGAGAATAAACGGCCTCGGAATCGAATTGGGCTTCGACGCCCGCGAGGAACTTACGTTCAGACTCGGGGATACCAAGGCGTTCGAAGGTCGCCTTGACGTCGTCGGGGACTTCTTCCCAGGTGCGGACGGGCTTCTGGCCCTTGGAAAGGTAGTAGCGGATTTTATCGAAGTGAATGTTCTCGAGATCGGTTGTGGCCCAATGCGTGGGCATCGGTAGCGACTCAAAAGTCTTCAGGGCTTTTTGGCGGAACTCCAGGATCCAAGGCTCTTCGCCTTTGACCTTGGAAATATAATCGACCACGGACGGGCTCAGGCCGACGCCCGCATCGAAGGCGTAGTTCTCCTCATATTTGAAGTCGCCCTTGCTGCGATCGACTTCGATCGCTTCGCGCTGGGTCTGGGATTCGTCAATTTCAGCCATGGTCGTTTAGGCGCTGGCGAGTTCGGTTTTTACCCAATCATAACCTTTGGCTTCGAGCTCGAGGGCTAATTCTTTGCCGCCGCTATGGACGATCCGCCCGTCCCACATGATGTGCACGCGGTCGGGTACGATATACTCCAGGAGACGTTGGTAGTGGGTGATGACGAGGAAGCCGGTCTCGGGCCCACGCATGCGATTGACGCCTTCGGAGACGATGCGGAGTGCGTCGATGTCTAAGCCGGAATCGGTCTCATCGAGCACCGCGTATTTCGGCTTGAGCATCATCAGCTGCAGGATTTCACAGCGTTTCTTTTCGCCGCCCGAGAAGCCTTCGTTCACGAAGCGAGCCGTGAAGGTGCGGTCCATCTTGAGGGCGTCCATCTTCGCGTAAAGCTCAGCGTAGTAGGCCTTGGCGTCGAAGGGCGCCCCTTTGGCTTGGCGGGCCACGATGGCGGCCCGGATGAAGTTGGCGATGGTGACGCCAGGGATTTCGCTTGGGTATTGGAAGGCGAGGAAGAGCCCGGCGCGGGCGATGACATCTGGTTCGAGGCCGAGGAGCTCTTGGCCGTCGAGTAAAGCTTCGCCTGATTGTACGGCATAATCGGGATGACCGGCCAGGACTTTGGCCAAAGTGCTCTTGCCAGTACCATTGGGCCCCATGATTGCATGGACTTCGCCTTTGGGAATCGTGAGCGAAAAATCCTTCAAGATTTCCCGGTCGCCGATGGAGGCATTGAGATTTTTGATGACAAATGAATCTGACATTGGGAAATTAATTGGAATGGAGAGGGTCGTAGGCCTTGGTGCGGCCGAGGAAGCTGATCTCGATGACTTCGGAGTCGAAACCGGGCGGGAGGATCGAACGGAGGCTCTTCATCACCTCGGGTGGGAGTTCGATGTCGTGGACCTGTCCGGTCTCCTTGTCGCGGAAGTGCGCATGCGGGGCCAGATTGGGGCAATAGCGGGTGGACTCGCGCTCGTGGTTGACCTGGCGGACTAGGCCGCAGCCGACGAAGGTTTCGAGGCAGTTATAGACGGTGGCCAAGGAGAGGCCGGGCATGGATTCCCGGGCCCGGTTGAAGACCTCATCCACGGTGGGGTGGTCGCGTTGGGCGAGGAGGACCGCAAAGACGACTTCGCGTTGTGGGGTGAGCTTTTGGCCCCCCTTGCCGAGGGCCTCTTGGAGGTCCTCACGATTGTGTTCATTGAGACTTTGAATCATTCTAATCACTAATGAGTTAGAATGAATCTAAACCGCAAGAAGAAAGGGGCGAAAGATACGGATAGGGTCCGGATAGGGTGGAGGAAGCAAATAATGCCTAAATTCGGGTCCAACTAAGGCCTAGCCTCGCCCCTATCCCTACCCCTTAGCGGCTCAGTTCAGGCCCCGTGCTTGCTCGTCGCCACCCTGTTCGTCCAGTTTCCGCTGGGCTTCGAGGCGGGCGAGTTCATCGGCCACGGCCTTGATCCGCTGATCTTGAGAGAGGCATTCCAGAAGTTTTCGGCGCACCAGCGGATCGGCGACTAGATGCCCGGCAGCCGCGTCTGCCAATACGCCCGGCTGATTGGCGAGCCCCCGCAGGCGTTGCAACAACGGCTCCGCTTCTTCGCCGAGCTCGGACGTAAATTTTTCGGCGTAGGCCAGCACCCGGGCGATTTCGCGGACGCAAAGATTATTTTCTGCCACGGGTTCGTCGACGACTGGGACAATCTCGAGCTGCGGATACGGCGTCTTGCGTTTCACTTTGATGACCTTCGCGCGACGCAGGCCTTCGAGGATGATGTGCGAAGTGCCGTCCTCGAGTTCGACGTGGCCGACGATGCGTCCGACGCAGGTGAACGGGCAGGGTGGCTCATCGTTATCCGGCGTCAGGCTGTCCTCGTCCAACTGCGAGATTGCGAACATGCGGTTACCGGCGAGCGCTTCTTTCAGCATCTTGCGATAACGCGGCTCGAAGATGCGCAGCGGCAGCAGTTGTTGCGGCAAAAACACGCAGTTACCCAGGGTCATGACGGGGACGACGACGGTGGGGACCATGACGTTCAGTTTGCAAAAGAATCGCCCCACCGCAAGCAGGGCAGTCAGTTAGCCTTACTTCGCTTTCGGCTTATTGGCAACGACCGGGAAGATCGGGCTGTCGTAACTGGCCAGATCCGAAGGCTTCGCGGCGCCTGCGCGCTTGAAGGTGCCGAGCCAGGTCGGATTGAAGGCGCCGACGAGGCTGATTTCGAGGTCAGGCTTGATGGCGGCATCGAGACCCGTCGTCCAGAAGCACGCGTTCACGAGCATGCGGCGGAAGCCGTCGTTGGCGAGGTCACCAGCAGCACCATAAGTGGAAGCGAAGACGCGGCCTTCTTTACCGGAGGCGGATTTATAGGTGCGCACCCAAGCTCCCGCCATGGGCTTCTTAGTCGCGTCGGAGGGCGAATCAGGCGTCATGCCGGTGAGTGGCTGGGCCATGGCGAGGATGGTGCTGCCTTCGATGGGGTCAGCGTTATAGGCACCAATCTCGGCCCAGGCATTTTTCACCCCACGGAGAACAGGATGAGTCAGTTGTTCGGCGACGAGATCGAGACGCGTGCTGGACTTGTGATTAGGGCCGTAATGGCCAACCCAAGTTTCGCCGAGGATCTGGCGACCGAAGCCACCCTTGTAGTCTTCGCCTTTGTAATCGTAAGAATATTTGTAGAGGGGACTGTCCTTCGGGTAGCGGAAGCCGTGGGTCGATGTCCGCAGGCCGATGACCGCGCCGCCGCGATTAAGGTAATCCAAAATCGGTTGCATCTGCTCGACCGGAATGGCTTGGAAGCGTGTGAAGATCACCATCAAGTCAGCATCCTTCAGCGCTTGGGTGCCTGGAATATCGCTCGGATTACCTTGCGCGATGTTGCCGGTCTTGGGGTCGATACCGAATAGGACCGTGCAAGTGAACCCGTGATGCTTGGCGAGAATGCGGGCGAGTTCCGGGAGGGCTTCCTCGGATTTGTATTCATGGTCGTTGGCAATGAGCACGACCTTCTTCCCTTTGCCGGCGCCTTCGGTGCCGACGTAGGTGAGCGGGGCGTCCGCCGCGCGGGCGGCGAGGCTAAGAAAAGCGAGGCAAAGCAGGGCGAGGGGGCGCATGACTTCTTTTATTCTCTCAGGCCGACAGGGGTCAACCAGCCTCTGCGGCTTGCCCGCCTGACGGTGATGCCTTGACGCATTCGGCCCGGCTTCCAGCCTCTCGCCATGCGTCTGCTCCTTGCCGTGCTCCTGTTTGCCGGTGCGCTTCAGGCGCAGGTGCAGGAATTGAGCACGGCGCAGCGGCAGGCGTTGCGAGACCTCAAGCCCAGGTTGATCACAGCGCAGCGCGGGCCAGACCCCGCGGCGGTTCGCGCCGTCGTGTCGGAGTCCCTGCGGATCTTCGGCGACCAGGCCGGCCTGCCTGAGGTGAAGGATGTCTATCGTGCGCCTGTCGCCCGCAGCGAGTTGTTTTCGGCCGATCGCATTGCGGAGGCTTTCGGTCCCTATGCTGATCACATCGAGAGGATCCGTTGGTGGAAGGTCGGCCTTGATCCCGCGAAACTCAACCACGCTCTCCGCGAGACCGCGACAATCACCCGCGCCTGCTTGGCCGTCGCTCGAGCTGAACCCAAGCTGGCCGTTCGGTTGTTACCGATTGCGCGCGAATGCGGAGACTTCATGCTCTGGGCGCAGTCCGAGGCCGGTACAGGCGTTATTCCCTTTCCGGCTTTGCGCGATGGGTCCGGTCGTTCTTTCGAGGTAAGCGAACGTTACCTGGACGGTTTGGAGAAGTCTGGTCAGTTGGCATCCGTCGTCCGCAAAGGTTGGGTGAGCGCCGATCCAACGGAGGATGGTGGGCTGCAGTTCGATAACGGGCTGGGCGGCTGCGCGTTGCTGGAACTTTTTGCCGCGACTCGAGACCAACGCTATCTCGACGGCGCCCTGAAAGCCGCCGACTGGGCGGCGTCTGCGCCGGTGGTTCCTAATTGGAATTACAATTCTTTCAGCCTGCAGTTGCTGGCCCAGGCTTATGCGGCCACGCACGAAGACCGTTACCTCGTCGCCGCTCGGAGGAAGTTTTTAATCGGCGTCCAACCCGGGCAACTGATCGACGGACCTCGGGCCGGACGCTGGGCTGATGCGCATAACGCCCGGCCGGCCTACCACTACATCATGGTGCGGGCCCTTGCCTCACTGGTCGCAGTCATGCCCAAGGACGATGCGGAGCGCCCCGCGTTGCTCGCTTGTCTGCGGCTCGCGCTACGCGCGCGGAACCCGGAGTTCACTTCCAAGGGGATCATGAACATCGACAGCAGTATCGAGGCGCTCGCCGCCGTGGAGAACTTACCCTCGGCGGTTCGGGAAGAATTAGGTCCCTGTGACGTCGCCGAAGCGTTGGACGTCCTGGAGCGCTATGTCGCGCACGGCGTCATGCAGGGCAAGTCATCTGCTGGCCCCGAAGCCTGTTCGCTCCTCTTGGAGCGGGCCACTCGCAGGGTCAAATAGCCCTCAAGCCAAAGGCCTAAGGCTTGCCCGTGTCACAGCCACTGATCCAGAAAAAGTCGCTTCGGATCGGGTTTGTCGGTCTCGGCGAAATAGACGCCCATTTTTAACGCCGGCAGGTAATGAGCTCCGGGTTTTTCTTGGGAGCGGGCTTTGATTTCGGTAAGCAGGCTTTCAGGGGATCGGCCAGCGAGCTGGTCGACGCGATAATATCCGGCGTCGAGCAGGTCGCGGGCGACTTCGACAGGAAAGCGCGAGATACGCATGAACGGACTGCATACGGCCTCCCGACGTCGTTCGGCCGCGCGCTGTCGTTCCGCTTCGTCCACGATCAGAGTCGGGCAAGGATCGCCGCGCCCATGGCCTTCGTGCCCACGGCCTTGCCTCCGCCTGCGATGTCCGCGGTACGGATGCCTTCGGCGATGGTTTTCTCAACGGCAGCTTCGATGGTCTTGGCTTCGGCTTCGAGGCCGAAGGAATGGCGAAGCATGAGGGCGACAGAAAGGATTTGGGCGCAGGGATTCGCTTTGTCCTGGCCAGCGATATCCGGAGCGGTGCCGCCAGAAGGCTCGAAGAGACCATAACCAAAACCGTGACGGTTCAAGTCCATGCCGAGCGAAGCGGACGCCATCATGCCAAGCGAGCCGCAGATGACGGCCATTTCGTCGGAGAGGATATCACCAAACATGTTCTCGGTGAGAAGCACATCGAATTGCGCCGGCTTCAGTACGAGCTGCATCGCGGCGTTATCAATATACATCACGTTGAGGGTGATATCAGGAGCGATCGCTTTGATGCGTTCGGAGACGACTTTGCGCCAAAGCACCGAGGTTTCGAGGACGTTAGCTTTGTCGACGAGCGTGATCTGTTTACGACGCGCCCGGGCGGTGGCGATGGCCACGTCGGTGATGCGCTCGATTTCAGATTTACGATAGACCATGGTATCAATGGCTTCGATGTCGCCATCGGCAAGGGTCGTGGTGGACTTAGCTCCGAAATAAAGTCCGCCGGTAAGCTCGCGGATGCAGACCATGTCAACGCCGTTCGGGATGCGATCCGGGCGGATGGGTGAAGTATCGATGAGGTTCTTGAGTAGCAGTCCTGGACGGACGTTGGCGTAGAGACGGAAATGTTTGCGCAACGGCAGAAGGGAGGCGCGCTCGGGTTGTTCCTTAGGCGGAAGTTTTTCCCATTTAGGACCCCCGACCGAACCGAAAAGAATAGCGTCCGCGGCGCGACAAGCTTCGAGCGTGGTCTCCGGCAGGGCTTTGCCATGATTATCGATACCAGCGCCGCCGACGTCGTGCGTCGAATGTTCGAGTGTGTGACCTGATTTCTTCAGGACTGACTCAAGGACAGGGATGGCGGCGGCCATGACTTCAGGGCCGATGTAGTCGCCGGGGAGTACTGCAATCTTTAGGTGCATAGGAAAGCAGGGAGTAAAGATGAACGGGGGCAGTGAGCGCAAGGACAAGCGGAAGGTTGGGCGGGCTTAAATGCGGCCCATCGGAAGATTTTTGCAGAGCGAAGGATTGCGCTAAGGTCGTCTCTGGCTTTTGAGTAGGGGCTCACTATTCCACTGCACCATGTCAAATCAGGCTCTCACTATTGGTAAATTCTCGTTGGGCATGGGCGACCGTTTTGCCCACGAAGCCGAGGCTCAGCTTGCGGCCTGCATCGCCGCCCATAAGCTCGGCGTCGAGATCGTACCGGTTTGGAATAAGTCCAACCGCGAACACAATATCATCGGGTCCGAGCCGACCAGCACCCGCGCCGCCGCTGACGCTGCCGTCAAGGCTCTCGGCTGGACCGCCCCTTATTTCCTGGATGCTGACCACATCGGTTTAAAGACCGTCGACCGTTTCGTCGGGGTCTCGGATTTCTTCACCATCGATGTCGCTGACTTCATCGCCCAGCCCGCCGACCCCACCGCCGTCGAGGTTTTCGTTAATCGTCACTCCGAGTTGGTCGGGTCGCTGAAAATCGCCGGTATCGATCGTCCTTTCACCACCACGCGTGCCGACGTCGAGCGCACGGCCGCCAAGTTCCTCCTTGCCGTCCAGGAAGCGGGTAAGGTCTATCGACATATCGCTGCTATCAAAGGTGTCGGCCGTTTCGTGCCCGAGATTTCGATGGATGAGACGGACAATCCTCAGACGCCTCCGGAGCTGTTGATCATCCTCGCCCTGATTGCAGATGAGAAGGTCCCGATCCAGACGATTGCGCCTAAGTTCACGGGTCGCTTTAACAAAGGCGTCGATTACGTGGGCGACGTCGCCCAGTTCGAGCGCGAGTTCAACGACGACCTCTGCGTCATCGCCCACGCGGTCAAGCACTACGGCCTGCCGGCTAACCTTAAACTTTCCGTGCATAGCGGCAGTGATAAGTTCTCCATCTACCCGGCCATTCGCCGGGCCCTCGCCAAGCATAACGCCGGCGTCCACGTCAAGACTGCTGGGACGAATTGGTTGGAAGAATGCATTGGCTTGGCCGAAGCGGGCGGGGAAGGGCTCGTCATCGCCAAGGAAATCTACGCCGAAGCGCACGCCCACATGGACGAACTCTGCCTACCTTATGCGACAGTCATCGACATTGATCGCTCCAAGCTGCCCTCCGTGGCGGAAGTGAATGGCTGGACGAGCGAGCAGTATGTCGGCGCTTTGCGTCACGAGCAGAAGAACCCTCTTTATAACGCCAATATTCGGCAGCTGATTCACGTCGGCTTCAAGGTCGCCGCCAAGATGGGGCCACGTTATCTGAATGCATTGAAGACCTATCGAGCTGACTGCGCACGCAATGTGACCGGCAATCTCTTTGATCGCCACATCAAGCCGCTCTTCCTGTAAGCAGGAGCCGCGTGGTGCGAAGGAAGGCGCGGAGCAATCCGCGCCTTGTTTATTTGCGACGGGCCTGAAGCCAGCCGACGATGAAAGATAGGCCCAGGGTCAGGAAGATGATCGTATGCTGGTAGGCAGCGACGAAGAGCATCGCGATGGCATCCTGAGCATCGGACTTCGTGGTGAAGTGGAAGGTCAGTTCGGTGTAAAACCAGGCGCCAAAGAGGCCCGCAAGCAACGTGGCGAGGAGGGCGCCGATGGACGAAAAACGGTCGGAGCGGACCGCGAGGGCGACCAAGACGAAGGGCGAGACGAGCCAGAGCGCAAAGCCCAGCTCGACGGGCAGCATTCCCCATTCCGCGAGGTTGACGTTGCGCAGGAATAAGGCCGGGCCGATGAGGCCAAAGACGACGGCTAGGCCGTAGGTGAGTCGGCGGGCGTTCACAAGTTTACTTCTTCGCCGCGAAGTCGCGCGCGTATGCTTCGGCGAAGTACGTCAGGATCACGTCGGCGCCGGCGCGGCGGATGGCCAAGAGCGACTCGTCGCGCGTGGCGCGAAGATCTAACCAGCCTTTCTCGGCAGCGGCATGCAACTGAGCGTATTCGCCCGAGACCTGGTAGGCGGCGATCGGGAGATTCGTCGACTCGCGCAGGTCGCGGATGATGTCGAGGTAGGCGCCGGCAGGCTTCACCATCAGGATATCGGCACCTTCTTCGGCGTCTAAGATCGCCTCGCGGGCGGCTTCGCGGCGATTGGCCGGATTCATCTGGTAGGTGGCCTTCGAAATCGGGGCTTCGCCAGCCTTGCGGGCGCTGCCGACGGCGTCGCGGAAGGGGCCATAAAATGCGGAAGCATATTTGGCGGAGTAAGCGAGGATGCCGGTGCCGGTGTGGCCGGAAGCATCGAGGGCTTTGCGGATAGCCTTCACGCGTCCGTCCATCATGTCGGAAGGAGCGACGAAATCCGCGCCGGCCTGGGCGGTGAAGAGCGCCATCTTCACGAGCGCTTCAACGGTGCGGTCGTTATCCACGTCGGTGCCAGCAGAGTTCAGGATGCCGTCGTGCCCGTGCGTGGTGTAAGGGTCGAGGGCGATGTCGGCGAAGATCACGGTGCCTGGAGACTTTGCCTTCACTTCGCGGATCGCTCGTAAGGCGAGGTTCGAAGGGTTGAGGGCTTCCGCTCCTTCGGCGGTTTTGCGCGTAGTATCTACCTTGGGAAAGAGGGCAATGCCATGGACGCCGAGGAGTTGCAGCTCGGCGCACTTGGCGGCAAGCTGTGCAAGGGGGGTGCGGCTGATCCCGGGCAACGAGGCGATAGGCTCGGGTTCGCTACCTTCGGTCACGAAGATTGGCTGGATGAGGTGGCGGGGTTCGACGGTATTCTCGGCGAGCATCGCCCGGATTCCGGCCGAAGCACGAAGCCGACGAAGGCGGATGGATTGGTCGAGACGGTCCGACATGGGAGGGCTTAATTACCTAAACCTCTTCCCAAGGGCAACGGTGAAGCCTCGAGCGTCAATCGGTCAATCCGGGTGAGACAGTTTGTCATAACGCCTCAGTTTCGACTAGGTGTTTTATGGGCTTTAATCCCTAAATCTGCGATTATCAGGCTTTTTCTTATTGGCACATGCCCTGCCATAAGGATGCACACCAAACTATCTATCATATGAGTAAAATCATCGGCATCGACCTCGGCACCACTAACTCCTGTATGGCCGTCCTGGAAGCAGGCGAATCAGTAGTCATCGCGAATTCGGAAGGCGCGCGCACCACGCCCTCCGTCGTAGCGTTCACCAAGACCGGCGACATCCTCGTTGGTCAGGCCGCCAAGCGCCAAGCGGTTACCAATCCCAAGAACACGATCTTTTCGGCCAAGCGCCTCATCGGACGTAAGTTCGCCGAAGTAAAGAACATCGCCTCCAAACTTCCTTATAAGGTCGTCGAGGGCAAGAACGGCGATGCTGCCATCGAATGCGAAGTCGAAGGCAAGCCTCGCGTGTTTGCTCCCGAAGAAATCGCCGCCAAGGTTTTGGCTAAGCTTAAGGCCGATGCCGAAGCCTACCTCGGCGAGAAGGTCACGCAGGCCGTGATCACGGTTCCTGCCTACTTCAACGACTCGCAGCGCCAAGCTACCAAGGACGCCGGTACAATCGCTGGACTCGAGGTCTTGCGTATCGTCAATGAGCCCACCGCGGCTTCCCTCGCCTACGGCCTCGACAAGAAGGGCGACGAAAAGATCGCCGTCTACGATTTGGGCGGCGGTACTTTCGACGTCTCCATCCTCGAAATCGGCGGCGGCGTCTTTGAAGTGAAGGCGACCAACGGCGACACCGAACTGGGTGGCGATAACTGGGACGAGCGTCTTATCCAATGGCTCATCGACGGTTTCCGCGTCGAGTCGGGCATCGATCTCTCGAAAGATCCGATGGCGAAACAACGTCTCAAGGAAGAAGCCGAAAAGGCCAAGATCGCTTTGTCTTCTTCCAATTCCGTCGATATCAATCTGCCGTTCATCACGGCCGATGCTTCCGGCCCCAAGCACCTCAATGTCACGCTTTCACGCGCTCAGATGGAGAAGGTCTGCGATGATCTTTCCGAACGCACCCGTAAGCCTTTTGAATCCTGCTTAAAGGATGCCGAACTCAAGATGAGCCAGGTCGATGAACTCGTGCTCGTCGGTGGTATGACGCGTATGCCTAAGATCATCGAAATCGCCCGTAGCTTGGCCGGTAAAGAGCCCCACAAGGGCGTCAATCCTGATGAAGTCGTCGCCATCGGTGCCGCGATTCAGGCTGGCGTGCTCAAGGGCGACGTGAAAGACGTCCTGTTGCTCGACGTGACTCCGCTCACGCTCTCGATCGAAACCATGGGCGGCGTTTCGACCGCGATGATCGATCGTAATACGACCATCCCTACGAAGAAATCCCAGACTTATTCCACGGCGGCTGACAATCAGCCCGCGGTCGATATCATGATCCTCCAAGGCGAACGCCCCATGGTTAAGGATAATAAGAAACTCGGGACTTTTAAGCTCGATGGTATCATGCCTGCGCCCCGCGGTACGCCTCAGATCGAGGTGACCTTCGATATTGATGCGAACGGCATCTTGCACGTCTCTGCGACCGACAAGGGCACCGGCAAGGAACAGAAGATTTCGATCACGGGTTCCTCCGGTCTGTCCAAGGAAGAAGTGGAAAAACTCCGCAAGGAAGCCGAACTTTATGCGGAGGACGACAAGAAGGCTCGTGAATTGGCCGAAGCCCGCAACCAACTCGACGCTGTCATCTTCCAAGGTGAAAAGCAGTTGAAGGATAACGGTGAGAAATTCCCTGGCGACACCAAGGCTCGCACCGAAGCCGCCATCAAGGAAGGCCAAGAGCTTCTGAAGAAAGAGGGCGCCACCGCCGACGAATTCGAAAAAGCCCGTGAAGCTATCTTCGCTCCGCTCACGGAAGCTGCTCAGGCCATCTATGCCGATGCCGCCAAGCAGGGCGAACAAGCCCAGCAAGCCGCTGGAGCCGATGCCGCTGGCCAAACGGATGGCAAAAAGAAGTCCAAAGATGGCAAGGTCGTCGATGGTGATTTCGAAGTCGTCGACGAGGAAAAGAAATAAGCGCTAATCGTCGCACGGGATAAGGGCCGGGGTCGTGAGACTCCGGCCCTTTTTTGTGCCGAATGAAATCATGGTGGTTGTACCTAATCTCACCTTGCCCCCTTCGTTCGACTCACTAGGTCTTTAATCGTGAACTCTTCAGAGCAGCTTTTCCAGCGCGCCCTCGCGATGATCCCGGGCGGCGTCAATTCTCCGGTCCGCGCCTTTCGTTCGGTCGGCGGTACGCCTTTCTTTACCAAGTCGGCTAATGGCGCCCGGCTGACCACGGCCGATGGCCAGGAGCTCATCGATTTCGTCCTGACCTGGGGTCCGGCCATCCACGGTCACAACGACCCGGATATCCGCGCGGCCATCCGCGAAGCCCTCGACCTTGGCACAAGTTTCGGCACGCCGAATCCGCTGGAAGTTGAAATGGCCGAGCTGCTCCTCGCCAGCGTGCCAGCGGTGAAGAAGGTCCGCATGACCAATAGCGGTACCGAAGCCACGATGTCTGCCGTCCGCTTGGCCCGCGGTTACACCGGACGTAATAAGATCATTAAATTTTCCGGCTGCTACCACGGCCACGTCGATTCGCTCCTCGTGAAGGCCGGCTCCGGCGCGCTCACGCAGGGCAATCCGGACTCCGCTGGCGTCACGCCCGGCACCGCTGCCGATACGCTCGTCGCGGAATACAACAATCTCCCAGCGCTCTCCGCGCTCTTCGATGCCAATCAAGGTCAGATCGCGGGCCTGATCGTCGAGCCTTTCCCAGCAAACGTCGGATTGATCCTGCCGGACGCCGGTTTCCTTGCCGGTCTTCGTCAGCTGTGCACCAAGCATGGCACGGTCTTAATCTTCGACGAGGTGATGACAGGTTTCCGTCTTTCGCTCGCAGGCACACAAGGGCTTCACGACATCGTCCCGGACCTTGTCTGTATGGGTAAGATCATCGGCGGCGGTCTGCCGGTCGGTGCTTTCGGTGGTAAAGCCGAAATCATGGACAAGCTCGCGCCGCTTGGTCCCGTCTATCAGGCGGGCACGCTGAGCGGTAATCCTCTTGCCATGGCGGCAGGTTTGGCGGCGGTCCGAAAGCTGCGCGATCAGAATCCCTACGCCCGGCTCGACGTTCTCGGCGGTCGCGTGCGTGACACGCTTCTTTCCGCCGCAAAGGCGAAGGGGATTCCTCTGCAAGTGCCTCAGGTTGGCTCGATGTTCTCGTTATTCTTCAATGAACAGAAAGTCCGTAATTACGACCAGGCGATTGCTTCCAACGGAGATCAGTATCGGAAAGTTTTCCGTTACGCGCTCGACCATGGCGTTTACCTTGCCCCCTCGCCCTATGAGACCGCT
>CAINMU010000002.1 GCA_903850885.1 uncultured Opitutia bacterium | reverse complement strand
TGGCGCCTTCGTTCCAGGGCTGGAGGAGGTGCTTCACGAGGACGGAGGCGGCGATCATGCGGACGCGGTTGTGCTGCCAGCCGGTCTGCCAGAGCTGACGCATCCCGGCGTCGACGATCGGGTAGCCGGTGCGGCCGATCTGCCACGCGCGGAGGTGCTTCTTGTCCGGCGCCCACGGGAATTTCTCGAACTCCCGACGGAGCGGACGATCCGGGGTCTCAGGGAAGTGATGGATGAGGTGCTGCGAGAATTCGCGCCAGCCGACCTCGGCCACGTATTTGTCGCCACCGATGACGCCGAGGAGTCCGGCGGTGCGCACGGCATCGACGATCTCCAGCGGCGAGATCTGGCCGAAGTGCAGGTAGGGCGAAAGGCGCGAGGTGCCGTCGAGCTTGGGGATATCGCGATTCGTCGGATAATTCTTCACCGGGGCGGCCACGAAGTCCTTCAGCCGCTTCTCGGCGCCTTTACGCGTCGGGTCCCAGGCCGCGGGAAACTCGCCGTCCCACTTGATCTTCGGGAGCAGGCCGAGCTTTGCGACTGCGACCGACTTCAGGGGCTTTTCGAACGGCGTGAGTTTCTTCGGGGCCTTGAGTGGGATGCCGAACTTGAGGTTCGCTAGGCAGTTCTTCCAGAACGGCGTGAAGACCTGAAAGGGATTGCCGGCGAGGGTTTTTACGAGGTGCGGCTCGTGCAGGAGATTACCGTTGAACGACTCGGCCTTGAGTCCGCTATTGCGCAGCGAGGTCTTCACCTGGGTGTCGCGCTCGATGATCAGGGGCTCATGGCGACGATTCCACGTGACGAGTTCCGCTCCGGTCTCCTTGGCGAGCTGTTTGAGTTCGGCGAGCGAATCGCCGGTACGGATGATGAGGGTCGTACCAGTTTTTTCGAACTGCTCGGCGAGATCTTCCAAGGCGTGGTGCAGCCACCAGTTCGACGCACCACCGGGCTGCCAATGGCCTTCGGCCTCGGGGTCGTGGATGAAGACCGGGATGACTGGGCCGCCATGCTTCACCGCGGCCTCAAGCGACGGATTGTCGGCGAGGCGAAGGTCTAAGCGAAGCCAGACGATGGCAGGGGAAGGCATGACGTGAACCTAACAGCCGAGAGGAAGAGTGCAAATGTGAGAACTGAATAGGGGTAGGGGCAGGGGTGGGGGTAGGCAAGAAAGGCTCGGAGGCCCAGAGGCTTGGTTGACCAGAAGAGCCAACACGAGTTGACCTGTTGATCCGTTGGCAAGGGATGCAAAGGGTAGGGTTGAGCGGCCCGCTCAACCGCGGCTGACCGGGCCGTTCAGCCCTACCTATTCAGTCCCTTCAGGAATTCCCCAGGGGTTCGGATGGGTAGGCCGTAGACGGATGAGCCAAGGAGGTCGTGGAAGTCGTCGCGGTCGAGCGTTAGGAGGAAGTCGGCTTTTAGGCTCAGCGCGGTGATGACGACGGGCCGGTCCTTGACGGCACGATAGAGGAGCGGTCGGTCCAAGACCAGGTGCGTGCCGGCCACGGTTAGCGCTGGCTTGATGGTTCGCCTCCAATCTATCGAGGCCTTGGGTTTGAGCTTCGGAAGGTTATGCTCCACCTCGCGCACGCAGTAGGCCGAGGTCACCAGGATCCACCCCTCGCGCTTGGCCGACGTGATCAGCAGACGCGAGGCCCCTGACGTAGAACCGGCCGCAGCCTGTAATACGCTCGAATCCAAGAACAGCCTCACTTCTTACGACGGTAGCTCTTCAGCTCCTTGGCGTCGGCCTCGTCGTTCAGCACCCACTGGCGAATAGTCGCCTTGGGGATGTCGCGGATGGGCATGGCCACAGCCGACTGCAGGAAGAGGCCGCCGTCACGTTCTTCGACGATGACCAAGGGCGACGCGACCTGATCGAGCTTCAGTCGACGGCGAAGTTCGGGAGGCAGCGTCAACGTGCCGCGCTTGCTGATTGGGAGGGTGTAGGTCATCCCGTTATGCTGCATTGCCGTAATGCAGTATCAAGAGGAAAGAGACCCTACGCGAAGGCGGAGCCTTCGCAGGGGTGGGGTTGGGCCAAAAGGTTAACTCAAAGGGAGACCGGAAACCGGATAGGATGCTGGGGCCTATTTATTGGTAGGGTCGAGCATCCCTGCTCGGCCGCGGCCGGCCAAGGATGGCCAGCCCTACCCGATACAGCTAGGGCAGCACGCGGTTCTGCCCCTACCTCGATGCAGGCTGCAGCTCCCGTCTTTCCCAACCGATCAACCGGTCAACTTTGTTTCCCCTTGTCCACGTGTCACCTTGTCCACGTGCCCCCTATGTTACGCGCTTACCACGCGTAACTCTGCTTTTTCTTCACGCGGCAAGCGAACTCAACGAGGAGTTGGACGGTTTGCTCGACAACAGCGAGGTCGACGACTTCGCCCGGGGTATGCATGTAGCGGAGAGGGATGGAGAGCAGGCCGCAGGCGACGCCGCCATTAGCCATCTGGATGGCGCGGGCATCGGTACCGGTGGGCCGGGATTCGGCTCCGATCTGATAAGGAATGCCAAGCGATTCCGCCGCTTCGACGAGGTGATCAAAGACGACGGGGTTGATGTTAGGGCCGCGGGCGATGATGGGTCCGCCGGAAAGGGTGAAGCGACCGAACTTGCGGTTGTCCGCGTCAGGATGATCAGTCGCATGGCCGACGTCGACGGCGATGGAGACATCGGGGCTGATGCCTTGGGCGGCAACCTGCGCGCCGCGTGTACCGATTTCTTCCTGCGTCGTGGCGACGGAAACCACCCGCGCCGCGAGATTCTTCTCTTTCGAGAGACGACGAAAAGCTTCCATGCAGGCGTAAGCGCCAGCCTTGTCGTCGAACGCGCGGGCCACGCCGATGCTGCCGCGCAAGATTTCTGGGCCGTCGGTATAGATTGCCGGATCACCGATACGAACAATCGCAAGGGCTTCGGTGCGGTTGGTCACGCCGATGTCGATCCACATATCGTGGCGTTCCGGCACGCGCTTGCGGTCTTCGGGCGAGAGCAGGTGGACGGCACGCTTGCCGGTAATGCCGAGCACGGGGCCGTTGCGGGTGAGGATGTGGAGGCGACGACCGGAAGGGATGATCTGGTCGTGGCCGCCGAGAAATTCGAAGTACAAGAAGCCCTTGTCATCGACGTGCGAGATAATTAGGCCGATTTCGTCGATGTGGCCGGCGAACATCAGCGTGGGTCCGCCGTTGCCCTTCAGTTCCGCAATGCGATTGCCGAGCGCGTCCTTCGAATACTTATCGGCCGATTTTTCAACGTGGTCATCGATGACCTTCTGAGCTGCGAACTCGTGGCCCGTTGGGGACTTCGCCTCAAGGAGTTCCTTCAGGAATTCAGGGTAGCTCGTGTGCTTGGCAGGCTTTTTGGACATGCAGGAGTTCTACACGTCTAGGGGTGAAAGTCGAGCGACAGGTAGGGTTGAGCGCCCTCGCTCAACCGCGGCTGACCAAGGGTGGTCAGCCCTACCCAAGGCATGGGATGCAGAATCAAGGGGAAACCGGAATGTTAGCTTGGGACATTAAACCCCAGCCAATCATCCGGTCTCCGGTTTCCCTTTGTGCTTTGTATCTTTGTGCTGAGGTAGGGTTGAGCGGCCCGCTCACCCGCGGCTGACCGGGCCGGTCAGCCCTACCCGAGGCGCTAGGACAGCACGTGGTGCTGTCCCTACCTGCGAAGGCTTAGCCTTCGAGGGGGCACGGGGAAGTGCATCTCCCCTTGTCACCGTGTCACCTTGCCCACGTGCCCCCTATGCCATCACTTATTCCACGGTGCCCGGGCAATCAACAGTCCCATGCCGCACCAGTCGGTGACGCCGGCGAAGATCAGGCCGGCGCCGATGAAGCCGCTGATGCCGTAGAAGCCGGGGTGGACGAAGGTACCCAGCATGACGCCGGTGAAGACCATGGCGCCCGCGGCGATACGAACCTGGCGTTCGACGGAGATCATGCCGCCGGCATCCTTGTCCATGGGGAGTCCGGCCTGCTGGCAGGAGTTCGTGCCGCCCTGGACGACAAGGGTCTTGAGGCCGCTGGCGCCGAGCTTCTTGGCGGCGGTACGAGCCCGGCCGCCGGAAGCGCAGAGGAGCAACACGGTCTTCTGGTCGTTGCCGACGAGCAGGGCGCGCACGGATTCGGCTGTGACGTTCTCGAGGGGCAGGTTGATCGCACCTTGGACGCGACCGGAAAGGAATTCACCGGGCGAACGGACGTCGAGGAGGAGAGCACCCGAATTAGCTTCGGACATCACATTGAGCGGGTGGAGTTCGTCATGGTTGTCCCTGGCTATTGCGCCCGGAGCGCCGCAGGCCTTGACGGTCCCGCAGGAGCTGGCGGCCGGAGCGATGTCGAGCGGACGGCTCAGAGCGAGATTGCGGACATAGGTGGCGCCGCTCACGTTGAAGGCGTCAAAGCCATGCTCGCGAAGGAGACGCGTGGCCACGTGGGCGCGGAGGCCGCTGTGGCAGGCGACGGCGGTGGGCTTGGACTTATCGAGTTCGCCGAGGCGTTCGCGGAGCGAATTCAGCGGGATGTTATGGGCGTGTTCGGCGCCGATGAGCTTCAGTTCAGCGCACTCGTCGGCGTCGCGGACGTCGACCACCTGGTACGACGTCAGGTCGACGTCGGGCGGGAGAATCGGCGCCAGACCATCGAGGTCGTTCATCGCCGCGAAGGCGGCCATGTGCAGCGGATCCTTGGCCGAACCGAAGGGCGGGGCATAGGCGAGGTCGACCTGCGCGAGGTCGCGCACGGTGCCGCCGAAGTG
>CAINMU010000001.1 GCA_903850885.1 uncultured Opitutia bacterium | reverse complement strand
GAGGTGCCGATAGCAAGGAGAGCAAGAAGGGTGCGGGTCATGGCCATAAGAGTTGGGAATAGTGGTAGTCGGGCACTTATTGGCAAGCCTCGGAAAGGGGCTTGGGCGTGATTAACGCTTGTTTTTAACCAATTTTAACGGACTTTGGCGGCCTGAAGAAGACCTGCCACATCGCAGCGGCCTTCGTAGAGGGCTTTCCCGACGATTGCGCCGACGAGGTTCGGGTAAGCCTTTGAAAGTGCGGCCAGGCGGGCGACGTCTTCAACTCCCGCCACTCCGCCCGAGGCGATGACGCCGCAAGGGCAGGCTTGGAGAACTTCTTCGAGGGATTTCCAGTTCGGTCCGGTCAGCATTCCGTCGGTCGCGATATCGGTATAAATCACGGTGGAGACGCCCAAGTTGCCGGCTTCTTGGGCGAACTCGGTGGCCTTGAGCGCGGTCACGGCCGTCCAGCCCTTGACGGCGACCAGACCATCTTTGGCGTCGATGCCGACGGCGAGGCGAGGGCCGTGCGCTTTGGCCATCTCGCGGAGGAAAGCCGGATCGGTGGCAGCCCGGGTGCCGATGACGACGCGACTGGCGCCAGCTTCGAAAGCTGACTCCGCGAGGGAGCGTTCGCGCATCCCGCCGCCGAATTGAATTTTCGGACCAAGGGCAGCGATGCGACGGAGAATGGCAAGATTGAGCGGGGCGCCGCCGAAGGCACCATCGAGATCGACGACGTGGATCCACTCCGCGCCGGCTTGCGTGAACTGCACGGCTGGCTCGACCGGGTCTTCGTAGTAATGGGTCCGGGCGTCATCACGACCTTGGCTGAGTCGGACGCAGCGTCCGCCGCGAATGTCGATGGCCGGATAGACGATCATAAGATTAGGCTGACTTGCGGGATTTAGGCGCCGTGACAGTTACGGGTTTTTCACCGCGGATAGCTTCGCCGGTCACCGTAAATTTAGAACCCGTTACGGCTTCGGGTAGCGTGTACATCACCTCGAGGAGCACACCTTCGAGGACGGAGCGCAGGCCGCGGGCGCCGGTGCCCAGTGCGAGGGCCTTATCGGCGGCGGCTTCGAGCGAGTCTTTGGAGAACTCGAGCGTCATGCCGGAGAGCGCGAAAAGTTTGCGATACTGTTTGGTCGCCGCGTTGCGGGGCTCGGTCAAAATGCGAATCAAAGCGGTGCGATCAAGCGGCTCGAGGACGGAGATGACTGGAAGGCGACCGACGAATTCGGGGATCATGCCGAACGAGAAAAGATCTTCGGGCTGGAGGCCCGCGATGATTTCTTCGGCCGAGAGCGCCGGCTTGTCGTTTTGCGGAGCGATGAAACCGAGAGACTTGGCGCCGGCCCGGCGGGCGATGATGCGATCCAGGCCGGCGAAGGCGCCGCCGCAGATAAAAAGAATATCACTCGTGTCGATCCGGATGCACTGTTGCTCGGGGTGTTTGCGTCCGCCGGCGGGTGGCACGTTGCAAATGGTTCCTTCAAGGAGTTTGAGGAGGGCTTGTTGGACGCCTTCGCCCGAGACGTCGCGCGTGATGGAAGCCGAGTCGGACTTACGGCCGATCTTATCGATCTCGTCGATGAAGATGATGCCGCGTTGCGCGCGTTCGATGTCCATGTTGGCCGACTGCAGGAGGCGGAGCACGATGGTTTCGACGTCGTCGCCGACATAGCCGGCTTCGGTCAAGGTCGTCGCGTCGGCGATGGCGAAGGGTACGTCGAGCATGCGGGCCAGGGACTTGGCGAGGAGCGTCTTGCCGGTGCCAGTGGGGCCGATCAGGAGTACATTGCTCTTATCGAGTTCCACCTCGGCTAAGTCGCCGGCGGGAGAAGGTGTCGCGTGGACCAGGCGATCGTTCAGCCGTTTGTAGTGATTATAGACGGCGACGGAGAGGACTTTTTTGGCGTGGTCTTGGCCGATGACATGAGCGTCGAGCTCATGACGCAGGGTCGCGGGAGCGATGAGTTTGACCGGGGCTAGCGCGGTTTTCGCTGGGGCTTCTTGGAGGGCGGGACCTTCGGCGGTGGCGGACGGTTTACCTTCTTTGGTCCGTTCGCGTTCAAGCAGACGTCCGCAAGTCGTCACGCAGGCATCGCAGATACCGACGCCAGCGGGGCCCGCGATGAGTTTGCCAGCCTGGGCGGCGGGTTTGCCGCAGAAGGAGCAATGCTCGGCCCGATCGCTCGCCATCGTGATTAAGCGCGGCCCGGCTTGGGCATGACGACGTGATCTACCAGACCGTAGGCCTTGGCCTGTTCGGCGGTCATGTAGAAGTCGCGATCGGAATCGCGTTGCAGTTCTTCGGCCGTCTTGCCGCTGTGCTTGGCCAGCACGTGGTTCAAAGTGTCGCGCCAGCGGAGGATTTCTTTGGCCGCGATGGAGATGTCGGAAGTCTGACCCGTGGCGCCGCCGCTGGGCTGGTGAATCATCACGCGGCAATTTGGCAAAGCGTGACGCTTACCCTTGGTGCCGGCGGAGAGGAGGACGGTCGCCATGCTGGCGGAGAGACCGACGCAATAAGTGTTAATATCGCAGCTCAGGAAATTCATCGTATCATAAATCGCCATCCCGGCGGTGATCGAGCCACCCGGCGAATTAATATAGATGGAAATATCTTTCTTCGGATCTTCCATCTGCAAGAAGAGTAACTGCGCGATCACGGCGTTGGCCACGTCGTCGTAGATCGGGGCGCCGAGGAAGATAATGCGGTCCTTCAGGAGCCGGCTGTAGATGTCCCACGCGCGTTCGCCCCGGGCATCGCGTTCAACTACGTTGGGAATGATGTAGGACATAAATCGAAGGGGGGAGGTGAAGGGGAACTATACCTGAAAGTTAAACTTTCTCAACCACGCCTTCGCTGCCGCCGGCGAGGACGAGGTCGAGGGCCTTGTTCAGGAGCGTATCCCGGCGGATTTCGTTCAAGCGTTGGCGATCCTTGACGAGCTTTTCAGGGGGGACTTGGGAGGTGTAAGCGGCGCGCATGATGGCGGCGCTGAGGTCTTCGCGGCTGATCTCGAGCTTGGCCTCTTCGGCGATGCGGGTGAGCACGAATTGGGCCCGAACGCGGATGGCGGCGGCCTTGCGGGATTCGGCGAGAATCTCTTCGCGTTGGGTTTCGAGTTGCTCGGGCTTCACGCCGTTACGCATCCGTAATTGGGCGTATTCCATGAACAAGCCTTGGGCGACGGAGTTGATGGCGGATTCAGGGAGGGGGAAGTCCTGACCGGCGAGGAGGGCGTCGACGGCCTTTTCACGGCGGGCGGTTTCGGCGGCCTGTTGTTTGGAGCCTTCGATGCCCTTGCGGAGTTGATCGCGCAGTTCGGCTTCATCTTTAACGCCGACGCTCTTGATGAACGTCTCGTCGAGGGCCGGCATGGTCTTGCGGCGGACTTCATTGGCCGTGATGGCGTAATGCACGGTCTTACCGCGCAAAGCTTCACGTTCATGGGTCGCGGGGAAAGTGAATTCAGCCTGAGCGGTATCGCCGGCCTTGAGACCAATCACGGCTTTGGCAATCGCGGGGACGGCCACGGCTTCGCCTTCGGCGCCAGCTTCTTCCCAGGTGGATTCGGCGCTGCCGTAGGACTTGGCTTCGGCATCAATCTCGGTGACGGCCTTACCGTCGATCGTGCCCGTGTAAGCGATGCGAACGTAGTCGCTCTTGATGGCAGCGTCTTCCGTCTTTTCATAACGGGCGCGCTGTTCGAGAATCTTCTTCAGATGCTCTTCGATGTCGGCTTCGGTGACGACGACGGCTTCTTCTGGGATGCGGACAGACTTCCAGTCGGGAGTCTTGAATTCGGGGACCACGTCGACTTCGTAGCGAATGACTACGTCGGCGCCGGCGGTGGCGGTGTCGTCGCGATGGACATCGGCGAGGGTGTAGACCGTGAAACCCTTTTCTTGGCTGATGCGTTCATAGCCTTGGGAGAGGAGGCGTTGGCTGACCTCGTCGGCGATGGCCTTACCGTACTTGAGGCGGAGGGCGCTTTCGGGAGCATTGCCGGGGCGGAAGCCGGGAAGGGCGGCTTCGCGCTTGAAGCCCTTGAGGACTTCCTTTTCGGCGGTAGCGACATCGGCGGCCGGAATCGTCACGGTGACGGTGCGGCGGGTCGGGTTAGTTTCTTGGATTTTAATGTCCATATATGGTAAAAGAGAGGAGGGCTCCCTTGGGGCTGAGCGCCAAGGGGGAAGGGCCGAGCAAATAGAACTACCCCCCACGGTCAACAGCGGAGGCAGGCCCTTTTAGGCCCTTTCGGCTAACCTTTTGCGCAGATGGGGTAAGACGCAGCGCGGGACGAAGGCGGCGGCCTGGGAAAGCTTATGCCGGGCGATATCCTTCACGAAACTCGAGGAAGTCACGAATTGGTCCTGACTGGGCATCAAAATGACCGTTTCGATTTCGGGAGCCATGAGCCGGTTGGCGTGGGCCAAGTCGAATTCGAACTCAAAATCGCTGAATTTGCGCAGGCCACGGATGATCGCGGCGGCTTTATGAAGCCGGGCGAATTCGACGGTCAGGCCTTCCAATGGCTTTACCTGAACGTTGCGGATGCCTTTGCAGGACTCGCGTGCCATGGCGAGTCGCTCCTCAAGCGAGAACCACGGATTCTTGGAATCGCTGGGGGCGATGGCCACGATCACCTTATCGAAAATGTGAGAGGAGCGACGGAGTACGTCGAGGTGCCCGAGGGTGATCGGATCGAAAGTGCCGGGGTAAACGGCGATACGGATTGAGCGGGCCATCTTTTCCTGTTGCGACACACTCTCGGGCGGGAACATCCTCACGGCAAGCCTGCATGCGCTTCCTCCGGCATCTCCCCAACCTTTTGACCGCCGCCCGGCTGCCGGCGGTCTTCGTCATCGCCTTATGGACTTATTGGGCGGGGGTTTGGGCGAGTGCGGCCTTGGCGCTCTTCATCTTCGCGGCCTTGACGGATATTTTCGACGGCTGGATCGCGCGCAAGCTGGGGGCGGTTTCGGATTTCGGGCGCTTGATGGATGCGCTGGTCGACAAGATTTTCATCCTCGGACTCCTGGTGGCGATGGCGGCGACGGATTGCTTGCCAGTCCGCGAATGGGATGACGCGGGTGCGCTGAAGGCCTTGTCACCGTCGGCTTCGCTGTGGGCCGCCTTCGGGGTCGTGCTCATCCTGATGCGCGAATTTCTGATCACCGGCTTGCGGTTGGTGGCGGCGGCCTCCGGTCAGGTGCTCGAGGCGGAGCGTCTCGGGAAAATCAAAACCTTTTTGCAGATCATCGCGATCGGACACCTCATCGGCTTGCGGGCTTATGAGACGCACTGGAAACTATCCGCCGTCTGGCATCAGCGCTGGGAGGTTATCATCATGGCGCTCTTCTGGTTGTCGGTGGCGCTCACCGTGATTTCGGGACTTAATTATCTTATCCGTCATCGCCGTCATCTGCCCGGCCTGTCCTCGTGATTGTTCAAGTCGCTACGCTCGGCCCGTTAGGAAAATTAAAGGCACCGGGCACGTGGGGTTCGGCGGCGGGCGTGCTTTGGTGGGCGCTGGTCGTGCGTTTGGCTTATAACAAAGGCTGGTATCACGAGGTAATTTTCGACGCGCTGGTCGTCTTGGCTGCGATTTTCCTATGTGGTGTCGCCGCGGCTTTCATCGGCAAGAAAGACCCGCAAGAAGTCATCCTCGACGAATTTGCGGCGATGCCCTTGGTGTTTCTTTTTAACCCTATGGGGTCGGCGATGCATGGCGGCACCAAGACCGGACTGCTTTTCGTCCTGCTCGGTTTTCTGCTCTTTCGATTGTTCGATATTACGAAGCCATTCGGCATCAAGGCGCTGGAAAAATTACCCAGCGGCTTCGGTATCGTGCTCGATGACGTCATGGCGGCCTTCTACGCGAACCTCGTGCTTCAAGGGTTGGCCTTGCTTTGGAAGCTGCTCTGATGGCGCTCAAGTCTGCCCCAGCTGACACCGCGGTGGTCCGGGTCACGGGCGAAGATGCGGCCGCATTCCTGCAAGGGCAGTGTACGGCGGATCTGCGCAACGCCCCGCTGGTTGATGCGCTTTGGTTGAACCGCAAAGGCAGGGTGCTCGCGCATACGGTCATCGCGAAGGAGGCTGATGGGTCTTTCCTGCTACTCTGTCCGCATCTTTCGGCGGCGGAATTAATCGCCATCGTCACGGCGAACGTGATCGCCGACGATGTCGTCGCGACGGAGGAGTCCGCGCAGTGGCAGCGCGTTGTCGTCTGGGGTGAGGGTTCCGTCGAAGTGCTTACCGGTGGGCGTTTGTTTTCTACCCGACGTTTTGGGGTGACCGCTTGGGAGGTGCTGGCGCCCGCTGAGGTAAAGTTGCCGTGGACAGTTGGCGTGTTCGCTGAATTGGATGCATTGCGGATTTCTGCCGGCGTGCCATCGGTCCCAGCGGATTGTGGTGCCCATGAATTTCCGCAGGAGTGCGGCCTCGATGCTTGGGTCAGTTATACCAAAGGATGTTATCTCGGTCAGGAAGTCATGGCGCGCATCCAGTCGATGGGGTCGCTCCGGCGTATTCTGCGCAAGGTCTCGGGGCCGATAGCGAATGGCTTGGAGTTGAGAACCGCCGAAGGTAAATCGGCAGGCTGGGTCCGGTCGGCGGTCGGCGGAGTAGGGTTGGCCTTGGTCGCCGTAGACTTGCCGGAAGGCACGAGCTTGGTCAGCGACCGTGGACCCGTATTGTTGGGCGTGCCGGCTTTGATGCCGGCACGAGCCTGACCTATTTCCGTTTGCGGGGAGCCCGTGCCCTCGTATGATGGGCGTCGATGGCCTCCGCTTTCCATTATCAGGATCCTTTCCCGCTGGGGCCTGACACCACGCCGTACCGACTGCTCACCAAGGAACATGTCTCGGTGGGAGAATTCGAGGGTAAGCCGATTTTGAAGGTCGCGCCGGAGGCCTTGACGCTTTTGGCCAATCAGGCGCTGCACGATATCAACTTCTATCTCCGCACGGAGCACTTGCAGCAAGTGGCGGCGATTCTCGCGGATAAAGAAGCCAGTGATAACGACCGAACGGTCGCCTTGGCGATGTTGCGCAACGCAGAAGTCGCCGCCAAAGGTGTGCTGCCTTTCTGTCAGGATACCGGCACGGCGGCAATCACGGCGAAAAAAGGTCAGCAGGTGTGGACCGGAAGTGATGATGCTGAGGCCCTTTCGTTGGGCGTCTATCAGGCTTACGCGCAAAACAACTTACGTTACTCGCAGCTCGCGCCGCTCGACTTATATACGGAGAAGAATACCGGTACGAACTTACCGGCCCAAATTGATATCAGTGCGACGGCCGGGGCGAAATTCGAATTTCTTTTCGTCGCGAAAGGCGGAGGCTCGGCGAACAAGTGTTACCTTTATCAAGAGACCAAGGCCGTCCTGAACCCGAAGTCGCTCGTCGCGTTCCTCACCGAGAAGATGCAGTCGCTTGGTACCGCCGCTTGTCCGCCCTATCACCTCGCGTTCGTCATCGGAGGCACCTCGGCCGAGGCGACCATGAAGGCCGTCAAGCTCACCTCGACCCATTATTACGATGCCTTGCCGACTTCGGGAAATGAGCATGGTCGGGCTTTCCGTGACCTCGCTCTCGAGGCTGAGCTCCTCAAGGTGGCCCATCAGCTCGGTATCGGCGCGCAGTTTGGCGGCAAGTGGTTCGCGTTGGATGTGCGGGTCGTGCGCCTGCCACGCCATGGTGCTTCATGTCCGATCGGCTTGGCCGTTTCCTGTTCGGCGGATCGCAATGCCAAAGCCAAGATCGATAAAGATGGAGTCTGGATTGAACAGCTTGAGGCGAACCCTGGCCGCTTCATTCCGGCCGAGGCCCGCAAGCACGCGGACGCGACCAAAGTTGTGGCGATTAATTTGAACCGGCCGATGGCGGAAATCCGGGCCGAGCTGGGCAGACATCCCGTCACCACACGCCTGGCGCTCACCGGTACGCTCGTCGTCGCGCGGGATATCGCGCACGCGAAGATTCGGGAGCGCTTGGAGCGTGGCGAGGGCTTGCCTCAGTACATCAAGGATCATCCTGTCTATTACGCTGGACCGGCAAAGACCCCTGCGGGTATGCCGTCGGGCTCGTTCGGCCCCACCACGGCCGGGCGCATGGACAGCTATGTCGAACTCTTCCAAAAAAACGGCGGCTCGCTCGTCATGATCGCCAAGGGCAATCGTGGGCAGACTGTCACGGATGCCTGTAAGGCGCATGGCGGTTTTTATCTTGGTTCGATCGGCGGCCCCGCGGCGATTCTCGCGCAGGAGAACATCCGTAAAATCGAAGTCATCGACTACCCGGAGCTCGGAATGGAAGCCGTGTGGAAGATCGAAGTCGTGGATTTCCCGGCGTTCATCTTGGTGGACGATAAAGGACACGACTTTTTCCAAGAACTTCCCGGCGGTTGCGGAATCTGCGGTCCCTGATTTATTGACGGAGGCGTCGGGGTGGTTATTTCCAAGGCATGCCCCTCATACTTGTCTTGGCCGCTTTCGTTTGCGCCGCTGCGCCTTCTTCCGTGACCAAGGCTTCTGCCGAGCCCGCCTCCGAAGACACTCCGGCAGCGATGAAGAAAGTTCCTGTCTACCCTAAGACCGTCGCCGTGCTTAAGGACGTCGACTACCTTGGAGGCAAACGTAAGGAGAAGGCTGACATCTATTCGCCGCTCGATCATGATAAGAGCAAGCCGATCCCGGGGGTCATTGTGATCCACGGCGGCGGTTTTAATGACGGCGATAAGGCACGGGGCAGGGAATTGAACATCAGTGAGAATCTCGCCCTGAAGGGCTACGTCTGCATGAGTATCAATTATAAGCTCCGCCGAACGTCAGGTCAGGTGACTTGGCCGCAGAGTGTCTATGATGCCAAGGCTGCCGTGCGTTATCTGCGTAAGGAGGCTGCGAGTCTGGGTGTCGATCCGGAGCGGATCGGCGTCATCGGCTGCTCGGCAGGTTGCAATCTCGCCATGATGCTCGCCACGACCGGTCCGGCGGATGGCTTCGACGCGATCAAGGGCGAGCCTTATCAGGACGTCTCGGCGAAGGTGGCTTGTGCGGTCGGTTTTTATGGTGCCGTTGATCTCATGAACTACCACGACATGAAGATGTTCGCGAAGACCCGCGAAGAGGCGCCCGAGCTTTATAAGAAAGGGTCCCCGATCACCTACCTCGACGCCAAGGATCCGCCCCTGCTCCTGGTGCACGGGACGGCGGATGAGACCGTCCCGCTGAGCCAGAGCGAGACGTTCATCCGCATCGCCAAGGAAAAGGGTGCCCCCTGCGTGCTCGAAGTCATTCCTGAGGCGCCGCACTCTTTTGACCTCCAGCCTAAACAGCGCGACCTACGGCCCCTGGTCACGGGTTTCTTTGACCTGCACCTCAAGGGCAAGCAGCCCAAATAAAAAGGGCGCCCGCGTGGGCGCCCTTTTTTATTTCGGTCAAAGCCAGCTCAGGGCTGCTGATGATACGTCGACTTGTCGAAGGCCAGAGCCGTACGGAAGTAGAAGTCCGTGACCGGGACCGCGAGGCCGAGCCCGAAGCCCACGCCCTTGCCGAAGCGTTTCGCGATGCGCTGGCAGAGCCAGACCCACCAGACTGAAAGCAGGAGGAGGCAGATGACCTTCGCGCCCTTGTCGTGGACTTTAAGGAAGGGGATGACGAGCAGCAGCGGGAGCGTCCACCAAGCCGACAGGCCGGCGATGCGGGTGAGGATGACGTGATGGTAGATCGGGACAATCGCCTTCCATCCTTCGACGCCGGCCTTTTCGAAGATCAGCCAGAGCGCGCGAATGCTGAAGGCGATACCAGCGACGAGGGCCGCCGCGAGGAAGCCGACCACAAAAACCTTTTTGTAGACATCAGGGGAGACTTCGGCGGCGAGGATGGAAGCGAACACAGGGGTGAGGTTCATGGCTTCATTTCTAGGCTCTGACTGAGGGGAGTCTACTGGTAATCGCCGACCTTTTGAGGTGATGAAGGTGAGCTTAGGCCTGAGCAGGCTGCTCGCCGTTATACTTCGAGGAACCGAAGCCGAGGATGAGCCAGAAGATCGGACTGAGCAGGATTAGGCCGACCGTGAAGCCGCCGCCCTGGCCAAAGCGGGTCGATATGCGATGGTGGACCCAGACGACCCAGACCAGGCAGGCGCTCCAGCCGGGGGTCGGAATGATGGCCACGAGCGGAGTAAAGACCCAATACCAAGGGAGACCCGCGATACGTAGGAGTATGATGACGTTGTAGATCGGGATCAGGACCGCCCAGCCCGGCTGCCCTGCCTTTGAGAAGGTCTTCGCCACGGCGACGCCAACTGGGACGATGATCCAGCCGAACATGATAAGAAACGCAAAGCATTGCAAGACGAGGACGCCGAAGATACCAATTTCGCCGAGGATGGGGGTGAAGGTATTCATGAAGTGAATACGACTAGCCCCGGAAGGGTTCTTCCGCCAGCCTCATTTCAATCGGCGCTGTGGCGCTTACTTATCCCACTCCAGCGCGCCGCGCTTGAACTCGTAGGCGAGGCCAAGGACGAGGACGCCGAGGAAGACCGCGGTGGCGGCGGTGATGGCGATGCCAGCGGCGAGAAACTCGCGGTAGACCAAGGCCCAAGGCACCAGAAAGACGACTTCGATATCGAAGAGGATGAAGAGCATCGCCGTCACGTAGAACTTCACGGCGAAGCGAGGGTGGGGCTTTCCTTCCGACGGCAGGCCGCACTCGTAGGCCTTGTCCTTGATGTAATTGCCCTTGGCGCGCTGGCCGAAGACGTGGCTGGCGATGAGGATAATCGCCGGGACGGAAATGCCCAAGATGATCTGCACGAGGACGGGCAGGTAAGTCTGAAGGGATTGGGTTTCGACGATGGCCATCTGAAGTAGACACGAAAAAGCCCTTACCTCGGGAGGCAAGGGCTTTTGTTTCGACGATGCTTATTTAGCGGCCGGAATCAGCCCAGGTGGCAGGGCTGGGATGTTGGCGGGCGGGGCGTCGCCGGGGGGCGCGGGTGGAGCCAGGGATTTTTTAAGATCGGCGAGTGTCGAGGGGATTTGTTCGGCCAACCAGGTCGGCGCGAGGAACTCTGCTTTTTGGGAAGTCAGATTAACCGGATGCTTAGGGTCGGAATGCTTTACGCGCAGGTAGAGCTTGCCTTGGTCGTTCGGAGTCGTGCCGGCGACTTTCGCGAAAGTTACGGTCGCGAAAGTACCATCGAAGAGCACGAGTTTTACCTGCCACGATTTAGCGAAAGCGGCCGTCGCTTCTTTGTCGCCTTGAGCAACTGCGTCGCTGATGCGGAGGAGTGCCAGCGTGCTGGTCATGTCTTCAAGGGCGGGGCCGCCGAACGGCTGACCTTTGGCGGGCCGGGAGAAATCCATTTTTCCGTCGGCATAAATCAGGCTGATGGTTTTGATTTCTTCGGGCTTGGTCGTGAGCAGGACGGGGTCGACCCAAGCAAAGGCATCGGACTCGAAGCGCTCGTTGAAACTGGTGCGGACCGCTTGGGGGTCGCCTTGCAGGCGGGCGGCTTGACCGAGGCCATCGTCGGTCGTTTTGCCGAAATCAGCGGCGAAGGACTTCCCGTTCGCCGCCGTGAGCAGCAAGGAGGAGTCTCCGAGGTTAAGCTTTTCGATGCGTTTGGCGTTCGACGTCAGTAGCCCGAAGTTTTCGGCTTTCTGTAAGGAAAGCAGCAAGGGCTTCAGCCGGTTTTCGACATCGGCGTTAAGGCCAAACTTTTCTTTGACGACCCAGGCGCCGGCTGCCGATTTTTCAATCGTGGTGACTTTTCCGTTGGCCTTGAGGACGAGCGATTGCAGTCCGCTCAGGATGCCCGGGTCGACCAGGGCTGACTTAGCGGTGGCGGACGCAGGCTGCTCGCGTTTAAGGTAAACGGCCGCCAGGGCGATGAAGCCGATTAGAACGGTAGTGAGCAGGAGTTTTTTATGACGCATGGCGATTAGGCGATTTTACGACGGCGGGCGAGGGCGTAGAGCAGACCGAAGAGCGCGGCGAGGGCGGGGCCGGCGAGCAGGTTGATCACCTGGAGGCGACGGCCGAGCGAATTGACGTCTTCGCTCAAGCCGCGGCGAATGACGCGACGTTCATCGGTGAGCTTTTCGGCTTCGGCTTGGAACTTTTCGATTTCGCGTTGCATCTCGGGGGTGATGATCAGCCCTTTGGAATTATCGGCGCCCGAGCGTTTAGAGATTTCAGCGATCTTGCCGTTGGCGTCTTCCAGGCGTTTTTCGATCTCATCCAACTTGGCTTGATAGCGCACTTGGGCTTCGCGCTCGAGGGCGACCACGCGCTTGAACGGGCGAATCGACGTACCTTTGGAGCGGAGCGAGACGAGTTCGTCGCTTCCGCCTAAGGTTTCGAGCGCGCTCAAGACGAAGGCGAGGTTGTCGTTGATTGCTTCCATGGCGACTTGGCCGGAGGCCTGACGTTGGCGCACGGTGAACGGATCGAGCATGAAGTCCGAATCCGCGACAACCATGAGGCGACCGGGTTTCTTGGACTCGGTCAGGTGCGGAGCGGCCGGCGCTGCCACGGGAGGCGTGGTTGGCTTGGGGGCGTCGGGAGCGGCGGGGGGTTCGGCCGGAGTGCCCTTGGGGTAAGCCGAGCTAAACGTACCGGTAACGGAAGCGACGAGCACGCGTGATTTACCGTCGGGCTTAAAGCTGAGGGCGACTTTTTCAAAAGGACCGGCATTGGCCACGGTAGTGCCGATGACGCCGGCGCCCGGACTGCTGAGCGTGATAAGCGGAACTAAGGTCAGGCGTTTTTCGGCGCCCGAAATCAGCGAAATATCGCCGGGCTCCATGAAGGCGATTTCGTGGAGATCGCTGGTGAGTGGCGAGTCTTTGGCGAAAGCATCTCCCGTGACGGAGAAGGCAGGTTGATATTGGACGGGTTCGCCGCGCGAGCCGCGGATGGCGACCGAGTTACTGGCGTCACCGACGACGGCGTCGATATCGACGTTGATGCCCCAGCCGCGCAGAAGCAGCGGATCGCTCGAGGCGCCAAGCGCCATCGGGGCCATCATGAACGGCATACCCCCTTGTTGGAATTTTTGGAGGCGCGAGAGCGGGTCGACGGCGGCGAAGACCGGACCGCCGTTAAGGAGGAACTGATCGACCGCATACGAAAGTTTTTCGGCGAGGTGATTGGGGTGGATCAGCGCGATTACGGCCGTGTCCTTGGGCAACTCGCTGGCTTGGTTGCTCAGCGTGATGACTTCGAAGGTCTGTCCGAGCTCGGCGAGGAGGAAGTCAGCCGGGCCAGGCTGTTGTTGTTCACCTTGGGATACTTGATTCGTAATCGCCAGCGAACTGATGATTGCGAGCTTGGGTTTGTCGAGGCGGGCGACGGAGGCAATCAGCTTGGACAGATCGAACTCCAGAAATTTTTCACGACTCGGATCGAGGACTGGAATGGCTTTCACCGTGTCGGCTTGTTGGGCGGTGAGGCCGAGGTAGGCGTTGCCTTGGGCGGCGCGCATGGCTCCGAGGCTTTGGCGCTGGGCGCGCTGTTCTTCTTTGGTGTCGGGTCGCGGATCGGTGATGACCAACTTAATTTTTCCGCCGGAGTGGGCGACGTATTCCCTTAACAGCGTTTCGATTCGTCGGGAATAACTTTCCAGGTAAGGCCGGAGCTTAACGTCGGAGCGGCTGGCAAAGAACTCCAGCGTCACCGGCTCGTCGAGGCGGGCGATGATGCGGCGCGAGCCGGGCGAGAGGGTGAATGTTTGGTCTTGGGTGAAGTCGGCTCGGATATTCGTGACACTAAAGAGCAGGTTGGCGAAAAAGGCCGCGGCGCAGATGGCAAGAACGGCAAGAATGGCTTGGAAGCGGGACATGGTGAGAGGCTTTAGGGATTAGCGACGTTCAATAATGATGGTGCTCAAGCCGAGGCCGGAGAAGGCCACCGTCACGAAATAGACGGCGGGACGTAGGTCGAAAAGACCGAGCGTGAAAGGTTCGAGATTACGCCAGAGACCGAGGCGGCGGATTTCGTCGACCATGCCGGAGGGTAGCATGCCCGCGAATAATTCGTCGAACACGCCGTAGCCGACAAGGACGAGGATGAAGCAGGCAAGGAAGCCAGTGACGAAGGCAATGACCTGACTGCGCGTCAGAGCGGAGGCGACCGCGGCAACGCCAAGGCAGGCGCCCGCGCAAAGAAGCGAACCCGCATAGCCGGCGAGGATGACGCCCCAATCGGGATCGCCGAGCCATCCTACCGTAAAGGCGACGGGCAGGGTCATGAGCAAGGCGCAGGCGAGGAAGAGCCAGGCGGCGAGGAATTTACCGAGGGCTGCTTGCCAGACCGTGACGGGCCAAGTGAGCAGGAGTTCGATGGTACCTTGGCGGCGTTCTTCCGCCCAGAGACGGGCGCCCGCGGCGGGAGCGAGAAAAGCCCAGAGCCAGGGGTGGTAGAGGAAGAAACGATCAAGGGAAGCGACGCCGGCTTCGTACATATTGCCGACGAAGAAGGCCAGCGACACCGCGAAGGCATTGAAGACCGCGAGGAACACGTAGGCGAGCGGCGTGCGGAAGTAGCCGGCGAATTCGCGGCGGAGGATGGCGCCAAAGGCGGAGAGGCCAGCGGACTTAGGTGCGGGATTTTCGGAAGGAGAGGACATGGGCGTTAAAATTTAGGCGGTGAGTTGGCGGAAGACTTGATTCAGGTCTTCGCCGCGTTGCAGGAAGCGTTCGCGGGATTCGTCGCAGCGGATTTCGCCTTGGGCGATGACGATGACCCGGGTGCAAAGCTCGCCGACTTCTTCGAGGATGTGGGTGGAGACGATCACGGCCTTGCGGGCGGCCATATCTTTCAGGATGCGGCGCACTTCGAATTTCTGATTAGGATCCAAGCCATCGGTTGGCTCGTCGAGGATCAGTACGGCGGGGTCGTGGATGACGGCTTGGGCGAAACCTACGCGCATGCGGTAGCCTTTCGAGAGGGTCTCGATGGTCTGGGCGGCGACCTCATTGAGGCGGCAAAGTTCTAGCGTGGCCCGGACGCGTTCGGCGGGGTCGGCGAGGCCGCGCAGGTCGGCGGCGAAGCGCAGGAATTCCCGGACGGTCATTTCGCCGTAAGCCGGGGCGCCTTCGGGCGAATAGCCGAGATGGCGTTTGGCTTCGACGGGCTGGTCTGAAACGTCAAACCCGGCCACGATGGCGCAGCCGCTTTCAGCCCGGAGGTGTCCGGTCAGCAGTTTCATTGTCGTCGACTTGCCCGCGCCGTTGGGCCCGAGGAAACCGATGACTTCACCGCGATCGACGGAGAAGGAAACGTTATTTACGGCCCGGATGGCACCGTAAGATTTCGAGAGATTTTTTGCTTCAATGAGGGCCATGGGATAAAAAATTAAGAGCGGGTTTGAGGCGTGCCTTGGATTGCGAGATTGATGTTGGCTTGCCTAAGTCGCTCGACGACCTGCAGGAGAAGTTTCTGGTTGAATTCCATCTGCATAACGGCGGCAGCAGGGAAATACCAGTACATGATTCGGATGTTGATCGCCCATTCTCCGAATTCATGCAGGTGGACCAAGGGCGGTTGACGATGATCGAAGCCTTCGTGGTTCGTCATGATTTCACGGATAATTTGGACGGCCTCCTGGGCTTTGGCGGCGGACGTGTTCACTTCGAGGTGGACCAAATCCTGGGCCCGGATGAAATCTCGGCGGGTGATATTGACGATCGGGCGATTGGCGAGGTCGGCGTTCGGAATCATGAGAAGCTGGCCGTCGAGCAGGGTCAGGGTGGTCGAACGCAGGCCAAGCGATTGGACGCGTCCTTCGTGGGTTCCGGTATTGATCAGGTCGCCCAGGGTAAAGGGCTGGTCGATGATGAGCATCGCGGCACCGAAGATGTTTTTGATCGTGTCTTGCGAAGCTAAGCCGACGGCCAAGCCCCCGGTCGCGAGAAGCGCGAGAAAGGATTTGGAGGTCTCCGGGTCGACGATGGAGACGGCTTTGACTGAGCCGACGAGAATGACCACAATTTTAATCACCGTGGAGAGCATGGGCACCAGCACGTCGTCTAATTTATTGTCCGTATCGTCGGCGACTTTCTTGGCCCAAGCGATCGGGATGGCGACCATGTGATAGGCGGTCGCGGTATGGGCGACGGAGAGAAGCAGGCTGATGACCAGTTTTATCGGGGCGTCATAAGCGTCCGGGATGAGTGCAGCGTTGCTCTCATTGATGAGCCAGATGGCGTAGGCCGGGGTGAGGACTTGGAGGGATTTGCCGGTCGACTTGATAGTCGCCCCCGCGATGGGGCTGTGGGTGAATTTGGCCGAGAGCCAGCTGAGGATTTTTTTCGTGGCCCAGCCGATGACGACGGCCAGGGCGATCCAGCCGAGGGCAACGGCGACAAGATTGGCGTCCTTGACGATGATGTCTTTAAGGCTGCTGGCGGGGTGGGGGGTGGCGGCGGCTTGAGCAAGGAGCATGGCGAAGGGGACTGGTGGGTCTGGATGTGTAAGGGGAACGGTTCCACATTTCAAGCGTCGCTAACTCCCCAATCCGCTTGATGCCTGGCCGAGCTATGGCCACGCTGAGCCATCGGATGAGCGAAATTAGCGAAAAAAAGCCCACTAAGCCCGTTGTACTGACCTGCGCCCAGCCCACGGGCCGTCTGCACCTGGGTAATTACCTCGGGGCTGTCCTGAATTGGGGGCGGATGCAGGATGATTATGACTGCTACTTTGGCATCGTGGATCAGCACGCCATCACGGTGGCCCACGTCCCCGCTCAGTTGCGGGATAATACCTATTCCTGCTTGGCTCAGTATGTGGCCTGTGGGCTCGATCCGGCACGGAGCCACCTGTTTGTCCAGTCGCACGTCATCGGGCATACGGAACTCGCTTGGATTTTGGGCTGCCTTTGCCCTTTAGGGCAATTGGAGCGGATGACCCAGTTTAAGGATAAGGCCCGCAAGCACCAATCGGTCGATGCTGGGCTGCTTTTTTACCCAGTCTTAATGGCGGCAGATATTCTCTTATATAACGCTCAATTAGTCCCCGTGGGTGACGATCAGAAGCAACACCTGGAACTCGCCCGCGATCTGGCCGAAAAATTTAACCATCGCTACTCGGACACTTTCCATATTCCGGAGCCTTTTATTTCTAAGATCGGCTCCCGCATCATGTCGTTGCAAGACCCCACGGTGAAGATGTCCAAGTCCGACCCCAACCTTTCCTCCATGGTGTATGTGACGGACCGCCCGGACGAGATTCGGAAGAAGATCATGTCCGCCGTGACCGACTCCACCGCCGAGGTGCGGGCCGGCGAAGATAAGCCTGGGGTGACTAATTTGCTCACGATTATGTCGGCCTGTACGGGTCGCAGCGTGGCCACCTTGGAGGCGGAATTCAGCGGTAAGGGATATGGCGACTTCAAGCAGGGCGTGGCGGACGCGGTGGTAGCCACCTTGGACCCCGTCCGGTTGCGTTATGATGAATTGATTAAAGACCGCGAAGAACTAGGCCGGATTTTCAAGGCGGGGGCGGAGCAGGCCCAAGCCGTCGCATTCCGGACACTTTCTAAGGTCAATCGGAAGGTTGGCTTTGTCGAAAGACCTCGCTAGAAACCCCTTGTCCTAACCCCCTCCTTATGAACCGAGACATCGAAAAATTACTCAAAGAAAAATGGTTTCTGGTCGCGGCGGATTTAACGGCCGTCATCGGGATCCTTTGCCCTGGCCTCAATCCGAAGGATGGCTTTGAGGCCTTCTTAGCGGTCGCGGGGATTATGGGCGCATCCTTGTTCGTGGTGATTCCGGTACTTAAAGAGGGCAGCGGTAAATCAGAGCGCTTGGCGGAACAGGCGCGGTTGCGCACGGCTTTGGCCGAAGAGATTGATCGGCTGCGCGAAGATTTTCGGGCTGGCACCGAGGCGGTTAATCGCCGGGTGACGGAAGTCGAACTCACCGCTCGCAAGAATACCGATACGGCGGTCGCCGCGGTCGCGCAGCGGGCTTCGACCGAAATTAACGCACTCAAGGCCAGCCTCGCGGAGTGCGAAGGCAGATTACAAGAATTACAACAAAGCACGGGTCAGAATACGGAGACAAAAGAAGCCATGGACGATTTGGGCGCTCGGGTGCTGTCGTTGGCCAACGCCGTGCGCGGTGCCGTGGCCGATGTCGAAGAAATCACCGAAGCCGCCGCCCGCCGCGACGATGTCACCAAGCAGCTCCAGGAATCAGCCGAGGAAGTGAAGGCCGTCCGGGATGAGATTAAGAAGGCTGCCCAGAAGGCTGATCGAGCGGTGACCAAGATTGAGTCCTCGGTGGAAGCACTGCAGGCGCGCTTGGATGCTTTGGCTGAAAACCCGCCCGTCGCCTCCGCTCCTAGCCAGCCGTCCGCCGAGGACGATGAGCCGGAGGCTGAATTGATTTCGGAAGAAGAAGCTGAAACGCCCGTACTCGAATTGGAAGACGAGCCAGTGGCGGAAGTCACCGCGGCGAGTCCGGCGAGCGGCGGCACCTCGCTGATTATCAACCTGATGATCGGGATTGGTAACAAGCCCTTCGTGCGCGGTACGGGTCCTGGGTTGAGTTCGGATAAAGGCATCCCGATGAGCTTCCTGGGCATTGGGCGCTGGCAATGGATCTCGCCAGATGCCGAAGCGCCGGCGACCGTCGAGATTTGGAAAAACGATCAAGCCCAGATTGGCGAGCCCGTTCACCTTTCCGGCGGTGAGCCGGTCGAAATCGACGAAGCCCACTTCAGCGGCGCGTAAGTGATGTGGAGCGTTTTGGCCACCTCTGCTTGGCTGGCGGCTGCGTTCCTCGAGCCGACGCCGTCGGCGGTCGGGCCGCCGCAGATTTTTAGCAGTGAGCACAAAATCGCCATCGTCGTGGGCGAGCGCCTCCCCGAAGTCAGCTACGTCGCGTCGCACCTCGAGGCCTTGGATCGCTATTTAAAATATGCGGCTTCCATGCCGGAGTTGCCGCCGCCGATCGCCCGGATCGAATTAGTGGAGATGGCCAGCGGCGCCCCTATCGGGCTGCGTCCCATGACTGGAGGTTTGTTGGTCGCCTTAAGTCTGGGCGACGAACGGGTGGCGGCAGATCGGGCGGCGGAAGTCGCCGCGCGGACTTGGGTGGCACGGGTGGCCATCGCGGGCGCGAAACCAGTGACAGCCAGCGAGGGGTGGGTACGCCAAGCTTTGGCGTGCGAGGTGTTGGCGCAACTGCGCCCCGCGCTCATCGATTACTGGTATCGCGAAGCGCTATTTATGCCGGCCCCGCGACTCGAAGCGGTCATCCATGGGCAAACTTCCGACGTGGAGGCTTTTCTTTTTTGGCGCGTCATGGGGCGGGCGCTGGCGGGTAGCCCGAGCGAGTCGCAACAAAAAATCTTGATCGCCTCGGCGCAAGGTGAACCCGTGCTGAAAATAATTCAGACGCTGGCCAAATCTCCGGAGGCGTGGTGGATCGCCCGGCGGGCCGATCTCTTGGTTTCGCGCAATTCGGTCAGCCATGGCATACGCGAATCCGCCGAGGCCCTGGATGACATCACGCGCTTTGTTTTTGACCTAGGGAGTGGCGATGTGGTGCTGACCGGAGGCGAGGCCGCGCGGCATCGCGACTTGGCGGCCATCCGTCGAGGGGTGTCTGGGCGGCAATTGGCTTTGCGACGGGAAATCATCCGACAGAATCCCGTCTACCATAATGCTTGGCGGTCTTTCGGCGCCTGGTTGGAGCGTTTCGACGGTGGTACCCTCGAAGAACTCGACCTACTTTGGGGTGATTACCTTAAGGAGCGCCAACTCGCCGAAGCCTTGCGTCGGGAAATCGAAGTGGCGCTTTTGACCCCGCCCGCCCCGGCAAAATAAAAAAGGCCAGAAAAGTCTGGCCCAGAATTCGCGCGTTGGACCGCTTAGCGCAGCTCTCGGTCGGCGACCGTTTTTTGCAACATTTGGTCGGCCAGAGTTACGCGGAACAGAGAGAGGGCTAACCAGAAGACGCCGGCGAGGCAGGCGGCACAATAGGCGGCGCCCAAGAGGACGGCGGTTTCGCCCGATTCGGTCCAAGGCACATGTTTTTTAAGGATGGAAGTGATCCAGACGAAAAAGACAGCCGTGAGCACAACGTCGATGACGATGGCCTGCTTGGTGATGAGCTTGGGCTTCATGTTGTCCATAGGGCTGTTTTGGGGTATTTCAGGTCACCCTGTCAACCCTGCCTCAAGCGGAACGGTGGGGAAAGCTGGCTTATCTCCGCCCTTGCCACGTCCTTCATCCCGTTCACCCTGCCCGCCCCGAGGGGTTGCATTGTTGCCCCTCTCCCTCAATTTTACCGATTAATTATGGCCGAAGAGCTCAAGGATACCCTCAACCTCCCCGTCACGGACTTTCCGATGCGGGCGGGCTTAGCCGAACGCGAACCGGTTCGTATCGCCCATTGGGAGAAGAACCGACTTTACGACCGCATCCAGAGCCGGGCCGCCGGCAAGAAGGCCTTCGTCCTTCATGATGGTCCGCCCTTTACTAACGGCGACGTCCATATCGGGACGGCACTCAACAAACTCCTGAAGGATTCCATCCTCCGGTATAAGTCCATGCGCGGTTTTCGCACTCCTTACATCCCAGGGTGGGATTGTCATGGTTTGCCGATCGAGCATAAGGTCATGAAAGACCTGCAGGCCAAGAAACAGTCGCTGGATGCTTTGGGCGTCCGCAAGGCGTGCGCTGAATTTTCGGCGGCGTACATCGAGAAGCAACGCGGGCAATTCAAACGCCTCGGTATTCTGGCGGATTGGAAGTCGGAGTATCGGACGATGGATCCGAGTTATGAGGCGGAAATCCTCGCCGGCTTTGCTTGCTTCGTCGAGCAAGGGTTGGTCTACCGTTCGAAGAAGCCGGTCTATTGGTCAATCCCTTGCCAGACGGCTCTGGCCGAAGCGGAAATCGAATATAAAGAGAAGCGTTCATTCTCCATCTGGGTGGCTTTCCCGGTGCCTCAGCCAGCGAGCAAGCAATTGGCTCCCGCGCATCCGCTCTCCGTTGTCATCTGGACGACCACGCCTTGGACCTTGCCCGCCAACTTGGCCGTGGCGGTGCATCCAGAACTTGAATACGTTGAAGTCCGGCAGGGCGACCGATCGTTCTTGGTCGCCGCCGCTTTACGCGATGCTTTTGTCTCGGCCTGCGGCCTTGCAGGCGCGACGGATGGTTTCCGGATCAAGGGACGGGCGCTGGAAGGATTGATTTCTCGCCACCCGTTCATCGAGCGCGACGCGCCGATCGTCTTGGCCGATTACGTGACGACCGATGCCGGCACAGGTTGCGTGCATACGGCTCCGGGTCACGGCTTAGAAGATTATCAGACCGGAAATAAATACGGTCTTGAGCCCTATTGTCCGGTGCGCGACGACGGAACTTATGCCGATGACGGCAAGGTGCCGGCGAGCTTGGTGGGTATCACCGTCCTTGAGACGGATGGGAAAAATCCGGCCAACATCGCGGTCTTGGAATTATTAAAAACGAAAGGGGCTTTGCTTAAGGCTCAGGCCTTTGAGCATCAATACCCTCACTGCTGGCGATCCAAGACGCCGGTAGTCTTCCGGGCTTTGGACCAATGGTTCGTGGGGCTTGATCGGACCGATCTGAGAAAGCGCGCGCTCGCCGCCGTGGGCGAGGTCAAATGGATTCCGGTATCCGGTGAAAACCGCATCCGGGCCGCCTTGGAAGGTCGTCCCGATTGGTGCATTTCCCGTCAGCGTGCCTGGGGTGTTCCCATCCCGGCTTTTTATTCACCTTCGACCGGCGAGTCTTACCTTGATGCGGCCGTCGTGAAGCATGTGGCCCAAAAAATCGCCCAGCATGGCGGCGATTGGTGGTGGGCCTCATCGACCGACGACGTTCTCGCCGGTGCGCCGGTGCCGACCGCTTGGCCAAAAGATATCCGGAAGGGAACTGATACCTTGGATGTTTGGATTGATTCGGGATCAAGCCACCTCGCCGTCTGTGCGCGTCACCCAGATCTGCATTGGCCGGCTGATCTTTACCTCGAAGGTTCTGACCAGCACCGCGGTTGGTTCCAGTCTTCGTTGTGGACGGCGATGGTCGTGAAGGGCTCGGCCCCTTATCGCGCCGTCCTGACCCACGGTTTCGTGGTAAATGAAAAGCGTCAGAAGATTTCGAAGTCGGATGGCAAGCCGCAGACCGCCGATGATTATATCAAGAAATATGGAGCGGATATCGTTCGCCTTTGGGTGGCCTCGGAAAACTATCAAAGCGACATCCCGTTATCCGACGCCATTTTTGAGACGGTTTCGAACCAGTATCGCGGCATGCGCAACTCGCTGCGTTATCAACTGGGCAATCTTTACGATTTCAATCCGGCCACCGATGCCGTGCCGGTGGCGAAGATGACCTTGGTCGACCGCTGGGCTTTGGTCGAGACCGCTCGATTGATTCGCGACGTCACCGATGCTTGCGAACGGAATGAGTTCCATCGGGCCGCCGCCGCTTTGGCTGGTTTCACCACCGGAGTGCTTTCGGCGACCTACCATAACGTGATCAAGGATCGGCTCTACACCTCGGCGCCGAACGATCTGGCCCGACGTTCGACGCAGACGGCGATCGATCTCATCTTGCGTACCTATTTAAAGCTCATTGCACCGTTCGTGCCCTTTACGGCGGATGAAGCTTGGTCGCATTTGCACGGACGTGCCGAATACACCGACGCGACCAATGTCCACTTGGAGGATTGGCCGGTCGTCGGGGCGGATTGGGAGGATGAGGCGGCGATGGCGGCCCATGCTGCCGTGTCCCGGATCCAAGCCCTTGCCGCTCAGGTTAATATCCCGCTCGAGAAGTTGCGGCAGGATAAGCAGATCGGCCAATCGCTGGAAGCCGTGGTGATGGTCGCGGGAGACCCCGCGGAGCCTGATTTCGCCCTATTATCGCAGCAAGGGGCCGCTTTGGCCGAGTTTTGGATTCTTTCGGGGGTTAAACTGGTACCCCAGGCCGGCGCGCCCTTATCCTTCGCGGTCGAAAAGGCTCCGGGAGTCCGTTGCCCTCGTTCCTGGCGCTGGGTGCCCGAACTTGTGAATGCCGGGAGATTTGGTATGGTGTCTCCGCGGTGCCGTGATGTCCTCGCCGCCAAATACTCTAACCTCTCCTAAATCTCCGATGCCTAAGAAACCTGCTCCCAAAAAACCCGTCGCCCCAAAGCCGGGTAAAAACAAGTCTGCGGCCCCCGTCGACAAAAAGAAAAATAAGCCTTCGGCTCCTGCCGCGGGAAATTCTAAACCCGCCGCTAAGGCAGCGGCCAAGCCTGTCGCCAAAGTTGGGCCGAGTAAGGGCAAGGTCGTCGCTTCCGCCAAGCCTGCGCCCGTTACGGCGAAGAGTGCCAAGGGTGCGAAGGGCGCCGTCAAGGTCGTTCCGGTCGTCGGCAAGGCCGGTAAGGCTGCGGTCATTCCGGCCAAGGGCGCGAAGGGCGCGAAGGGTGCGGCCGCTAAGCCAGCCAAAGATACCAAGGCCTCGCACGCGGCGCAGAAGAAACTGCTCGATTCCCATCGTGAAGTCCATGCTCAGTCGGGCGCACTGGAAGTCGCCCCTCGTCCGAAACTCCAGTATTACACCATCAACGATCTCAAAGAATACCTGAAGCTCCGTAAGCATATTAAACTTAATCTCTGGGTACCCGACGAAGAGCGTAAGGCGCGGGAAAAGGCCGCTGCCGCGGCACGCTCGCAAGGCACGCGCACGCACAATGTCGCGGCCGCTTCGATTTCGGATCTCCTGGGCAGCAATCCCTTCCGCAAGGGAGCGGGCTTCGTCGATGAGGCCAAGCTCGTCCCGGAAAAATTCCGCCGCTACTACCGTCTGCTGGTGGACATGCGCGAAGCCTTGCAGAAGGGCTTGGCCTTCCACTCCGAGTCCGCGCTTAAGAAGTCGGGCAAGGATGACTCCGGCGACCTTTCGGGTTACTCTCAGCACCTGGCCGATGCCGGGACCGATACGGCCGACCGCGATTTCGCCCTCTCGCTGATTTCTAACGAACAAGAAGGCCTCAAGGAGATCGCCGATGCGATTGAGCGCATGAAGAACGGCAGTTATGGCGTTTGTGAGATCACCAATAAGCCCATTCCAGCGCCTCGGTTGATCGCGGTGCCTTTCACTCGCTACTCCCTCGAAGGCCAGAAGGAACTCGAACGTAATCGTCGGGCGCACCGTCGGCGTGGCGGCAACCCCTTGGGTGAAATCGGTGACGAAGTCGGCTTCGGCACGGGTGGTGGCGGCGGCGGGGATGACGAGCCTAGCGATACCTGATCGAGGCTCGCCGTATGTCGTCCAGGTTACGCCCTTATCTTACCTTTTGGGTCGTCGGCCTGTTGGCGGTCGCGGCCGACATCAGCACCAAACTACTGGTCATCCGCAAGATTCCCTTCGGCACTTATTTTGATAGCTCGATTGGGGAGCCGATCCCGGTCTTTCCAGGGTTTGATTTGGTGCATATCGGCAATAAAGGCGCCGCTTGGGGAATCGGTTCGGAGCACGCCGTTCGGCCATTCCTGGTATTCTTGGCCGCGGCTATCTTGGTGTTAGTCTGGCGCTGGCGGCAACCCTTGCTGCGCGAATTACAGGGAGGGCAGATCGCTTTCGGCCTTTTCGTCGGAGGAACCTTGGGCAATGTCCGGGATCGGATTTTCGGCGAACATGTGACCGATTTTTTGGCTTTCACCCTACCTTTTAATTATCGGTTCCCGGCGTTCAACGTGGCGGACTCGTGTATCTGCGTCGGCGTTTCGATTTATCTCATCATGTCGTATCGACATGACTCCGCGCGGCGGGAAGCGATTATTTCGCAGGGTGGCGAAGATACCCCTAAGGGTTCATGAGCGTACGTTTTGACGTCGCGGCCCATCCGGGAGCGCAGGCCTATAAATTATTGGCGGGCTTAGTGGTGCCGCGGCCGATTGCCTTGGTGACGACCATCGACGCGCAGGGCCGTCCGAATGCCGCGCCTTTTTCATTCTTCAACATCATGGGCGCGGAACCGCCCTTGGCCGTATTGGCTCCTGCAGATCGCGATGACGGGTCGCCCAAGGATACTGCGGCCAATCTGATCGCGAATCGCGAATGCGTTATCCATCTTTGTGACGAACCTTTGGCGGCGAGAATGGTGGAGTGCGCCCGCGCCCTGCCGGCGGGTGAAAGCGAGATTGCCCGCGCCGGCTTCGCGACCCGCGGCGCCGAGCGGGTGCGTCCGCCAATCTTAACGGAATGTCCGGTGGCCTTAGAATGTCGTGTCTTGGATATCCGTTACTACGGCGAGAACCGTTTGGTCGTCCTGGAGATTCTGCTCGTCCACCTCCGGGAAGGCATCGCGGATCCGACGACCTGGAAAGTAAACTACGAGCATTATCTGCCCATCGGTCGGCTAAATAGTCCAGACGGCTATGTGCGGACCGCGGACCGTTTCACGCATCCCTTTCCGCGCGGCGACTGATCAGAGCCCGCGGGACAGCCGCTTGACCACCGTCGCAAAATCATCGGGCCGCGGAGCGGTGATGACAAATTTCTTTCCCGCCAGGATGCCCGAGACGGTGGCGAGACGGAGTAACAGACCGCGATGCAAGGGTTTGTCTTCGCCCTTATTCAAGCGGCCCTTGGGCGTGGTATCGGTCAGCGTCACCCGACCCGAGCGGCCATACTTTAATTCACCGGCGATACGGATACCGCACTCGGCCGCGTGGATGCGGATCTGGTCGCGTCGCGGGAACGGTGATTGGGCGGTCCAGATTTGCCAGCGGCCGCAAGCACGTCCGGGTTCGAAGCGCGTTTCCGCGTGTTTGCCGTTACGGTGCGAGACGAAGGCCCGTCGATTTTCATCATCCATCCCGACCGGCAGATCGCACAAGCCGGGCTCGGTCGGCGCTTCTTCGATGCGGGCGATGAATTCGTAGACAAAAGCAAAAGCACCGGAGCCCAGGGCTTCACGCCAGGGGGCGAGCGAGGAGGCGCGGTCGGCGAGGATAGCGATGCCAGCGGATTCGGGCTCGGGGCCGAAGACGGTGGCCGGCTCCTTGAGGCCGAGGCGGATGAGCTCGGGTTTGCCGGCTTCTAGCTGCGTCCGAATATTGCTCAGCAGCGTCGGTGCGCCGTTTTGCCAAGGATGTTCTTCCAAGGCTACGCCTGCGGGCTTATCGAGGGCGACCCAACCTTCGCCGTGATCTAATACGGCCAAACGAACCGCCTCATCGCCAAGCATACCAGCCGCGAAGCCGATGGAAGTGGGAGGGGTGGCGGACATGTCTGGAAACAAAAAAACCCCGACGCCTCAGGCGACGGGGTTGGGGGTGGAGCCAGCCCGCATTACTTTTTCGCGGCGGCGAGTTTCTTCGCGAGGCGAGCCTTGATGCGGTTCGCCTTGTTGCGATGAATCACGCCGGTCTTCGCGGCCTTATCGGCGGAAGAGGCGATGAGGGAGGCGTTGGCTTTCACCGACTCGACGGTGATGCCCTTGATCAGGGACTTCAGACGGGTGCGGACGACTTTATTGTGTTCGGCGCGGCGGGCGGTCTGACGGATGCTCTTCTTGTTAGCTTTGATGTTGGCCATGTGTGTCAGTAGGGAAGCCGTGGGCAGCCCTCCAAGTCAACGCGGATTTGAGTTTATTGCCCGAGTCAGCCCCCGTTGGGGGGCTTTTGACGTCCTGCTGGTGGAAGGGGTGGGATTCGAACCCACGAACAGCGAAGCTGAGAGGATTTACAGTCCCCGACCTTTAGCCACTTGGATACCCTTCCGGCCAACAGGAGGCGCATACTTGGCAACCTCACCCCCCGATGACAAGCGCTTTCGCTGGCGGAAATGATAAGATTAGGCGGGTCGATGCCGGCCGCCAACGACGCCTTAGATTTACCCCTTCACAGGTGGGATATCGGCGGTAGAATGGCCCGATGAAGGGCGACCCGCTGATTGTGCTGATTGATGGCGACTGTGCCTTGTGTGATGCGACGGCGGCCTGGTTCGCGCGGCGTAACTCGGCCCACCGGCTAATCTTTGCGACTAATACCGGCGTCGTCGCGCGGGTGGCCGGGGAGCCGCCTGGGGGAGATCAAGGGAGTGTGGTGGTATGGTTCGGTTCGCGTCGCCTTACCCGCTCCTCGGCGGTCTTGGAGATGGTTAATGCACTTGGGGGAGGGTGGTCCCTGTTGGCGCTGGTCGGTAAGGTTATCCCGCGGGGGCTCCGCGACCGAATCTATGATGAGGTGGCGCGGCGGCGTGGGCGGCTTAATCGACCGTCGGCCTGTAAGCTCTTGAGCCCTTACCATCTTGCTGAATAGTCTGACCTTATGAAGTCGTTACCCTGTGCGATTATTTTACTTGGGTCGGTGGCCTTGATCGGGTGCCAACGTTTAAGCCCAGAGCGCCGCCAAGCGGAAGTCGATAAGGCGATGGAGGACGACAGTCAGGAGCGCCAGGCACGACTTAAGGCCGAAGGAAACCTTAATCCGGAAGAGTTGAAGGCCTTGGCCCATAAGTTGGGATGGGCGCAGTCTGATGCGCGCGGCTTACCGCCTCCGCTCACGACCGAAGAGTTGGAAAAGAGGGTCAAGGCTGCGGAACAGAAGCCCTGATGCGGTACGTCTTTAAAAGGTTGATCGAGATGGTGCCGGTCATGTTGATCGTAGTCACGGCGACGTTTTTTCTGGCCCATGCCGTCCCGGGCGGACCTTTCGATAAAGAACGACCCTTGCCCGCCGAAGTTAAAGCCCGGCTGGAAGAATATTATGGGCTCGACCGTCCGATCTACGTGCAATGGTGGAATTACGTTTCGCGTTTAGCTCAGGGCGACTTGGGGCCGTCTTTGAAATATCCTGGCTGGACGGTGAACGAGGTCATCGGCTCGCGGATTCCGGTTTCGATTTCGCTGGGCTTAGTTTCTTTATTGCTGGCAATTCTCATCGGCGTGCCGGTCGGGGTCCTGGCGGCGGTACGGCCTAATAGTTGGTTGGATCGAGTGCCGATGGGTTTCTCGCTCATCGGTATCTGTGTCCCGTCTTTCGTGTTGGGGCCGCTGTTTGCTTTGGTGTTCTCCTTGGGGCTTGGGTGGGTGCCGCCCTGCGGCTGGGGCTCGGCGATCCATTTTATCTTACCGGCTTGCACCTTGGGTCTGATCACGGCGGCCCCGTTGGCCCGCCTGACGCGGGGCTCGATGATGGAGGTACGCTCGCTGGATTATGTCCGGACCGCCTACGCCAAAGGCGTGCCGCCCGTGCGCGTCTGGTTCGTGCACGCTTTGCGTAATGCCTTGTTGCCGGTGATTACTTACCTAGGGCCTGCGGCAGCGGCTTTGGTCTCGGGGTCTTTCGTGGTCGAGTCGCTCTTCGATGTCCCAGGTCTCGGTCGGCTCTTCGTGAGTGCCATCATCAATCGCGATGTCACCCTAATCTTAGGGACGACGATTATTTATGCCGTAGCGTTGCTCGTGCTCAATCTCTTGGCTGACCTGACGAACGCCGCCCTTAATCCGCGGATAGCCCGCGCTCGATGATGGCCTCGACTGTTTCGACTTATCAGACAGAAACCGGTTGGCAGCGGTTTCGGAAAGACCGAATGGCGGTCTGGTCAGGTTGCTTCTTGGTCGTGGTGGCCTTGCTTTGCGCGTTATCGCCGTGGATCTCGCCCTACCCATACATGGCGCAAAATCTCGAAGCCAGCGCGATGGGTCCGAGCTCCAGCCATTGGCTGGGTACCGATTTGCTGGGCCGAGATGTACTCTCCCGGCTCTTGCAGGGAGGCGCCATTTCTTTGTTCGTCGGCTTCATTGCGACGGCCGTCGCGCTTTTCGTGGGTATCATTTACGGCGTGCTCGCCGCCGAGGTCGGCGGGCGAACCGAGGACGGTCTGATGCGCCTCGTCGATATCGTCAGCACGCTGCCCCTGACCTTGATCGTGATTCTCGCCACGGTTCTTTTCGGCCAAAACATGCCGATGATCTTCTTGGCGGTTGGCGGCGTTTCCTGGCTTACCATGGCTCGTATCATCCGGAATCAGACGCGTGAGCTCAAGGGCTCGCAATTCGTCCAGGCCGCTGTGGCGCTCGGGCAATCCCGGTTGGGCATTTTTCGGCATCACTACCTCCCTAACCTGGCGGGCACGATCGCCGTCTGCGCGACCTTGACGGTTCCCGGGGTGATGTTGCTGGAGGCTTTCGTCAGTTTCTTGGGTTTAGGTGTCAAAGCCCCGATGACCTCCTGGGGCCTCATGATTAAGGAGGGTGCCGACATCATGGAAGAGTGCCCTTGGCTTCTGATTTCGCCCTCGGTCGTCTTTGCTCTAACCTTGCTCTCGCTAAATTTCTTAGGGGATGGCCTTCGCGATGCTTTTGACCCACGATCATCTAAACGGTAATTTCCCCAATGCCCCTCAGACGTTACATCGTAATCAAGCCGGACGGAGCGGAAGGGGCGGAGTTCGAAGTGGATTTACCAGCCGAGGCTCCCGACTTTTTGAAACATCCCGTGACCGGCGAGGAGTGCCGTCGGGTGCTGGAGTCTCCCAGCCTTACGATCCGCTACGGCGAAGGGGCGATGAAACAGTCCGTGAATGATCGTCGGCTGGCTCAAGCCGGCTTTCAGAAGCTTGAGAAGGACGGCAAGGGCGGCTGGACTAAGACGAATTAAATCTCAGCTGGCCGAGAGCTTAGCCAAATGAAACGCCCCGCTTTAAAGCGGGGCGTTTCATCGTCAGGGTGGCGGCTGAGCCGCAGTAGTAATTACGCCTTAGCCGGGGTAGCGGCTAAACCGCGAGCGCGCTTCACGAGCGACTTAGCGGTATCAGAAGGCTGGGCACCGAGCTTGATCCAGTGCTCCACGCGTTCGACGTTGATGCTTAAAGGGGGGGTCTGTCCGCGAGCGCGTGGGTTGTAGTTGCCGAGGACTTCGACAAAACGGCCGTCGCGACGGATGCTTTGTTCGGCGACGACGAGACGATAGGTCGGCTCATTTTTCGTACCGAAGCGTTGGAGGCGGATGCGTAACATGGTGGGAGAAGGTGGTGGTTGTCCGGTTGAGGCATTTGCCAAAAGACGGACGTGCAAGGACGCAGGCGGCGAGAGGGGAGTCAAGCCTTCCCCTGCATGTTTCCAGATTATTTTTGAGGGAGGTTTAATTTTAGGTTCAAAAACACGCAAAACAACCCACTTACCATCAAAGGTTTATTGTGCGTAACTGCTTTTTTGGATCGACCGCGGCATTTTTTAATCGGTCGGCAAAGTTAAACGTTTTGCCATAAAAAAACCCGCGGCTGGCGGGTTTTTGGTAAGACCGTGAGGGGTCTTATTTGGCCTGGGCCTCGGTCGGCTCGAAGCGCTTTTCCTTAACCTTGGTCGCGGACTTGCCTTGACGGCCACGGAGATAGAAGAGGCGGGCGCGCATGACCTGAGAGACGCGCTCAACTTCGATTTTCTCGATATTAGGGGAATGGACCGGGAAAGTACGTTCAACGCCTTCGCCGAAGGAAACCCGGCGAACCGTGAAGGTTTCTTGGACGTCTCCACCCTTACGGGAGATGACGATGCCCGAAAAGATCTGGGTACGCTCTTTGTCGCCTTCGCGGACCTTGGTTGAGACGCGTACGCCGTCTCCGACTTTAAATGCATTGTCACCGCGGCCAGTCTTTAGCTGGGGGTTGGTGGCAAATTGAATGAGGGGATGGTTGCTGCTCATGGCTGGTGTTCTTGGTCTTTCAGGAGGTCCGGTCTGCGTTGCTTTGTCTTCTCGATTTGCCTTTCCCGGCGCCACTTTTCGATATCAGCGTGGTTTCCTCCGAGGAGGACCGGGGGCACCTCGAGACCATCGTAAACAGAGGGTCGGGTGAACTGCGGAAAGGCGAGCAACTTGCCGTTGTAACTGTCTCCCGTCAAGGAGTTTTCCTCTCCCAGCACCCCTGGAATCTGGCGACCGATGCAATCGACCAGGACGCAGGCCGGTAAAGTGCCATTTGTGAGCACATAATCACCGATCGATAGCTCCCGGGTGACTTTGCGGTCCCGGAAACGTTGGTCGATGCCCTCATAATGGCCTGAAATAAGGATTAAATGCTTTTTTTCGGCTAATTCACGCGCGAGGGCGTTAGTCAGCTGCTCCCCGTCGGGGCAGAGGTAGATAACTTCACAGTCGGGGCTGGCCAAGGCGTCGACGGCATCAAACAGGGGTTGGCAGGTCATGAGCATCCCCGGGCCGCCCCCGTAAGGCATGTCGTCCACCTTCCGGTGCTTGTCTTTGGAATAGGTCCGCAGGTCATGGGCCTTAAAGGCGATAAGTCCCTTGTCTATGGCGCGGCCAATCACCGACTCCTGCAAGAAGCCGTCGGCCATGCCGGGGAAGAGGGTGACGAGGTCGATGCGGATAGCCACGGTGTACGCGACTATCCAACAGCCGAAAGGCCGCCGAGTGCAAGCCGTCCGTGCGGGGGCTTACTTCTTCTTCGCCTTGGGCTTGGCGTCCGTACGCTGGTCCATCTTCACGCCGGCTTCGGGAGGGACAGCGGCGCCGACCTTCTCGACGTCGGAGGTATAAAGATAGCGCCAGACGTCGTCCTGCTGGAATTTGCCGGCGGCGTCCTGGGGTGAGCTCTTGCCAGGTGTAACGTAGCCGTGGCCGCGCGCCGCCTGTTCCTTTTCGGTGCCTTTGAGCGGAGCGTCTGTGATCAGTCGGCGCGAATAACCGTAAGGCGCTTTCTCCTTCTCGGTATTCACGATGGGGCCGAACTGATTGAGCCCCATCAGGAGCCAAGAGCGTGGGTAGTGATCGCCGCTCCAGCCGCTATCGAGGACGTGGCTGTAACCGAAGAAACGATTCTTGGGCGTCGCCGACGGTAAGGCCTGCCAATCGTCCAGATTGTCGCGCGGGCCGCAGAGCATCACGACGCGCGCGACTTTCTGATACAGGCCGAAGCGGGCGGATGATGTCGCTCCGTGCGATGAGCCGGAAATGATGACGCGCTCCCAGTCCAGGGTCTTACCGTCTTTGGAAAGGAAGAGCGACCACTTGCCTGGGGGGTTGGTCTTCGCGAGGTGCTTCACGAACTGATAAGCACGTTCCCGCATGCTGTCCGGGACGGGAATGTTGATCGACTTACTGGCATCGACGCCGGCGGTGGCTTCGAGGCGAATATTCCCGAGGTGCTGGGAATCGTCGGCAGGTTCGGTGTTAAGTTTGCCGAACCATTCCTTCGCATAGCTGACTTGGATGTAATGCAGGCCATAGCTGTTCAGGAGTTCCGCCTGAACTTGGTTGTAGCCCATGAGCCAGATCACGATTTGGCCGCGGGGCGCAACGCGCGTATCCACGCTGGCATTCTGGACATCGGCGGGCTTGCCCCCTTTCTCTAGAAGGAAATCGACTTCTGGGTGGGCTTGGCACCGTGGATCAATTTCGCTGGCTCGGGCCGTCAGGTGATAAGCTTGCGGCTTAGGGTCGTTGAATTTTAAAGGGGCCTCGGCCGCACCGAGGGCGGAGGCGAGCAAAGATAAGACGAGGGCGATTCTCATGGGGTAGGACTAAGCAATGCCCCACGACGACAAGGCTGGCAAGTCTACTTGGGCAGACAGGAGTCAACGAAGTCCAAGGCCTTTTCGATGGTCGCTTGGGGTGCCCAGGCATGGCCGCCGACGAAGTCAAAAACCTCGAGTCGGTCTTCCAATGTTTCGCGGAGCTTGGCGATTTCAGGTCGATTCGAATCTGTGGTGCCCATCGTCATGGCCACGGCGGGAAGCTGGATGCCGCGGAGTCCGTAGATCCCGTTATCCAGCACGCCCACGCCCGCTCCTTGCAGGATTATGCCGCCGAAGCCCGGAGCGATCGTGACAAAGATGGAGCTGGCCCGCGCTCCGCCCGAGAATCCGGTGCAGACTTTGCCGTAAGGCATGAGCCGCACGCGTTTGAGCACATCATTATGGGCAGCCAAGAAATTGCCCACCGTGGGGTCCCAAGGCCCGTTTCTCGATTCTTCGAGCATGATGGCGATATACCCGTGGGCCTTGATCCATCGCGCCATGAAGCCCATATTCGCATTACCACCCGGGGAGGCGATGAAGAGAGACTTCCAGTTTTTCTTCGGGTCGGCGGCGTAGCCTTGGGGAATCCAGATTTTATAATGATAAATCCCGGAGTATTTGGCGGCCCCGCCTTCGCCCCGGTATTCGCAGGTGATGCGCGTCTCGGCGTTTTCTTTGAGCGTCAAGGAGAGCGGCGAAATCTTGTCCGGGCCCTCGTTTTTATTGGCCGCCGCGAGAGTCGTGAAGCCGGCGGTAGCCAGGCATAATAAGAATCTGCGAATCATGCGCGGCGCCGACGTTTCCCTTTGGTTTTCTTGGCATCGAAATACGCTTTAATTTTCAGGAAGACAATCGCGCCGGCCACGGTGATGAACGCCGCAAAGAGAATATTACTAATCTGAAAGCCGCCGAAGCCATCGTCCTTGTCGTCAGGGTTTTCGGCGGGGGGCGTCGCGCCCTGAGCGGCGGATGGATTAATGGGTGCGGACTCTGGCTTGGCTTCAGGGGACTTGATGAATGGATAATAAGCGCCTTCGAATTTAGCGGCTCCATCAAAAAAACCGACCACTTCGATTTTTTCTCCGAGGGTGTGACCATTCGCGCGGATCACGGCTGGACTTGGGACGTCGGCGTCCAGGATCAAAACCAATTCAAAGCCGCCGCCTTCTTCTTCGGCCCGGATGACTTGGGCTTTTCGGGTCTTGTTGATTTGTGCTCCAGGGTCCGTGTTGGCTAAGTTGGCTTTCCTTTTAAGGGCGTCGAGTTCGGTAAGGTCTTCGGGTTTGATCGGACTGACGTTGACCGGTGCAGTGGGTTCGGCTTTGCCTGGTTGGTCAGGATTCGCGGCCCGGACTTTTAGGCGCAGGGCTTCGATTTCCGCCATGTCCTCCTTGGAGGTGGCGGGTTCGGCGGGTGCAGCGTGAAGCCCCAGCGTCAGGCTGACGGTCAGGATGAGGACAAATCTCCACGACATAGGAATGCAGTAAGTATTTTTACGTGAAGTGCAAGAGTCGGGGATGCATCGGATTGTGGCTTGGAAGCGGCCGGGAAGTCCTTTAAAGCCCATCAGCGTGCCTCCCGTTTCTTCTAAAGTACCAGTGCTGGCGGTGACAAAACTTCGAATCGCCCGGGAGCGTAAGGTGATTCTACGTAGTCTGGATTGGCGCGTTGAGCCAGGGCAGCATTGGGTGATTCTTGGTCCTAACGGCTCCGGCAAGTCATCTCTTTTGGCGGCCTTGACCGGCTATTTCGCGCCGACATCTGGGAATATTTCCGTTCTCGGTGAGACGTTCGGACGGAGTGATTGGCGTGAGTTGCGCCGTCGCATCGGATTAGCCGGCCCAGCGGTGGCGGCTTTGATTCAGCCAAGTGAGCCGGCCTTGCACATCGTTGCCAGCGGGATCGACGGTGTGATCAATCTTTGGCGTCGGCCCAAACCGGCGGCGCTATCCATCGCGCGCAAGTTGTTACGCCAGTTGAAGGCGGGTGGCGTCGCCTTGCGTCCGTGGGGTCACCTTTCGCAGGGCGAACGCCAGCGAGTTCTTATCGCGCGGGCCTTAGCATCCGCCCCCGCGCTTTTGATTTTAGATGAACCCTGCGCGGGGCTCGACCCTCTGGCCCGCCGAGATTTCCTGACGCTCTTGCAGCAGCTGCCCCGGCGGTTGCCTGGCGTGTCGGTCGTTCTGGTCACCCACCACGTCGAGGAAATCGTCCCGGCTTTTAGCCATGTTTTGCTTTTACGTGACGGGCAGAAATTGGCCTCCGGGCCTTTGCAGGAGGTTCTGACTTCGAGACAATTAACCGCCCTTTGGGGGAAGAAGGTGCGGTTAAAGTGCCACCGGGTGGGCTGGTCCATGGGTTGGGCTTAAGCCTGAGAGGGAATGTCGAAGAACGGCTTGACCGCTTTCGACTTCCCCTCAACCCCTGCTACGTCCTTCCTTCTCTTTCTTTCGTTATGCCTTCGCCCTTTGATAACCTGCTTCCGCGTTACGACGCCGTGGTCATCGGTGCAGGCTTAGGGGGGATGACCGCCGCCAATAACTTAGCTAAGTTCGGACGCAAGGTGCTCCTCTTGGAACATCACTACCAGCTCGGAGGCTTGGCGACTTTCTTCAAACGGGCGGGCGGGCACGTCTTCGACATTTCCCTGCACGGCTTTCCTTTCGGGATGATCAAGTCGACGCGCCGGTATTGGACCAAGGAGATCTCGGATCGCATCCATCAGCTCAGCGACGTCCGTTTCATCAATCCCGACTTCGACGTCCGCACGACTTTTGATCGGGCAGATTTCACGCGAATCCTGATCGAACAATTCCGGATCCCCGCTGAGACCGTCGAGGCTTTCTTCGCGCACCTGCGGGAGATGAATTATTACGACAACGATAGCCGCACGACCCGCGAGCTCTTTGAGCAGTTTTTCCCCGGCCGGCCGGACGTCCAACGCCTCTTGCTCGAGCCCATCGCTTACGCCAACGGTTCGACTTTAGAAGATCCGGCGATCACGTTCGGCATCGTCTTCTCCAATTTCATGTCGAAGGGGGTTTTCATTTTTCAAGGCGGTACGGATACGATGATTAACCTCATGACGGTGGAGATGAAGGCGAATGGGGTCGATATCCGCCGCAACGTCCTCGTCGAGAAGGTGCTCGTCGAAAAAGACGCCTCGGGCCGCCGCCGCGTCGTGGGCGTGAAACTTCGCGGCACGCGTCTGGGCGAAGAGGCTGAAGTCGCCTGCGCCACTGTCGTCTCCAACGCTAATATTAAAGATACGGTCCTGAAGATGGGCGGGGAGGATGCCTTCGAGGCGCCCTTCCTGGAAGAAGCCCGTAAAGTCCGCGTGAACACCTCTTCCTGTCAGGTTTACATGGGGGTCCGCGAAGGCGAAAGCATCCCACATATCGGTGACTTAGTGTTCACCTCCGAGGCCAAGCCGTTTTCGAGTCAGGAGCTGATCGACTTTCACACGACCTCGCGCACCTATTCGGTCTACTATCCGGATACGCGTCCGCACACTAAGAAGCCGCGCTACGCGGTCGTCACGTCGATCAACCAGAAATGGGAAGATTGGGCGCACCTTTCCGATGCCGATTACCAGACGCATAAGGCGCGCGTGATCGAGGAATCGTTTCGCGGCCTAGAGAAATTCATCCCCGACATCCGTTCTAAGGTAGACCATGCCGAAGCGGCCACGCCGCGGACGGTGAACCGTTATGTCCGCCATGTCGGCGGCACTTCGTTTGGCACCAAGTTCGAAGGGTTGAAGGTTTCGATGGCCTTGCCTGAACAGGTCGGCGGCTTCTACCATGCCGGCAGTGTCGGTATTATCATGTCGGGCTGGTTGGGCACGATTAATTACGGGGTGATTGTCTCGGCCAAGGCCGATGCCTACCTGCGCGAGCCGAATGCCGACCCGCTCGGCGACGCCGCGGCGAGCGTGGGAGTCTGACGGAAGGCAGATTTGATCGGTTGACCCGTTGGCCAGAAGCTACCGAGCCTCAGCGACTTTTGTAACGCGTGGTCCTGTCCGACGGCTTGACGGAGGACGGGGAATGATAAATCTCCCAGCATGACCAACGGCTCCAAGAAAGAAGGTATCGCTCAGAAGCTCGAGCACGGGCTGGAATACTTCATTTTCGCCAGCCGCTGGGTGCAGGCGCCGATCTACATCGCGCTGATCTTCGCCGCGATCGCCTACGCGTGGAAGAGCGTCCAAGAACTTCTGCATCTGCTGCACGACTTCGCCACCGCCACCGAAAGCAGTATTATGCTCGGGATCCTTTCGCTCGTGGACATCTCGATGGTGGCTAACCTCGTCAATATGGTCGTCGTCGGCGGCTACGTCACCTTCGTCTCGCGCATCGATTTTGGCGACAACGGCGATCGCCCCGACTGGCTCGATCACATCAACGCCAACACCCTTAAGGTGAAGCTCGCCGGCAGTCTCGCGAGCATCTCGGCCATCCATCTGCTCAAGAGCTTCATCGACATCACCGCCGCCGCCGGCGACAAGCCGCTCACGCCCGCTCACGAGAAGGTGATCATGTGGCAGGCCATCATCCATGGCGTGTTTCTCGCTTCGATGATCCTCTTCGCTTGGGGCGAGAAGATGCAGCGACACGACGATCACTGAGCCTTTGGCGCGAGCTCGCTGACCCAGCCGACCAGGTAGCGCTTTAGTTCGGGAGACCAGCCGTAGTGGAGGCGGAGCCTTTTGCCGTCGATGTTCGGCTTCGAATCAATCGTCGCATTCAGGCGAATCTTGTGTCCGCCATGGGATACGAGCATGGCCGCCTTGCCGGTGAGCCCTTGGCGCGTCGGGTGCCGCAAGTGCGGCGGGATTTCATCGCCCTCGTCGGCGCTACCGAACCCGCCTTCCATGCGGACCATGCGCATGAAGTCTAGCGCGTGCATCGCTGCATGGATATGCTCGAAGCAATCGAAGTCGCAGGCCAGACCAGCGTCGACCGCTGATTCGAGGATGACGTGGTCCGCCATGCTTGGCATGCGCGCGGCCCAGGCGAGGAAGTGGCCGACGTTGGGCTGGTGGCCGGTCACGAGGTGGCCTTGAACCTCCTGTTTGGGTCGGCGTACCTTGGCTTCGCGAAGTTCCGCGCCTAGCTCCGTCACGAGAGCCTGAACGACCGCCTTATCCGCCGTGCGGAAGTCGAAGATGGCTTCGGTCACGTCGCCGGTCAACGCCGCCAGCACGGTCCGGTCGCAGCCGATCTGGACATGGATATCGCCGTGCAGTTCCGGGCCGCTGAGGCGGACAGATTCGCCGCCGGAGGGTAGGACGAAGAGCGTCGGCAGGTCGGTCCCGGCGCAGGCCAGCGATTCGAGGCGCTGGCGGAGGACGGCAGCGGCGAGCGGAGTGCCGAAGCGACGGCGGAGGAGTGGTCGTGGGCGGGAGGGAGCGGCAGAGTGGCGTTTCATGGTTTGTTTTTTTAAGAAGAAGAGAGGGCGTCCCTGCCGTGCGGTCCGCTGGAAAACGGCGCGCGGCTGGAATGGTGATCAATGGAGTGGAAGGATCGGACAGGGTTGCCGGGGTGGGCGGAGAACTGGCCGAGGCCTTTATTATGCCTGTCGGCCGTAGGTTGTCCATCGGGACACCGGAGATTTTTTTTAAATAATATAGCCCCCTGATATCCGGACAAAAAGAAGGGCTCCCCGATTGGGGAGCCCTTCTTGGCCGTCGGCCGGTCGGATTAGCGACTCTTGGCCTCCACGGGGATGCGCATGCCGTAGAAACTCCGGTAGACGTAGAATAAAGCGACTATGAAGATGGCTGAGCCGAGGCCGAGTTTGAGGCCGGCGGGCATTTGTACAGCGATCTCAACCGCCAAGAGGCCGAAAAGCGTAGTGAACTTGATGACCGGATTGAGAGAAACGGATGAGGTGTCCTTGAAAGGATCTCCGACGGTGTCCCCGACGACCGTCGCGGCGTGGAGCGGGGTGCCCTTGGCCTTGAGATCGACCTCGACGATCTTCTTGGCGTTATCCCACGCACCGCCGGCATTGGCCATAAAGATGGCCTGATAAAGCCCGAAGAAGGCCATACCGATGAGGTAGCCGATGAAGAAGAATGGATCAAAGAAGGCGAGGGAGAGGGCGAAGCAGAAGATGGCGATGAAGATGTTGATCATCCCTTTCTGTGCATACTGGGTGCAGATTCGCACGACTTCCTTTGAAGATTCGATGGAGGCCGTCGTCGCGTCCAACTTCATATTCTCCTTAATATAAACGACTGCGCGGTAGGCGCCGGTGACGACCGCTTGGGTGGAGGCGCCGGTGAACCAGTAGATGACGGCACCGCCCATGAGTAGGCCCATCAGGGCCTCCGGGTGGACCAAAGAAAGTTTTTCTAAGACGTTGAATTTCGGATCCAGGTGATGGAAGTGCTCCTGCAACATCATGATAATGCCGAAGACCATCGTGGTCGCGCCTACGACTGCCGTTCCTATTAAGACGGGCTTGGCCGTCGCCTTGAAGGTGTTACCGGCGCCATCGCCTTTCTCGAGTTGGTGCTTGGCTCCGGCGAAATCAGGGGTGAAGCCGAAGTCGCGTTGGATTTCTGCCGCGATTCCGGGGCGCGCTTCGATCTGGGAGAGTTCATAGACGGATTGGGCGTTATCGGTCACGGGGCCGAAAGAATCCACGGCGATGGTGACGGGGCCCATGCCGAGGAAGCCGAAGGCGACCAGACCGAAGGCGAAGATCGGGGCCGCGAAGGAAAATTGCGCCGGCATGATGGCCGCCACGGCCGCGTGCGTGGAGAGCACGTAAGCTCCCAGCATCAAGCCAAGGATGCAAAGGCCGGTCCAGAAGGCGGAGAAGTTACCTGCCACCAAGCCGGAGAGAATGTTAAGCGAAGCACCGCCTTGGTCGGAAGAGGTTACGACTTCTTTGACGTGACGGCTTTCGGTCGAGGTAAATACTTTGGTGAATTCTGGAATCAAGGCGCCGGCGAGCGTGCCCAACGAGATGATGGTCGAGAGGACCCACCAGAGTCCGGTATGGCCAGGCAGATTGGCCAAGAGCGCGTAGCTGGCGATATAGGTGACCGCGATGGAAATGATGGACGTAATCCAGACCAGATTAGTGAGAGGTTGCTCCAAGTTGAAATCTTTAGCGGATTTCCAGATGACGTGGCTCGTCAGGTCATTCACCCAATAGCTGGCGACCGAGGTAAGCACCATCAGGATGCGCATCGCGAAGAGCCAGATGATCAACGTCGCGCAGAGGGTGGGGTCGGCGGCCAGGGCCAGGGCGAGGAATGCAATCAGGGCAACGCCCGTGACGCCGTAAGTTTCAAAACCATCCGCTGTCGGACCGACGGAGTCGCCTGCGTTATCGCCCGTACAGTCGGCGATGACGCCCGGATTACGTGGATCATCTTCGGGAAGCTGGAAGACAATTTTCATCAGGTCAGCGCCGATGTCCGCAATCTTGGTGAAGATGCCGCCGCAAATGCGAAGAGCCGAAGCGCCGAGCGATTCGCCGATAGCGAAGCCGATGAAGCAAGGACCCGCCAGCTCCTTAGGCAAGAACGCCAGGATACAAATCATGAAGAAGAGTTCGGTCGCCACGAGGAGTAGCCCGACGCTCATACCCGACTTCAAGGGAATGAGAAGGGTGGCCAGGGGGTTGCCGCGCAGGGCGGAGAAGGCGGTGCGCGAATTAGCCACGGTGTTGATTCGGATGCCGAACCAAGCCACGCCATAGCTCCCCAGGATGCCCAGGACGGAGGCCCCGAGAATGACGATGACGTGGTTGACCGATTTGTGTTCCAAGACACCGAAATAATAAATCATGCAAGCGGCGATGAGCAGCCAGAGCGCGGCCAAGAATTTACCTTGTTGGAGTAGGTAGGTTTTGCAGGTCTCCCAGATGATCTGGGAAACTTCGGCCATCGATGGGTGCACGGGCATCGCGCGGGTCTGCAAGTATTGCCACCAGCCGTAAGCTACGCCGAGAGCGCAGACGACTAGTCCGATCCAGAGGACTTGCGGGCCAGTTAGCGCCCCGCTGAGAAACGTCACAGTTCCTAGGTCGGGAATCTTAATGTCGGCTTCGCCGGCGCGAACGAGAATAGGGGACGACACCAAGAGTGCCGCCGTGAGGCGTTTGAGGCAGTTCATAAAAGAATGTGGGGTGCGCCTAAGGGGTTAGGCACAGGGTTAAAATAACGCAGCGCCCTACCGGCCTGCGAGGGCTAAATACTTACAAAATTAACGGGGCGCCTTCATTTAAAATCATAAAGCCCCCCTGGGCCTGCCTTATTTTATTAAGAATTCCTGCAAGAAAAGCGCCGTCGTCTGGAATCCGAAATCTATATTCGATTTTTTACTGAAACCGTGACCCTCATCTTTGGCCATGAGATACCAGACGGTCCCGCCCTGGGCCCTGATGGCATCTCGCATCCTTTCGGCTTCGGTAACGGGCACGCGCGGATCGTTTTTCCCCTGGATAATCAGGAGCGGCGCACGAATCTTATCGGCATGATTGGCCGGGGAGATCTTTTCCAAGAAGGCTCGAATCTCGGGTTTACGCTCGTCGCCGTATTCTAAACGGCGCGCCCCGCGTCGGTAATCAGAGGTATCGTGCAGGAAGGTAACAAAGTTGGCGATACCGACTTCATCCACGCCGCAGCGAAAGCGCGTCGGGAAATTAACCAGGCACGCCAAACTTACGTAGCCACCATAACTCCCGCCCGAGACGGCGATTTTTTGCGAATCCAGTCTAGGCGACTGGGAGGTCCAATCTAAAATGGCTTCAATGTCGCGAAGCGCCCCTTCGCGCAGAAGACCATTGTCCAGGTTGAGGTATTTTCTTCCGTAGCCAGTGGAGCCGCGAATATTCGGATAGACCAAGGCCACGCCCCACTCGTTCAGGTAATAGAGGAGGCTACCCCGATAGCCGGGTCGTGATTGTCCCTCGGGTCCGCCATGTACCATCATGAGACTTGGCCGGCGCCCGGGAAATTTTTTAGGGTCAGGGTAGTACACCAAGGCGGGAACGCTTACGCCGTCGAAGCTCTTAACGCGGATAATCGTGGGCTCAACCGCTTCGATGATTTTTTTCGGTTTCGTCGTCCGATCCGTCCAGCGCGTGGTCTTGCCGGAGTCCAGGTCAACGGACCAGGTGTCGCTCGCCGAATCCTCGCTTTTTAAAGTAAAACCAAGCTCATGGCTCTGCGGCCGGAAGAGAAGGTTGCTCACGATACCTGCTTTGATTTTAGGCACTGCGACGGGGCGGAGGGAGGGGATTTCCCAACCGTGGATTTCGGAGAAGCCTTCCACGTTGACGGTGATAGCTAAGATTTTTCCGTCGGCTGAAATGGTCAACTCTTCGCCGTCCCATTTTTGGGTAGGGTCTATTTGCCGCATTTCTCCCGTGGCGACGTCGACGCGGGTGGGCGTTAAAAAGTCCGAATCATGATTCGATAAAGCATACACGGCTTGATCGTTTTCTCCGAAGGCGATTTGCGTCAGATAATCATGCCCGCTTCCTGGGGTGACTGGCGTGCGCTTTTGCGTCTGGATATCCGCGAGCCAGAGACGCGTTTCATTCAAGCCAAAAGACTGGCGGAGGAGGAGTTGATTGTTTTGCTGGGACCATTCCACTGGCGCCCAGCCGACCGAGGGTGGCGAAAGCAGGATTTTTTCCGTATGCGTCGCATCGGCCTGCACGACGACGATGTCTCTATCTTTGCCGTTCCGTCGATTGGACGCGTAAGCAATCAGGCGGCCATCTTTCGACCAAACGGGATCGGTGTTGCGTGACTTACCATCAGTTAGCAGGATGGCCTTGGCTTTCAGGTCCTCGGTGTCCTGAAGGTAAAGCTGGAAGTTTTCACTTCCGCCCACGTCGATGCTGTAGAGTAAAAGTTTACCGCCGGGTTGCATCCAGCCGCTCTTCACCGGCTCAACTCCATGCGTTAGCGGTAACCGTTTCGCTAGCGGTGCGGCCGCTAGGTGGAGGTGGGAGGCATCGCCGGTGCGGGTGGATACGATAATTTCTCGACGCGTCGAATGCCAGCCGCGGAAGCTCGCGCCACCGAGGTTCATGTACGGAGCCAGTTCGGTGATAAGCGTGGCGGGAGCCTCGGGGACGCCTTCGACAACGAGGTTGGCTGGCGGGGCGGCCGGGCAGAGGCTCGCCACCGCCAGCAAGCAAAAGAAAGTTCGGGCGGGGAGACCCATGGCACTATCTTTATTATTAGGCGGGCGGTGTCCAACGAAAGATGCAGGCTCGCCTTCGCCGGCGGGGCGGCTACCGAGTAGATATGCCTCGCTTCGCCTTGCTCGCCTGCCTGCTCCTCCCGTTGGTCGTGCCCGCCGCCAAGGAGAATTTTCCCGTCAGTCCAGCGGTCGCGGCCGTCGCCCACCCCGCTTCTGAGGCCGTTGGTTTCGTCGCTCTTTTTAATGGCAAAGACCTCAGCGGCTGGAAGACCAAGGGCAATTGGGTCTACGATGCCGACGGTACGGTCACACTTAAGCCTCGGGCTGGCGAAACCGGCTGGCAGCGCTACGATGCTTATATTTTTACCGAACGGAAGTATCGCGACTACGTCTTGGACTTAGAATTTAAGATCGAACCGACGGGCAACTCGGGCGTCTTCTTCTGCGTCGCCGATCCGCTCGATCCGGTGGCCAAAGGCATCGAGCTGCAGATCCTTGACACCTTCGGTCTCGCGAAGCCGGGCAATCATGATTGCGGTGGAATCATCCGGGCCATGGCGCCGTCCAAAAACATGGTGAAGGCACCCGGGGAGTGGAACCGCTATACGCTCACCTTGAAGCAGCGCCATCTCTCGGTAGACTTCAACGGGGAGCGCACCATCGTGCTCGACCTCGATGCTTCTCCGATGAAAGACCGGCCCGCCGATGGCCACCTCGGATTTCAGGATGAGGCCAAACGCGTTTGGTACCGCAAGGTGCGGATTCAGGAACTTAAGTAACCGACCTTATCGCTTCCGGATTTGGTCCCAAGGGGCGTCGCCGCTGACGTCGACCATGAAGGGCCCGGTACTCGCGCCAGGTGAGAGGATCGCCAAGATGACGGCATCCGCCTTTGAACTGTTGAAGGTGGCGTGCACGACTCCGGCGGGAATGTGTGCGACTTCTCCGGCCTCCAGGAGGCGGAATTCTTTTTCAACCCATTGTTCGACTTCGCCCGAGAGCACATAGATGACCTCCTCCAGCTCGGGGTGCCGATGGAAGTTATGTCCTTCGCCCGGGGGTAAGGTCGCTTGGCAGAGCTGGAGCTGCTTGGCTTCGGTCAGTCCAGGCCGGGAGAGCCAATAGTTGTTCCGCCCTTTATATTCTTCTTTAATGGCCTCGGCTGGCGTGACGAATCGAAGCGGGGGTCTCATTCCGCAAAATAAGGCCTTTTCACGGGCATGGGCAAGCCTCCCGAGTCAATCCTTGACGGGGCGGGAACCCGTTGGCGTTTTCGATGTCCCCTCTATCACCCCTATGAAATTCAGTCCCTCCCTCCTCCTTAGTTTAACCATGCTGGGTGCGACGGCGGCTTTTGCCGCGGATGCTCCCAAGAAAGCTGCGCCCAAGAAAGCCGCGGCACCCGCTCTCCCGGCCCAGCCTGCGGACGTGGCCGCCCCCAAGCTCGGACCCGACGGGAAGGTGAATGCCGGTTTCGCCAAGGCGCACGAAGATTTTCTTGCGCAGGCGAAAAAAGGCGAAGCCCAGGTGGTCTTCTTGGGCGACTCGATCACGGCTGGTTGGAATAATCAGAAGCCGCTTTTCGATAAGGAGTATGCCCAATATAAAGCCGTGAATTTCGGTATCGGTGGCGACCGCGTCCAGCATGTCCTTTGGCGCGTCGAGAACGGCGAATTCGAAGGCATCAAACCTAAGGTCGTGGTGCTGATGATCGGGACGAACAACGCTAGCACCGCGGATAACTCTCCGCAGCAGATCGCGGCTGGGATTAAAAATATCATCGATGCCATCCATAAGCGTTCCGCTGGTACCAAGATCCTGCTCTTGGCCATCTTCCCGCGCGGCGAAAAAGAGGATGCTCAGCTTAACCCAGGTCGTGCGAAGAATCAGGCCGTTAATGCCATCATTTCGAAGTTCGACGACGGCAAGCTGGTGCATTACTTCGATATCGGTGCGAAATTCCTGCAGGCCGACGGCACGCTCACCAAGGAGATCATGCCTGATTTCTTGCACCCCAAGGATAAGGGTTATCAGATCGAAGCCGACGCGATTCGCGAGAAGCTCGCTTCGCTGGCCAAGTAAATATTTCACCCGTTATTGCCAAAAAGCCGGACCGTAGGGTCCGGCCTTTTTTGTGACTTCACTCCGTCTTTTTCCAACCGACCGGCAGATTGGGCAAGGTGGCGGAAATGATTTCAAAGATGGCTTGGCGCTCTTCCTTGGGCAGATGCTTGAAGCTCGCCGGAGGCTCGGCGGCTTGGAGGCCAGCGGCCAACTTGAGAAGGATGATGTCGCGCAGCTCTTTGGGGAGCGTGGCAAAGGAGTGCGAATAGATCAGGGGGCTGCAACGAAACTGGAAAAGCCGTGTCGCGAGATCGAGGTCGCGCAAGGAGCGATTCTTCGAGTCCGGTTTGCGCGTGCGGGCATAGGCTGGCTCAAAGATGCCATTACCTTTGATGCCCTCGGCGGGGAAGGGTGCTTCGTCTCGGCATAAAAGCGCATCGAGTACTTTTTCGGCCTGGCTATTGAATACCACGAGGCAAGATCCCGAGGGCGGAGTATTGGCTGGCAGGCCTAAGATGGCGCGCATCGCCGGCCATCGGTATAAGGCTAGGCGGGCGTCCTGATTCGCGGTGGCCAGGACATTGTGCACATGCACTTGGTGGTCGTGCATGAGCATGGGCACGATGTCGCTCGTCTGAAGCGGGTAACGATGGGTATCAAAGAAGTCTTTGAGCGTCGAAAGGGCGGGGCTTATCTTGGCGCCCGGAACATCAAATTCTTCTGTGGTCTTACCCGTGACGTTACCACGATGGCGGAGCGTTCCTTCGACGCCCGTAACATACCAGCCGCCCCAGCGATCTGCCAGGGGGGTGGAGGGTTCGATGTTGGCGCTCCCTGAGCCGCTGAGCGGTTCGCCGTTCGCGTCGGGAAAAACCGAGCGGGTCCGTAGACCGGGCGTATGCTCATGCCGCTTATGGCAGAGCAAGCACTCCCCGCTGCGGGCCAGGAGCGGTGCGGGGCCGGATTCTTGCGCGTCTAAGATATAAAAAGTGGGCCCAAGCGTCGGATCAAAGACCGCCATTTCCATGGCACCCCCCGGAACCCAACCGACATAGGCTTCGTCGGAAAAAAATAAGACCCGCGGGTTTTCGGGGCTGATGATTTTCCGCTGAATACTGGTTTTGCTGAAAACCAGAAGTTGTGATTCGACCGGAATATCCAATTGCTCGAGCAGCCAGCGGAGACGCCTACGGGCGGGCCAACTTCGGATTTCGTCTGCCTTAAGCCGGAACGTCTCATTCAGTCGGGAGGCCGCATCGACCGCGGTGGCCTTCGAGTAGTTAATCGGCGGATCCTCGAATGGATCATGGTCTTGGGCTGATCCCGTTGCCGCGACGGTGAGGCCGACGCCAAGAACACAGGCAGCTTTCAACAGACTGCGGAATGAGGGCATGGCCTCATCGTGAGCCTTTACCTCTATGAGACAAGGCTGGGTTCAGGTCTGGATTTGTTCGCGTAACTTTTTCAGCGCTTTCTCTTCGATTTGTCGAACGCGTTCGCGACTGACCCCGAATTTCTGGCCGATTTCTTCGAGCGTATGTTCTTCACAGTCAATCCCTCCACGCAGACGAAGGACTTCGGCTTCGCGTTCGGTAATGCCGCGAAGTAGAAAGCGAACTAGCTCGTTATCAGAGGTGCGAGCGGCGATTTCCGCCGGCGTCTCCGCGGTGTCATCCACGAGCCGTTGTCCGAAGGTCAGTTCGCTGTCTTGGTCCACGGGAGCATCGAGGGAGAGGCCGTGTTGCTGATACGCCCGCAGGGAGGCGAGTTTTTCGATGTCGCAACCCAAACTCGTGGCCAATTCGCTGTCCGTCGGTTCGCGGGTGAGTTTTTGCGTCAGCTCGTGCTCGATCTTCCGTAATTTGGCGAGTTGTTCATGGATGTTGCGCGGCAGGTGGACGGCCCGGCCACACGAATTAAGTTCGCGGAGGATCCGGCTACGAATGCTCCAAAAAGCATAAGTACTGAAGCGGAAGCCCAAGTCGGCATCGTAGTCTCTGGCTGCTTCCACGAGGCCGACATTGCCCGCGCTCATCAGCTCCAAGATTTCGTCGCGTTGTTGGCGAAGTTGCGCGGCCGCATGATAAACGAGCCGGAGGTTCGAATTAACAAGTAAGTCAAAGCACGCGTTGGCTTCCGGAGTCAGGCTGCCGTCAGCCTTGCGCCCAGCTTTGATCCCGTGACCCAAGCGCAACTCATCCGCGGCTTCAAGCCGGGTCCAGCGGCTGGCTTGAAACATATATTGTCCCAGGGCATCAAGCTCGTTCCAGCGGGCGGGCTCCGTCGCTGGTTCGGTTTCGCCGATGCGGTCGACGGGGAGTAGCAGGCAAGAAAGCCGGGTGGCGTCGGTGCGCAGCGCGGCGGTGGGAGGGGAGGGAGGGGTCGCGGGGGTGGGGTGGAGTTGGTTCATAAAAAATATTAGAGGCCTCTATATATAGGCTCAAAAAGACGGTTTTGAGTCACGGCTTTCCGCAACTCGCTGACAGTTAAGTAAATTGAATGCGTAGATTTATTAAGTCGCCCCGGTCGCGGAGGCCCCCGTGGGCGTGCGTTCTTTCCGGTCAGCGCTCAGTCTACCCACGACGGTCCGGTTGTCAAAGACCTGCGCGAAGATTTCTATTAAAATTATAGATAAACTTCTTTAGGAATCCGCCGGCTGCGAAAGGGGGGTTAGCGGGGCCGAGGCTTTTGGCTAATTGATTGAAAATAAGAGGATAATCGGGGGTTTGATGGTTGTGGCAGGAACGTTCGGAGGTTTTGCTGGTCTTACCCCCATGCGACTCTGTCTGCTTTGCTGCCTATCTTTCTTGTTTGCCACCAGTCTAGGGGCGGCTGAGCCAGCCGCAGCCTCCAAGCCGCCGAATATCTTGATGATTATATCGGATGACCAGGCCTGGACCGATTACGGTTTCATGGGGTCCAAGTTCATCCAAACGCCTAATATCGACCGTTTGGCCGCCGAAAGTCGCACTTTCCCACACGGTTATGACACGAACTCGCTTTGCTCGCCCAGCTTGGCCTCAATCCTGACCGGTCGCCACGTGCATCGCCATGGGGTTACGGGTAATGATCCGCCCGTCGTCGCCGTCAAGGCCGTGCCGGGAGCCAAGAAGGCGGCTGGTGGTAAACAAAAAAGCGCCGATTTTACGGAGGGCCGGGCCCAATTAGTAAAACTCTTCGAGCAGTCTCCCCATTTGCCCCGCCTCCTGGCCGAGCGTGGTTACGTCAGCCTGCAGACCGGTAAATGGTGGATGGGTGACTACACCCACGGAGGCTTCACGGAAGGCATGACGAAAGGCAGTCGACATGGGGATGAGGGGCTCGATATCGGCCGGAAGACCCTCGCCCCGTTGACGGATTTTATTTCCAAGGCGAAGAAGGACGGAAAACCTTTTCTCGCCTGGTATGCGCCGATGATGCCGCATGATCCGCATAACCCCCCGGAACGTCTTTTGGCGAAATATCGCGATAAGGCTCCGACGGAATGGGCCGCCCGCTATTGGGCGATGATCGAATGGTTTGACGAAACCGTGGGCGCCGTCCGGGCTCACCTCGAGCAAGAGGGTCTCACGAACGACACGATCATCGTTTATATTTCTGATAACGGATGGATTCCTGATCCGAAGAAACCGAAGGTGGACTTTGACCGCTCTAAAATGTCGCCCTTCGATGGCGGCATCCGTTCTCCACTCCTGGTGAGCTGGCCTGGGCACATCAAGCCGGTCTCGCTCGACTATCCAGTCAGCGCCGTCGATATCATGCCGACCTTGTTGAAATTGGCGGGTGCTAAGGTTCCGGCGGACGGCGACGGGATTGATCTGCTCGACGATGAGGCTTTGCGGGCCCGCCCCTTTGTCGCCGGGCAAAATTCCACCCACAACATCATCCAGATTGGCAATCCGGCTTCCAGCTTGCGCTACCGCTGGCTGGTCGCGGGAGACTGGAAGTTCATCGTCTCCAGCGGTCTCAATGACGCCACCGAACCACCGCGACTTTTTAATCTCAAGCAGGACGCGGGAGAGCTCCATGATCTCGCCGCCGCGCAGCCGGCTAAATCCGCCGAACTTCAGAAGCTCTTGGACGGCTGGTGGTCGGGCCGTTAATCTTCATTTGAAGAATCCATTCTCTAAACCTAACCCATCACCATGAACCTCAACTTAATCGCCCTGTGTTCGATCGTGTCCCTGTCCCATGCGGCCGAATTAACTTATTACGTCGGCACCTCGGGGCCGCAGGCGAAGGGTATCCTACGTGGCACCATTAATTCGGAAACCGGAAAGTTGTCGGCCCCCGTTGTTATTGCTGATGCCAAGGGGGCTTCGTACTTGGCCCTCAGCAAAGATGCTAAGACTCTTTATGCGACCTCTGAGGTCGCGGGTGGAGGAGTCGCCGCTTATCGCCTAACTGCCGGAGGCGCCGCGACCTTGCTCAACGCCCAAGACAGCCAAGGAAAAGGCGCCACTCACCTCTCCGTCGATTCAACAGGGCGAAATCTGCTGGTCGCCAATTATGGCTCCGGTTCGGTAGCCTGTCTGCCCTTGCAGGGTGACGGCAGCCTGCTGCCCGCCTCCAGTTTTAATCAGCATGTGGGCGTTGGGCCGAATGCGAAGCGTCAAGCGGGTCCGCATGCCCACGGGATTTATGCCGATGCCGCCGGGCGTTTTGTCTATGTGCCCGATTTGGGGACGGACGACATTTTTATTTATCGCTTAGATGCGGCGAAGGGCTTGCTAACTTTGAACGACCCTAAGTCTGGCCGGGTAGCCCCGGGCGCCGGGCCTCGGCACTTCGCTTTCCATCCGCAAGGCGGGTTTGCTTATAGCTGTAATGAAATGGCTCTTACGGTCAGTGCCTTCAAGTTGGATGCTACTTCGGGCGGGTTGACGCAAATCCAGACCTTACCGACCTTGCCCGAAGGAGCTTCGGCGACGGGTGCGTCCACTGCAGAGATCTTCTGCCTCCCCAATGCGAAGGCGCTGTATGTCTCCAATCGCGGACACGATTCGTTGGCGGTCTATGCCATCGGTGCGGACGGTAAATTGGCCTTGATTCAGCATATGCTTAATACGCCTGCCACCCCACGCGGTTTCGGGCTCAGCCCGGATGGCCGATGGTTGGTTTGCGCCGGTCAGAAGTCCGGGACGGTCAACGCTTACCGCGTCGATCTGGCCACGGGTAAGTTAACCGACACGCAGCAGTCGGTCGTCACAGGCTCTTCTTGCTGCATCCTTTTTACTCCTTAATTCGTCGTGCTGCCTGATGCCGTGATTCGCCGGTTGCCGTTGGCTGTATGCTTAAGCTTTGCTGGCCTGACGACGTTGTCCGCCGAAGTGGATTTCGCCCATGAGGTCGTTCCGATCCTGAGGAAGCATTGCACCGAGTGTCACGCAGGCGATAAGAAGAAGGGGAGTTTCTCGATGAATACGCGGACGGCCTTGCTGGAGGGCGGCGAGGATGGCGTGACAGTGGTGCCGGGTCATGCCGACAAAAGCAAACTCATCGAATTTATCCTCAGCAAGGATCTGGATGTCCGGATGCCGCCGAAGGGCGACGCGTTGACGCCAGCTGAAGTCGGAATATTGCGCACTTGGGTTGATCAAGGCGCAGTCTGGACCGAAGGTTTTGCGTTTAAGCAGCCCGCCTTTGAGCCGACATTAAGGCCGCGCCATCCGATGGTTCCGCCAGCCATCGGCGGCCATGAGCACCCTATCGACCGCGTCCTGGAAGCTTGGTTGCAGTCCAAGAAATTACCGACGCCCCCTTTGGCCGATGATGCCACTTTTCTCCGGCGGGCTCATTTAGATTTTATCGGGCTTCTGCCCACGGTGGCCGAAACTCAGGCCTTTGTCGCCGACCCGGCTCCCGATAAGCGCGCCCGTCTCATCCGGTCGCTGTTAGCTCGGGATATCGATTACGCCGATCACTGGATGGTTTTTTGGAACGACTTATTGCGTAATGATTATGCGGGGACCGGCTATATCGACGGTGGCCGTAAGCAGATCACCCCGTGGCTCTATGCCGCGTTGCGAAAGAACATGCCTTACGATGAATTCGTCCGCGAACTCATTGCGCCGACCGCCGCGAGCGAAGGGTTTTCCAAGGGCATCATCTGGCGCGGGGCAGTGAGCGTGGCGCAAGCCCCGGAACTTCAGTTCGCCCAAAGCGTCTCGCAGGTATTTCTCGGTATCAACATGAAGTGCGCCTCATGCCATGATAGTTTTATCGACCGCTGGAAGCTGAAAGACGCTTATGGTTTGGCGGCCATCTATTCAGACCACCCGATGGAGTTGGTTCGTTGCGATATTCCGACAGGAAAGTCCGCCAGCGCGGGATGGCCTTTCCCGGAGCTCGGCCAAATTGATGCGAACAAGCCGCGTGGCGAGCGCTTGGTCCAGCTGGCAACCTTGCTGACCCAGCCGGACAACGCCCGTTTTCAGCGAACCATGGTGAACCGCCTTTGGCACCGTCTGATGGGGCGCGGTATCGTCCACCCCGTTGACGCGATGCAGACGGAGCCGTGGAACCAGGACCTGCTTGACGTGTTGGCCAACCATTTTGTCGCGCAGAAATATGACTTAAAGGCCACGCTCGAATTCATCGCGACTTCCCGGGCTTACCAATCCCAGGCTGAGGTGCAATCGGGTGACGTCGATGGTAAGGATTATCTTTACCGCGGCCCGCGCGGGAAGCGGCTGACCGCGGAGCAATTCGTCGACTTGGCCTGGCGCTTGACCGGCACCACTCCATTTAAGATCGATGCAGGCGTCCAACGGATGCCGACCAAGCCAATAACTGCGCCTGAGGCAAAGGTTGGGCCCCTCTTGGCGCAGCCGATTTGGTCGAACGATGTGACTGCCCAGCGTCCGCCCGCCGCGGGTGAAGCTCGCTCCTTCCGGCATTCTTTCACAATCGCCGGGGAAGTGGAGCATGCGCTTGTGGTTGTGACGGCGGACAATTCTTTCGAAATCTTGGTCAATGGAAAGACGTTGGCGAAGGGCGAGAATTGGGCTGTTCCGCAACTGCTCGACCTCGCACCATTTTTAAAACTCGGTAGAAACCAAATCATCATTGTTGGCCGTAATGGCGGAACGGGACCGAATGTTGCCGCGGTCTGGTGTCAGGTTGCCCTTCGTCTGCGCAATAATAAGAACGAGGTTACCTTCGGTTCGGATGCGACTTGGGAATGGTCCGCCGCCTTGCCTAACGCTAAGGGTGCCATGCCTGTCAAGGCCGCTTGGTTGCCCGTGGCGAAAGTCCCGGTCGAGGCTGCGCCTTGGAAAAAGGCTGAAGCGATGATGGCGCAGATGATATCCGGAGTGCCGAGCTCGGAAGGATTTCTGCCCCGGGCCAGCTTGGTCAAATCTGACTTGCTTCAGCGTTCTTTAGGTCGGCCGAATCGCGAGCAGATTGTTTCCTCCCGACCCACGGAACTCAGCACGCTCGAAGCCATCGATCTTTCAAATGGCACCGCGCTCACCTCCTTGCTCGAGCGTGGGGCCATCAGTCTGCTGCGTCGTCCGTGGAAGTCTTCGGAGGAACTGGCTCGCTGGCTTTACCTCTCGACGCTTTGTCGTCCGCCATCCGCCGCCGAACTGAAAGTCGCGCTCGAATTGCTGGGGGCTCAGCCCACCGAACACAGCACGGCCGACTTCCTTTGGGCGATTTTCATGCTACCCGAATTCCAAACCATCCGCTGATTTATGTCATCCTCTCACGGCCTCCCCCTTGATCCGTCGTTGCCCGAGTCGTTGGCGCGCCGGGAATTTGTCAAGATGCTCGCGGCGGCCGGCCTTGCCACCTTATCGATGGACGCGCCCCGGTTGCTGGCAGCCGACCTGAAGGTCATCCAGCCGGCGGCGAAGGCGGACGCGTGCATCCTCATCTGGCTCGCCGGAGGCATGGCGGCGCCGGAAACTTTTGATCCCAAGCGCTATGTGCCTTTTGAAAAAGGCCTGGAGTATAAGCGCGTCCTGAGCACCTTTCCTTCCATTCCGACTGCCGTCGACGGTATCCGGATCTGCGAGGGCATGGAGCAAATCGCTTCGGTGATGGATCGGGCTACGCTCATCCGTTCGGCCATTCAGCCTGACTTGGGGAGCATCTTGCATTCACGTCACCAGTTCCATTGGCACACTGGCTACGTGCCGCCGCAGACCGTGGCCTGCCCGCATCTCGGCGCGTGGATGGCGCGCGTGCTCGGGCCGCGTAATCCCGTGATGCCTGCTTTTATTAATATCGGCCAGCGCCTGGAGGGCGTGGGCGAAAGCGAGGAGCTGAAGGCTTTCACGTCGGCAGGGTTTTTCGGCGGCGAGTTCGGCCCGATGAATTTGCCTTACCCCGAAGAAGCCGCCGCGGCCGTACGCGCACCGAAGGGCATGGATCCCTCGCGCTTCGTTAACCGGGACAAAGAGTTCCGCCGTCTCGCCGATGCCAGTCCCAACCGTGACGTCATGAGCGACCATCAATATGAGTCGATGATGCGTTCTATGGACAATGCCTACCGCTTGTTAAGCGCCAAGGAACGGATGGCTTTTGATATTTCATTGGAAACCAAAGAGGTGCAGGCCGAATATGACACCGGCCGCTTCGGGCGTGGTTGCTTGCTGGCCCGGCGCCTCGTGGAAAATGGCGCCCGCTTCGTCGAAGTGACGACCGAATACGTGCCTTTCTTCCAGTGGGATACGCACGGCAAGGGCCATGAAACCGTGGCGAAGATGCATGCGGAAATCGACCGGCCGGTGGCTCAACTCATTCGCGACCTTGAAAAACGCGGCCTGCTTGATCGCACGCTGGTGGTCATCGCCAGCGAGTTCAGCCGCGATGCGATGATCGAAGGTAAGCCCGGATCGAAAGCCAAAGATCAGTCTTTCAATAAAGGAACCACGATGGAAAGCCCGGATCATTATGGCTTACACCGTCACTTTACCGGCGGGACGAGCGTCGTGATGTTTGGGGGTGGGGTAAAACGCGGTCACGTCTACGGCGCGACGGCGGACGAGCGTCCTTTGGTCGCAATCAAGGATCCCGTTCCGATTGAAGATCTGCACGCCACGATTTTCACGCTGATGGGCATCAGTCCCAAGACGGCTTACGATATCGAGGGACGGCCGTTTTACGCCACAATCGACGGTAAGGGGAAAGCCATTACTTCCATCTTTGCCTAGGCGTTGATCAATCTGGTGAGTGCGGTTCGGTGATCCTGTATCGCCCGGTTGATCAGCTCGGACGTCCGTCGCATGGCTTCTTCGAGCGGCATGGCGTCGGGCTTGATGCCGATCAGCAAATCAAACTGCGAGTGGAGTTCGGCAGAGGTTTCGATGCTACCAGCTACGCCTACGACTTTTTTGCCAAGCAGGCGGGCTAGTTTGGCCACCCCTACTGGGCCTTTGCCTTGCAGGCTTTGCCCATCAAGGCGACCTTCACCGGTGATGACCAAGTCCGCCTGTCGGATTCTTTCGGCGAGGCCAACCTGCTTCGCCACCAAGTCGAATCCGCTGGTCAGCTTCCCGTTCGTAAAAGCCATCAGGCCAAAACCTAATCCGCCAGCGGCACCGGCACCCGGGATGTTTCGCAAATCCTTGCCCAGGTTTTTTTGGACGAGGTTCGCAAGGTGCGTAAGGCGTTCTTCAAACCAGATGAAATCTGTCACGCCTTTTTGCGGGCCGTATACCCGGGTCGCCCCGGTCGGCCCAAGGAGCGGATTTTCCACATCGCAGGCGACGAGGACTTCGGTCGTCCATGCGATCGCAGGGGGAAGCAATCGATCGACTTCGAGTAACGTCTCTAGGGTGGGGAAGAATGGCTTCCCTCGGCTTTCAAACTGGTAGCCCAGCGCTAAGGCCAAGCCGAGGCCGCCGTCATTAGTCGCGCTCCCGCCGATACCGATGAGGATGGAGCGGGCGCCTTCATCTTTGGCCCGGAGCATCATTTCGCCTGTCCCGCGGGTGCTGGCACTTTGAGGGTTTAGCTTTAAATCTCGGACCCCGTCGAGTCCGCTGGCGGCACTCATTTCCATGACGGCTTGGTGGGTGGCTTTGATGAAACCGTAGCGTATAGCCTTTGGTCGGCCCTGGGCATCGGTCACTTGGGTTGTCTTCCATTCTCCTTGGACGGATTTAACGACGGCAGCCGTCGTGCCTTCGCCACCGTCGGCGATGGGGCAGAAATCGAAATTAGCCTGAGGAAACAGGCTTAAAAGACCATTTTGGAGGCTTTTTGCCACAACTTCTGCCGACAGGGAGCCTTTAAATTTGTCGCTGGCGAGGAGGATGCGCATCGTGGGGCGGGTAAGAGGCTCTTGATTATTAAGAGGGAAGACCTACTTTATTAATCTTCAAAGTTCTTCCCCCCGACACAACCCTAAGTCGATCTACTTCCCCATGTCCAAGCTGCTTCGCCAATCCGTAATCCTCGCTTTGCTCTCGGGTGCAGCGGTCCATGGCGCGGACGAGCCCTCCAAGGAGGGCTTAGAGTTCTTTGAAAAGAACATCCGACCAATCTTAAGCGAGCACTGTTACGAATGCCATTCGTTGGCGAAAAATTCCTCTAAAGGCGGCCTGATTCTTGATTCGCGCGACGGTATGCTTAAGGGGGGTGAAGAAGGTCCAGCGGTGGTGCCAGGCAACCTCGATAAATCTCTCATGGTGCGCGCTATTCGCTACACCGATCCGGAGTTCGCCATGCCGCCCAAGAAAAAGGGCGGAAAAATCGACGACAGTAAAATCGCCCTGCTTGAGGAATGGGTAAAAATGGGGGCACCAGCTCCCGCGGGTGCTGGCAATAAGCTCACTGGCTTGACGGATAAGGCCAAGCAGCATTGGGCTTTCCAGTCTATTAAGAATCCCGCCCTGCCGGTCGTTAAGAATAAGGGCTGGGTGAAGAACCCCATCGACCAGTTCGTGCTCGCGAAGCTCGAAGCGGAAGGTTTGCAGCCCAATCCGATCGCGGATTCCGAAGCGCTCTTGCGCCGCATTTTTTACGACTTGGTAGGTCTCCCGCCGACGTCCGAGCAGGTGGAAATTTTCGTCAAGGCCTACGACGCCGCCAAGGCGCTGGACGTGACTGCAACCACCCGGGGTGCGCCGGCGACGAATGCCGATGCGATCCTCGCGAAGCAGGTAGATTTCTTGTTGGCTTCGCCTCATTACGGTGAGCGCTGGGCTCGCCACTGGTTGGACACCGCCCGGTATTCTGACACCCGCGGGCTGCAGGTCGACCAAGGGGAGAGCCTCTTTACCGACTATCGCTACGCCTATGCTTGGACTTATCGGGATTACGTCATCGACGCTTTTAATTCGGATAAGCCTTACAGTGATTTCATCGTCGAACAACTCGCTGCCGATAAGATTCCCGGGATCAACCAAGAAGACCCACGGCTGGCGGCACTCGGATTCATCACCGTCGGTAAGCGCTTCGAAGAGCCAAATGATACGATTGATGAGCGCATCGATACGACCACGAAGGCCTTCCTTGGACTCACGGTCGCCTGTTCGCGCTGCCACGACCATAAGTTCGACCCGATTCCGGCGGTGGACTATTATTCGATTCACGGAATTTTTGCCTCCACCAAGGAGCCGCTGCAGAAGCCCGTGATCGGAGCCACTCCGAAGACCGCCGTCGCCCGCGCCGATTTCCAAAAACGACTGAATCAATTGCAGGAAGAGCAGGTTGCTGGCTTCTTCAAATATATGAAGGAAGTCCGGGCCCGTTATGAAAAGGAAATGGCTGGCCGCTTGATGATGGGTACGGTTAAGCGCGCCTCATCGGAGGCCGGCGCCTATGCCGATAAGTACAAAATTTTCTTGGTGACCAACGATGACTTTGCCCCGATGCGCATCCAGAAGGATTCGCCCATCACCGGGCCCTTCGCGAAGGTGGCCGCCGTGCCGATTGTTTATTTTGCGGAGCGGGCACCAGCCGCGCTCGCGGAAGCCCTCGCCGACACCGAACACCCCGTTAATCCGATCATCGCGGCCGCATTACGGAACCTGAAACCCAAGACGCTCGATGATGTCGCCGTCGTCTATCAGAAGGTTTATAACGATAATAAGGCCGCGATTTATGCTTATTTGGATCTAATTGCCAAGTCCGGCCAGGACGGAAAATCCGCCTCTCCGGCTGTCGCCCAGTTGGCGGGTTATCCCTGGGCCGTCCCCACGCACGACGAGATTTTCGATAACGAAGAGATGATCGCGCTCTTTAACAGCCGCAAGTTCTGCGCCGAATGGCAGAACCGCCCGATCTACGGCGGGCAGCAGAACACCGCGCCGATTGATTATTTCCGCCATGCGAAGATTAATGAACTTCGCCTGTCGCACCCCGGCGTGCCTGGCGAAGCGATGGCGGTGCAAGATTCCGAAGACCCTAAGGATAGTTCAGTCTTTATCCGGGGCGATAAGCACAAGCTGGGCGCCGTAGCCCCGCGCCGCTTCCTTGAGGCGCTTTCAGGTAGCGCGGAACGAAAGCCTTATGTCGATGGCTCCGGCCGCATGGAATTTGCCCAGTCCATCATCAGTAAGGACAATCCGATTGCCTCTCGTGTCGCCGTCAACCGGTTTTGGATGAAGCATTTCGGCGAGGGCTTCGTGACTACCGCCGATGATTTCGGCAACATGTCACTTCCTCCGTCGCATCCCGAGTTGCTCGATTATCTCGCGTCGGACTTCATGCAAAACGGATGGAGTGTGAAGCGCCTGCACCGGATGATTGTTTTGAGTGCCACTTATTGTCAGGATTCGAATCCGAGCGCCAATCCGTTGGTCGCAAAGAAATCTGCGGTGGATCCCTTGAAGATCGACGCACCCAATCGCTTGCTCTGGCACGGGACCCTGCGCCGCCTAGATTTCGAGTCGATTCGGGACTCGATGATTCTCCTTACCGGAAAACTCAATCCGACGGTCGGTGGCCAGCCAGCTAACATTACGGACGAGCCGTTCAGTTATCGCCGAAGCCTGTATGGCTACGTCGATCGCCATCGTCTTAGCGATACGCTCTCGCAGTTCGACTACGCCGATCCGGACGCCGCTAACTCCCGCCGTAACTCGACGATCATTCCGCAGCAGGCACTCTTCTTTATGAACAACGCTTTGGCCATCGAAGCTTCTCGTGCCGTCGCGGCGCGGAAGGATGTGCTTAACGCTCCGTCGGAAGATCAACGCGTGGCGGCCATGTTCCGAGCGATTTTCCAACGTCGTCCGAGCTCGAACGAGATCCGCATGGCTAACGAGTTTTTAGCAAAAGCCAAGGGGGCGATTATCGCCGGGCAGCGCGCAAGCACGGCCAAGGGCACTTCCGCCGTAAAGACCGGCAAGCCTGCCGCTAAAGCTTCAACCGTCGGCAAGGCGGTCGTCGCAGATGCGCCGATGATGATGGCGACGACCGGCGACGCCGGCCGGGGTGGCGCCGAGGGGGTCCTGCAGAATGTCGGCGAGATGGTTTCGCGCAATCCGCTCACACCTTTGGAGTTGCTGGCCCATTCCCTACTTCTTTCTAACGAATTCGTTTATATTAACTAAGGTTTAGTGGAATAATAGCGAGGCCAGCCCGTCGGCTGGCCTCGCTTGTTTTAGGGCGAAATCGAGTCATCCTGGGGAACTTGACCCGGCGATTTAATGTCTAATTGTCTATCTAAACGACATGGTCGCCCCACAGCATCATTCCATTGCAGCCCAAAAGACCTCGTTTTTCGGGCTTAATTCCCCCTTGATAACTCTCAGGCCGTTGGGATGCTGACTTTGCGCTGCTACCCCAATAGTCCCCGAAATCCCAGCATTTATCCCTTCTTCTTAAAATGAAAACAGCCTCAGTTTTATGTCTCCTGACCCTACTGGCCGCGCATGGCTTACGGGCCGCCGACGCAGCCAATGCCGCCGACGCTGCCGGGATCGCATTCTTCGAAAAGAACGTCCGCCCGATTTTGTCCGAAAATTGTTATGAATGTCATTCCAACGAGAAGGCTACGACCAAGGGAGGACTGACTCTAGATTCGCGTGACGGCCTGCTTAAGGGGGGTGAAGAGGGTCCGGCGGTGGTGCCTGGCAATTTAGAAAAGTCGCTCATGATTCATGCGGTCCGCTATAATGACCCGGAGTTTGCGATGCCCCCGAAGAAAAAGGGCGGAAAGTTATCCGACAGCAACATAGCGACCCTGGAACAGTGGGTGAAGATGGGCGCTCCATCCCCAAGCGGCAATGGGACGAAACTCACCGGCCTAACGGAAAAGGCTAAACAGCATTGGGCGTTTAAGCCTCTGCAGCAGGTCTCCCTGCCCGAAGTTAAGTTAAAGGGTTGGGCCAAAAATCCGATCGATCAATTTGTCTTGGCGAAGCTCGAGGCCAACGGACTTCAGCCGAACCCTGCCGCCGACCCAGAGGCTTTCTTACGGCGTGCATTTTATGACTTAATCGGCCTGCCGCCGACCTCTGAGCAGGCTGATGCCTTCGTCAAAGCCTATGATGCGGCCGTCTTGCAGGACAGTGTCTCCGCTCGTCGCGGAGCGGTGACGAACAACGCGGAAGTGGTCGTAGCCAAGCAAGTCGACACCCTTTTGGCCTCGCCCCATTACGGCGAGCGCTGGGCCCGGCACTGGATGGATACGGCACGTTACTCTGATACGAACGGCAAACTCGACGTGAAAGATAGTTTTGAAGAATACCGTTACGCTTATGCCTGGACTTACCGCGATTACGTCATCGACGCCTATAATTCCGATAAGCCTTACAACGACTTCATCGTCGAGCAACTTGCTGCAGATAAAATCCCCGGTATCAGCGGCGACGACCCTCGTCTATCGGCGCTCGGTTTCATCACGGTCGGCAAGCGCTTTACGAATAACGACGATACAATCGACGAACGGATTGACACGACGACAAAAGCTTTCTTGGGCTTGACCGTGGCGTGCGCGCGCTGTCACGACCATAAGTTCGACCCGATTCCAGCGGCCGATTATTACTCGCTCCATGGTATTTTTGCTTCGGTAAAAGAGCCGCGCGATTTACCGGTCATCGGGGTCACCCAGAAGACCAAGACCGTGCGCGATGATTACCTCAAGCGACTCGACGATTTGCAGACGCAAAGTGCAGCAGGTTATTACAAGTATATCCGCGAGGTGCGCACCCGCTATGAGAAGGAAATGGCCGGCCGCCTTGTGCTCGCGACCGTGAAGCGCGGCTCGCCGGAATTCGGAGATATCTCCGAGCGCTATAAACTCGAATTGCAGCCCGATTTCGAGGCGATGCGGATCCAGCGCAATTCGCCCATCACCGGGCCCTACGCCCATCTTGTGGCCGTGCCCTTCGCCCAATTCGCCGCCCGGGCCCCCGCGGCCATCAAGGCATCGCTTGCCGATGCGGAACATCCGGTCAACCCATTGATCGCGGCGGCCTTGCGGAATTTAAAGCCCAAGTCGCTCGATGATGTGGCTGCTGTTTACCAAAAAGTTTTTGCAGATAACAAATTAGCGATCATTGCCCATATCGATCGCTGCGCCAAGTTAGGCCATTCCAGCAAGGATTCAGATCCGGCAATTGCCCAGCTTGCGGGTTACCCCTGGCCGGTGCCGGACGTGGAAGATATCTTAGATAACGAGGAACTGCTGAACATGTTCAACAGCCGCAAATTCTGCGCCGACTGGCAGAATCGCCCAATCTACGGCGGGTTAAATAACAATCGCCCGAATGCTTATTTCCAGTTCACGCAAATCAACGCGCTTCGCCTGACGCACCCCGGCGCTCCCGCTTCCGCGATGGTCGTCCAAGATATCGATGAGCCGAAGGATACCAATGTCTACATCCGGGGAGATAAAAATAAGAAAGGGGCGCTCGCGCCTCGGCGTTTCTTGGAGATTCTCTCGGGTGACGGCGAGCGCCGACCCTTCGTCGACGGTAGCGGGCGGATGGAGTTGGCCCAGGCCATCATCAGTAAGACCAATCCGATTACCGCGCGCGTGGCCGTCAACCGGACTTGGTTGATGCACTTTGGGGAAGGCTTTGTTTCTACGCCGGACGACTTTGGTAATATGTCGGAGAAGCCATCCCATCCCGAGCTCCTCGATTACCTGGCCAATGACTTCGTCGAGAACGGCTGGACGCTCAAGCGTCTGCACCGCATGATCGTGCTAAGTGCGACGTATCGGCAGGATTCCAATCCTGGACAAAACCCGCTCGTGTTGAAGCCGGGTGCGGTCGATCCCCTTAAGATTGACGCAGGTAATCGACTTCTCTGGCGAGGTAATTTACGCCGCTTGGATTTCGAAGCGATTCGCGATTCGATGATCGTTTTGACGGGCAGGCTCGACTCTGCCGTGGGCGGTCATCCGGTGAACATTACTGATGAGCCTTACAGCTACCGGCGCAGTCTGTACGGTTACGTCGACCGCCACCGTTTGAACGAAATGCTTTCTCAGTTCGACTATTCCGATCCGGATGCAACGAACTCTCGCCGAGGCAGCACCATCGTCCCGCAGCAGGCGTTATTCTTCATGAATAATCCGCTGGCGATTGAAGTCGCCCGGACCGTGGCTTCCCGGCCTGAAATCCTGAAAGGGACTTCGGAAGGTCAGCGCATTACCGCGATGTTCCGGGCGCTCTTCCAGCGTCGCCCGACTAACCAGGAAGTAAAGATGGCCCACGACTTCTTGGAGCGCCAAAAATCGGCTCCTCTTGTTACGGTCACTCCCGCCGTGGCGAGCAAGGCGACTAAGGGTACCTCGCGCTACGCTAAGTCCGGGGCCCAGGCTAAGATTCCCGGCAAAGCTGTGGCATCGGCGGCAAGCCCCATGATGATGGCGGGGGAGGGCGGGGCAGATGCGCCCATGATGATGGCAGAAGTGGCGGGGGCAAACCTGCTCTCTGGGATCAAGAATGTCGGAGAGGCTATTTCTCGTAAACCTCTCAGCCCCATGGAGTTATTGGTACACTCTTTGTTGCTTTCGAACGAGTTCGTCTACGTTAATTAAAGTAAATTAACAGGTTTTTTACGAAGCCGGCCCCTGGGGCCGGCTTCTTCGTTTTAGGGTTTTCACCTTAACTCCTTCTTAATCTTTCGCTTGCACTCTCTGGGGTCGGGTAAAAAATTATACCTAGTTAAACCCCTCAGTAGTAATTTCGTCGGTGCAGTCTTCTGCGCAAAAATATTTTCAGGCCCCCTTATCTTTCTCCTCATGCATCCAGCCTCGCCACTCTCCAGACTCTTAACCTCAGCCATTTTGCTGGGCTCGGTCGTGTTACATGCGGATGACAAGGCAGTGAAAGACGAGGCAAAATTCGATCCCGCTGGGCTCGAGTTCTTCGAAAAGAACGTGCGCCCTATTTTGACGGATCGTTGCTATAAGTGTCACTCTGTTTCCGAAGGCGTCTCCAAGGGTGGGTTATTGATGGACTCTCGGGCCGGCATGGTCGCCGGTGGCGACCAGGGGCCAGCCGTCGTGCCGGGCGACTTGAAGAAGTCGCTCCTCGTCGTTGCGATTCATCAGACTGATCCCGAGCTTTCGATGCCGCCGAAGAAAAACGGTGCCAAGTTGCCCGACGCGCAAATCGCCATTTTAGAAAAGTGGATTATAATGGGTGCCCCGGCCCCCTCGGGCGCGGCTGCCGTCAAACTGACGGGACTCTCCCAGAAGGCCCGTGATCACTGGGCCTTTAAGCCAGTCGGAGAATTTTCGGTGCCTAAAAAGCTGAGCGCCCCAGCGTGGTGCCAGAATGAAATCGATGCTTTTATTTTAAGCAAACTGGACGAGGTCGGCCTAAAGCCAAGCCCTTCTGCGAATGGCGAAGCTTTGATTCGCCGGATTTCTTATGACTTGGTTGGTCTGCCGCCTTCGAATGCGGAGGGCGAAATCTTCGCCCGCGAATACGATGCGGCCGTGCTGCGGGATAATCTTTCGTTGCGCAACGGGCAGCCTGCCCGGGCGGCAACTCAGGTCTTGGAGCGTGCGGTCGACAAGTTGCTCGCGTCTCCGCATTACGGAGAACGCTGGGGTCGTCACTGGCTGGATACCGCCCGCTACTCCGACACCAAGGGGCTCAAGAAAGCCGGCACGATCGACCGTTTCGAGAACGCTTGGACCTACCGCGACTATGTCATTGAAGCGTTTAATTCTGATAAGCCTTACGACCAATTCATCATCGAGCAGCTGGCTGCGGATCGCTTGCCTGACCTGACGAAGGATGACGCCCGCTTGGCGGCCCTCGGCTTCATCACCGTCGGTAAGCGGTTTACGAATAACGACGACACGATTGATGAACGGATCGATGCCATGACGAAGGGCTTCTTGGGCCTGACGGTGGCTTGCGCACGTTGTCATGACCATAAATTTGACCCGATTCCGGCGGCTGATTATTATTCTTTGCACGGTATCTTCTCTTCAATTGGCGAGCCGCTCAACGAGCCTGTCGTTAAGAGTGCGATGTCCTCCGGCGCCCGCGCCGTGCCTTCAGCCGTGCGACTTGATTTCGAGAAGAAGATGACCGCCCTGCAGGACGATAATGTCCGCGGCTATTTTTCCCACGTCACCCATCTCCTAAAGACGGTACACTCCGAGTTCGCGGCCCGGGCCTTGACGAATATGGCTGGTGGCCCTCGTTCGACCGCAGGCTTCGATATCCTGGAGCGCTATAAGTTGACCTTTAATCGCGAGGTGGACGGATCAATCGTGGTCCAAACGAATTCACCGATCACGGGTCCGCTGGCTCGTTTGAAGAAAGTGAGCGAAAAGAATTTCGCGCAAGAAGCGCCTAAGGTCATCGCCGCCGCGCTGGCCGACACCAGCTCGCCTGTGAATCCCTTGATCGCTGATGCCTTGCGCAATCTGAAGCCCAAGACAATCGATGAAGTCGCGCTCGCCTGTCAGGATGTGTTCAAGAAAAACCACGACCGCATCTTAGCGCATATCCAATTGCACGTCACCGCTGGCCGTCGGGGAGATCGAGATGATCCCGCCATCGCCCAGTTGGCCGCTTACCCATGGCCTTTGCCTAATTACGAAGAAATCAACACCACGCTCCAGATGGCGTTGCTCTGCGAGACCCGGCAGTTCTGCGAACCTTGGCAGGCCCCGCCGAGCGCATCTTTCGTTAACAATAACAAGCCAGCTAAGTATTTCCGCTTCGAAGACATCAGTCAGTTGGAAATCACCCACCCAGGTGGCCCAGGTACGGCGATGGTCGTCTCCGACACCGAGAAGCCTCGCGACAGTTATGTCTACATCCGTGGAGATAAGAATAAGCGCGGAGCCTTGGCTCCACGGCAATTCTTGGAAGTGCTGGCCGGCCCCGAGCGTCAGCCATTCTACGAAGGTAGCGGCCGTCGCGAATTAGCTTTAGCCATCGCCAGCCGGACGAATCCTTTGACCTCGCGCGTGTTGGTTAATCGCGTTTGGATGCACCACTTCGGTGCGGGGATCGTGACGACTGCTGACGACTTTGGTAACATGTCAGAGAAGCCGTTGCACCCCGAGCTGCTCGACTGGCTGGCGACTAACTTTGTCGATAACGGTTGGTCGCTGAAGAAATTACACAAAAAGATTCTGCTCTCAGCAACCTATCGTCAGACCGCAAACCCCAGCCTCAATCCCCTAATCGTGCAGAAGGCGGCGTTTGATCCCACTAAGTTCGACTCCAGCAATAAGTATCTCTGGCACGCAAATCTCCGCCGCCTTGATTTTGAAAGTATCCGCGACTCCATGCTTTCCCTGACCGGTAAGTTGGATTCCGCGATGGGCGGCCGCCCGGTCAACATCACCGATGAACCCTACAGTTATCGTCGCAGCATCTATGGTTTCATCGATCGCGAAAAATTGAACGAATTACAGACTCAGTTCGACTTTGCTAATCCGGAAATGACTAACTCCGCCCGGAGTTCGACCATCGTCCCGCAGCAGGCTTTGTTCTTCATGAACAATCCATTGGCCATCGACGTGGCCCGCTCCGTCGCGGCGCGTCCGGAGATGCAGAAAGCCGCCTCGGATGGTGATCGCGTGGTGCAGCTTTACAAAATCATGTACCAGCGTTCGCCGACGCCTGCCGAATTGAAGATGGCTCGGGAATTTGTCGCCCGCATCGCTGGGTATGTAGATGAGCCGCCCGACGCTAAAGCTGACAAGAGCGTGGCTAACACGAAGGCCGCGAAGAAGGCTGCCAAGGCCCAGGCCATTACGACCGCCAAGGTCGCCACAGGTGAGGTCCAGGTCAAAACCGAGGTTAAAGGCGGCACCATTCAGAACTTGGGCGAAAAAGTCTCACGTAAACAGCCAATTTCCCCTTGGGAGATGCTGGCCCAATCGATGGTTTGCTCGAATGAATTTGTATATCTCAACTAACCCAATTTAATCACCCCCAATAAGACACCCCCATGGAAACTCCTAATTGCAGTAACAGCTTACCTACCCCCAACTCACGCCGTGAGTTCCTGCGCCAGACCGGCATGGGGATGGGAACTATCGCCTTCGGGACGATGGTCGCCGACTACCTCGTCGCCGATGCCCGCGCTGAAGTCGCCAGCCTCAAGCCTCGCAAGGCCCCGTTGCCGGCCAAGGCAAAGCACGTGATTCATATCTTCGCCGGCGGTGCACCCTCTCACCTCGATACTTTCGATCCCAAGCCAAAGATGAAGCAATTGGCCGACATGTCGGCTTCTGGCATGGGTGGCGTACTTTTCCCTTCACCTTTCGAATTCAAGAAATCGGGCAAGTCCGGTTTGGAGATCAGCGAAATCTTCCCCAAGCTCCAGGGTGTTGCTGACGAAATGTGCGTGATCCGCTCGATGTACCACGAGCTCCCAGCTCACGGTCCAGCCGCTAAGCAGATGCACACCGGCTCCGCGATTCTGCCTAAGCCTTCCTTGGGCTCGTGGTTGCTTTATGGTCTGGGCACGGAAAGCCAGGATCTGCCTGGTTTCGTCAGCCTCGGTGGCAACTCTGACGCGCGTACTTCCGCCTTCCTTCCTTCGCTTTATCAAGGGGCTAACACCACCTTTAAACCAGGTGCGGCACCGAGCAAAATCATGCCGAACCTCCAGAGCGAGTTCACCTCCCAGGATGCTCAGCGCAAGCAGCTCGATCTGGTGCACCAGCTCAATGAGCGCCACATGCAGACCGTCCAGAAGGACGAACAGCTCGAGGCTCGCATCGAATCTTTCGAACTCGCTTTCCGGATGCAGACTGCGGCCACCGACGCGTTTGACATCTCGAAGGAAGATCAAAAGACCCGTGATATGTACGGTAAGTCCGACCTCGGGGCCAAACTGCTTTGTGCCCGTCGCTTGGTTGAGCGCGGTGTTCGCTTCGTGCAGATTGATGCCGGCGGCTGGGACCACCACGTCAATCTTTACACTTCGATTAATCGCACCGGCGGCGCCATCGATACCCCTGCAGCGGCTTTGATTGCCGACCTTAAGCAGCGCGGTCTCTTGGATCAGACCTTGGTGATCTGGGGCGGAGAATTCGGTCGTACGCCTTCCACGCCTGGTCGCGTGAATCAAGCCAGCGGTCGTGACCACTGGGCTAAGGCCTTCTGCTGCTGGATGGCTGGCGGCGGCGTCAAGGGTGGCATGGCTTATGGCGAAACGGATGAAATCGGCGCTCAGGTTGCCGCTGACGGCTGTCACGTCCATGACTTGCACGCCACGATTCTTCGCTTGCTCGGCTTCGACCACACCAAGCTTACCTATCGCTACAACGGCCGTGACTTCCGCCTGACCGATAACTTCGG